>CAZZWM010000021.1:0-18554 GCA_964657945.1 uncultured Steroidobacteraceae bacterium
AGCGACCGGGTCGATGGCGTGGTGCTGAATCCGGTGCTCGGTCCGATCATTCTGGCGGTGATTTTGTTTCTGATGTTCCAGGCCGTGTTCGCCTGGGCTCAGGTGCCGATGGACGACATTAGGCTCGGTGTCGCCGATTTCGGCGACTGGCTGGGCGGGGTGCTTCCCGCCAGTCTGCTGAAGGATCTGTTGATCAACGGCGTGGTCGCCGGTGCCGGCAGCGTGCTGGTGTTCCTGCCGCAAATCATCATCCTGTTCTTCTTCATTTTGATTCTCGAAGAGTCGGGCTATCTGCCGCGCGCCGCGTTTCTGCTCGATCGCGTCATGGGCAGTGTCGGCTTGTCGGGCCGCGCTTTCATCCCCTTGCTGTCGAGCTTCGCCTGCGCCATTCCGGGCATCATGGCGACCCGCACCATTCAGAATCCGCGCGATCGACTGGCCACCATCATGATTGCGCCGCTGATGACCTGTTCGGCACGTCTGCCGGTGTATGCGCTCATCATCGGCGCCTTCATTCCGCAACGCAGCCTGTGGGGCGGGTTGCAACTCCAGGGCTTGGTGTTGTTCGCGCTGTACGTGATCGGCGTGCTGAGCGCCATGGGCGTGGCCTTCGTGCTCAAGCGCGGAGCGGGCGGCGCGAATCTTCAGGCGCTGCTGCTGGAGTTGCCGGCTTATCATTGGCCGAATCTGCGCAATCTCACGATCGGCCTTTGGCAGCGCGTCGAAATATTCCTGAGCCGCGTGGGCACCATCATCCTGACCTTGATGGTGATTCTATGGGCGTTGAGTTCCTTTCCCGCGCCGCCGCCCGGCGCAGCCGGCCCGGCAATCCAATACAGCATCGCGGGACATATCGGCGCGTGGCTGGCGGTGGTATTCAAGCCCATCGGATTCAACTGGCAGATTTCGATCGCCTTGGTGCCGGGTTTGGCTGCGCGCGAGGTGGCGGTGGGCGCGCTCGGCACCGTCTACGCGCTGTCAGCCACCGGCAACGACATGAGCGGCGCGCTGACGCCCCTGATCAGCCAGTCATGGAGCCTGCCCACGGCCTTGTCGCTGTTGGCTTGGTATGTGTTCGCTCCGCAATGCCTGTCGACGTTGGCAACCGTGAAGCGCGAAACCAACACATGGCGTTATCCGTTGATCATGGCAGGGTATATGTTCGGCCTTGCCTATGTGGCCTCCTTCATCACTTACCGCATCGCGCTGGCGCTGAGTTGACATGAATCACGGGCTCGACCAATCGCTGGTTGGATTGCTGCTGGCGGCGAGCGCCGGCTATGCGCTGCTGACCTTGGGACCCAAGACGCTGCGCACGAGCATTCTTGCGGGTGCGGGCCGGCTGGCTGCGCGGGCGCCGCGAATATTCGGCCTGTCGCGATGGGCGCGGCAGCTTCAGGCGGCAGCGGCCGCCAAACCCAAGGGCGCTTGCGGCGGCTGCGAGGATTGCGGCAGCGACGCCGGCGCCGCCACTTCGAGCGGCGCGCAGTCCACACCCGCGGAAATCAAAATCCCCCTCGGCAAAATCGGCCGGCGCTCCTAGCCGGCCGATTCAGGCGGCGATGCTATTGGCTGCCGGCCGGCGGCGCCAGCGCTCCCTTCAGACTCACCACACCGCTGACCCCTTTGGGATCGACGGTGATTTCCTTAAGTTTGGCTGCGACCTCGGGCGGCATCTCCGGCTGATAGCGGCCGTTCAGGTACTGCGCGAAAAACTTTTCCAAGGCGGCAATCATGGCGAGGTTGTTGATGGGGCGCGCAAAGCCGTGGCCTTCGTCCGGCGCCACCAGATACTGCACCGGCTTGCCGTTGTCGCGCACGGCGGCGACGATTTGATCGCTTTCGCGCACATTGACGCGGGGATCGTTCTTGCCCTGCACCACCAGCAGGGGTGTGACGATGTCCTTGGCTTTGGTGAGCGGCGACTCGGCAACCAACAACGCCTTGCCCTGCGCCGTGGTTGGATCGGCCATGCGCGTGTAAAGCTGCTTGCGGCCCGCTTCCCAATAAGGCGGGATGGCGTCGAGCAAGGTAATCAGATTGGAAGGGGCGACGATCGCGACCGCGGCGGCATATACGTCCGGCGTGAATGCCACCCCGGCCAAGGTGGCGTAACCGCCGTAGGATCCGCCGGCGATGCCGACGCGCTTGGGGTCGACCGAGCCATCGGCCACCAAGGCTTTGACGCCCCAGGTGAGATCGTCCTGCATCTTGCGGCCCCACTCGCCGTTGCCGGCATTGAGGAATTTCTTGCCGTAGCCGGTGGAGGCGCGGAAATTGGGCTGCAGGACCGCATAGCCGCGATTCGCCAGGAACTGCGCCATGGTGTCGTAGCCCGCTGAGTCGCGTCCCCACGGACCACCGTGCGGGTACATGATCAACGGCAGTTGCTTGGCGTCGAGTCCTTTGGGAAAGGTCAGGTAGGCCGGAATGTCCAGGCCGTCCGAGGACTTGTAGTGATAAGGCTTGCGCCGCGCCAGGGACTCGCGAGGCAGCTGCTCGCGGACTCGGTACTGCTGCGTCAGCGTCTTGTCCTTGCGGTTCCACACGTACACCGCGCCGGGCTCCACATCGCTGTGGCCGGTGACCATCCAAATATTCTCGTCCGCCGAAGCGCCGCCGAAGTCGACCTCGAGCTTGGGCAGCTTCGACTGCAGCCAGCGATAGTCGGCCTCGAAGGCGCGATCCTTGAAATAACGCCGCAGCGTGTCGCCTTCGTACTCGGTGTACAGCAGGCGGTGATCCAGATCGGAAACCTCCGCGTTGCCGAGATCGACGCGGCGCTCGGGATCGCTCTCCAGCTTCTTGATCGAACCATTCGACACATTCAGCAAATCCAGCTCAATCAGGTTGAGCGTGCCCTTGTTGGTCACGAGATAGGCGTTGTCGCCGGAAGCATCCAGCGCGATCGGATTGCAGCTCTCGAGCACGCTGCAGCTGTAGATCTGCTTGAATCCGCCGGCGTCGACGCTCAGGGTCTCGGTGTCGCCCGCATTGTTGACGCGGGTGGCCAGCCGCAGCACGCCGGCGTCGTCGAACAACCAAGCGGCGATCTTGTCGGTGTTCTTGCGCAGCAGGGATTTCTCGCCGCTGGAAATGTGGAGCTCGTACAAATCCGGCCACTTCGGATCGCGATCGTTCAGTCCGATGTACAAGATGTCGGGTTTGTTTCGTGGCGATGAATAGATCTCCGCGCGCACTCCCTTCAGGTTGGTCAGCGCGCGGGTGGGCGGCACCCCTGTCCCGGCATCGGCCGGGAGAGCCGGATCGATGGCATAAACGTTGAAGTTCTCATCGCCGCCGTTGTCCTGGGCATACAGGATGAACTTGGAATCGCGGCTCCAAAAATAGTTGCGAATCGGCCGCGTGGTCTCGGCGCTCAAGGGACGGGCTGCGCTGAAGGGTTCATTGGCGCCCTTCACCCAGATGTTGCGCGTGCCCTTATACGGTTTGAGGAAGGAGAGAAAGCGGCCGTCGGGAGAAATTTTGGCGGCGGAGATTGGGACTTCGCCGAAAAAAAGATCACGGTCGATGAGCGCCGGCTGGGCGGCATGGACCGGCGTCAGCAACGCGCCGGCGGCGCACAGGGCGAGAATCAGGACTAACGGTTTCATTGGCGCTCCCCGATTTGAGGTGTCAAAACCCATGGCGGACGCCATAATGCCAGAACCATGCCCATTCCAGACATCCTGCGCGGACACCTGCGCCTGCCCCTGATCGGATCGCCGCTGTTCATCATCTCGACGCCGAAGCTGGTGCTGGCGCAGTGCAAGGCCGGAATCGTCGGCGCGTTTCCCGCGCTGAACGCGCGTCCGATCTCGCAGCTCGATGAGTGGCTGGCGCAGATCAACGAGGAGTTGGCTGCCTACCAACGCGCCAATCCCGCAGTCAAGGTTGCGCCCTATGCCGTGAACCAGATCGTGCACGCCAGCAACAACCGTCTCGAGCAGGACGTGGCGCTGTGCGTCAAGCACAAGGCGCCCATCGTCATCACCAGTCTGCGACCGCCGGCTGAAGTGGTCGCCGCGGTCCATGGTTATGGCGGCGTGGTGTTCCACGATGTCATCAATCTTCGCCATGCCGAAAAAGCGGCGGCGCAGGGAGTGGATGGCATCATCGCCGTGTGCGCGGGAGCCGGCGGTCATGCCGGCGGCTTGAGCCCCTTTGCCTTGGTGAAACAGATCCGCGGGGTGTACGCCGGCACCATCATCCTGTCGGGGTCGATGAGCACCGGTGCGGACATTCTTGCCGCGTGCGCCATGGGCGCGGATCTGGCTTATCTCGGCACCCGTTTCATCGCCGCGGAGGAAGCCAATGCACCCGATGAATACAAACAGATGCTGGTCGAGAGCGCCGCGGAAGACATCGTCTATACCAATCTATTCACCGGTGTCGCCGGCAACTACTTGCGCGGCAGCATCGAGCGGGCTGGTCTCGATCCGGAAAATTTGCCGGTTGCGGACAAGACCAAGATGAATTTCGGTTCCGGAGGCAACGCCGCCTCCAAGGCATGGAAAGATATTTGGGGCGCGGGCCAGAGCGTCAGCGGCATCAATGAAATAGAGACGGTGGAGACGTTGGTGTCGCGCCTGTATGCCGAATATCAAACTGCGCGGGCGGCGCTCGCCGGTCCCGAACATTATTAGCCTGCTGAAGGTTACCAGCGTGGCCGCGAGAATCATTCTTTGCGCCTGAATTCCGATCAGCTACCCGCCGCGCTGGCGCGCGGCCTGGCTCCCCTCTATCTGGTATCGGGTGATGAACCGCTGTTGGTGGGCGAAGCAGCGGATGCCATCCGCGCGGCTGCACGCAAGGCCGGTTATGCCGACCGCCAGGTGTTTTTCATCGACCGCAGCTTCAGCTGGGACGGCCTGCGCAGCGCCAGCCAATCCTTGTCTCTGTTCGCCGAGCGGCGCCTGTTCGAATTGCGCATGCCCAGCGGCAAGCCGGACAAGGGCGCCGCACAATTGACGCAGCTGGCAGAATCGCCGCCGCCCGACGTGGTTTGCCTGATCGTCACCGACAAGCTCGACAAGAAAGCCGGCGATGCCGCGTGGGTGCGCGCGGTCGAGAAGCACGGCGTGTGGGTGCCGGTCTGGCCGGTCGAGACCGCCGCACTCCCCGGTTGGTTGCGCGCGCGCGCCAAGGCGCTGCAGGTGGAGATCGAACCGGCCGCGGCGCAGCTCATCGTCGATCGCGTCGAAGGCAATTTGCTCGCGGCCAAACAGGAATTGGAGAAGCTCAGCTTGCTGACCGACGGCGCGCCGATCAGCAGCGAACTGGTGCTGCGCTCGGTCGGCGACAGCGCGCGCTACGATGTGTTTCAGCTGGCGGAAGCGGCCGCTGCGGGCGATGCGCCGCGCGCCATGCACGTGCTGCTGGGACTCAAGAGCGAGGGCGTGGAACCGACGCTCATCTTGTGGGCGCTGCTGCGTGAACTGCGCGGGTTGTGGCAGACGCGCGAGCGCGAGCGCCTGCGTTCGAATGTGCGCGGCAGCGGTTGGAATCTGGCGGCGCAGCCTTCCGCAAGAGCGTTGGCACGGCTGCGCAAGCTGCCGCTGGCTGCGTTGCTGATCCAAGCGAGCCGCGCCGACCGAATCCTGAAGGGATTGGCGGCGGGCGATGCCTGGAGCGCCATCACCGGACTGACCGGCGCGATGTCGGGAGCTTTGCAAGCCGGCGCCGAATCAGGCAGGGTGGGTCAATGAATCCGATGGGCATTTTTGGCGGTACTTTCGATCCGATCCACTACGCGCATTTGCGCACGGCGTTCGAGCTGCAACAGGCGCTGCGTCTCAGAGAGATCCGCTTCCTGCCGGCCGGCAATCCGCCGCATCGCGACCAGCCCTTGGCGGATGCGCAACTCAGGCTGCAGATGGTGCAGCTGGCCACGGCGGGTCAACCCGGCTTCGTGGTCGACGATCGCGAAGTCCGCAAGGCTGGGCCGTCGTATTCCGTCGAGACTCTGGCGGAGCTGCGGCACGAGTATCCGGATCGCAGCCTGTGCCTGATCGTCGGCATGGATGCGTTCCTGAGTCTGCCGAAGTGGCATCAATGGCAGGATCTGCTGCAGCTGGCCCATCTGATCGTTGCGCACCGGCCGGGATGGCGGGCGCCAGGCATGGGTCCGTTGGGCGAGTTGTTGGTGGATCGCGGCACGGGACGAATCAACGACTTGCACGAGACACGTGCAGGCTGCATATACATCCATGCGGTGACCCAGCTGGAGATTTCCTCCACCGAGGTGCGGCAATTGATCGGCATGGGCCGCGATCCGCGATTCCTGATGCCTGATGCGGTGCGTAAACTTATACTGGACGCCAATTGCTACTCCAAGAACCGGAATACTTAGTGCCCATCAAACGTAAGTCCCCCCGCAATACCGCCTCCGCCGCCAAGAAAAAGGCCGCCAAACCCAAGACTGCGCGCAAGACCTCCGCCAAAACAACCCCGGCCACCCTCGCCAAGCCCTCGCTGGAGAGCATCGTGCTCACTGCGCTGGACGACATGAAGGCCCTCGAGGTCAAAGTGTTGGACGTGCGCGGGCTGACCGACATCGCCGACGCCATGGTGATCGCCAGCGGGACCTCCGACCGCCATGTCAGGTCGGTCGCCCAGCGGGTGGTGGAGAAGACCAAGGAAGCCGGTTTTCGACCTCACGGCGTCGAAGGACAGCAGGACGGCGATTGGGTGCTCATCGACCTGCATGACATGATCGTGCATGTCATGTTGCCGCGCGTGCGCGAATTTTACGGACTCGAGAAACTGTGGGACATGACGGCCGCCAAACGCGCCGCCGCGCGCGCCTGATTGCATGAAATGCCGGTTGATTGCCGCCGGTACCCGCCTGCCCGAATGGGTGAACAGCGGATTTCGCGAATACCAAAAACGCCTGCGCACGCCCTTGGTGCTGGAGCTGCACGAGATCTCGGTGGCGACGCGCCGGGCCGGTGAAAACCCGCGGCGTGCCATCGCCCGGGAAGGGGCGGACATGCTGGCGGCCACGGCTGCGGACGATTATGTCGTGGCGCTGGAGATTGCGGGCAAAGCGATGAGCACGGAGCAACTCAGCGCCTGGCTGGCCGATCGCCTGCGGGACGGGCGCGCACTGGCGCTGCTCATCGGGGGGCCGGATGGTCTGGCGCCGCAGTGCCGCGAACGCGCGGACCACGCTTGGTCGCTGTCGCCGTTGACGCTGCCGCATGCGCTGGTTCGGGTGGTGGTGGCTGAGCAAATCTACCGCGCCATGAGCCTCATGGCGGGGCATCCCTATCACCGCGCTTAAGGCTTCTAGATGTCCGGGAATTTCATCTATCTAGCCTCAGGCTCGCCGCGGCGGCGGGAATTGCTGGGTCAAATCGGAGTGCCTTTCGAGGTGATCCGCGCCGGCGTCGATGAGAGTGTGCGCGGCGGCGAAGCGGCCGGCGACTACGTTCGGCGGCTCGCCGCGGCCAAGGCCGACGCCGGCTGGCGTACCAAAGACGATGCGCCGGTGCTGGCGGCCGATACCACGGTCCTGCTGGAAGGCACGATTCTCGGCAAGCCGCAGGATCCCCAGGAGGCCGCGCGCATGCTGCTGCTGCTGTCGGGCCGCACGCACGAGGTATTGACGGCCGTGGCATTGCGTTCGAAGCGGGGAATCGAGGTTAGAGTCAGCCACAGTTTGGTCACATTGCGCAGCATCGGATCAGCCGAAGCGGCGGCTTACTGGGATACTGGCGAGCCGCGCGACAAAGCCGGGGCCTACGCCATCCAAGGATGCGCCGCGGTGTTCGTCGCTGAACTGCGCGGCAGCTATTCCGGAGTCATGGGTTTGCCGCTGTTCGAGACTGCCGAGCTGCTGCGGGCAGCGGGCATTGCGTACTGGCAGAAAAACCACCCAGCATGAGCACAGAGATTCTCATCAATGCGAGTTCTCACGAGGCGCGCGCCGCCGTGGTGGAAAGCGGCGTGCTGCAGGAGGTTTTTCTGGAGCGAGTCAGCCGCCGCGGCTTGATCAGCAACATCTATCGCGGCCGGGTGTCGCGGGTGCTGCCCGGGATGCAGGCTGCTTTCATCGATATCGGCATGGAAAGAACCGCCTTCCTGCATGCCTCCGACATATTCGATCCCCGCCATGCGGAAACCGGCATCGAGGCGCCGCACACCGACAACATCCGCGCGCTGGTGTCCGAGGGCAACGAAATCCTGGTGCAGGTGGTGAAGGATCCGCTCGGCACCAAGGGGGCGCGTCTGACCACTTTCATGACCCTGCCGTCGCGCTACCTGGTGTACATGCCCAAGGGGCGCGGCGTGGGCGTGTCGGCGCGCATCGAGGATGAAGCGGAGAGGGAACGGCTGCGCGTCGCGGTTCAAGCCGGAATTTTGCCGGACGAAGATGCGGGGTTCATCGTGCGCACCGCCGCCGAGGATGCGCCGGCGGAGGCCTTGCGCGCCGACATGATCTATCTGCGCAAGCTGTGGGAGTTCGTGCGCCAGAAGGGCCTGCGCACGCAGCCCGGGAATCTGGTGCACGCAGACCTGCCGCTGCACCTGCGGGTGCTGCGCGATCTGATGCGTCCCGAAGTCGAGAGGGTGCTGATCGATCAACCGAGCGCGCATCGGGAAATGCAGGAATTCGCCGCGGCCTTCATGCCGCAGGCATTGTCGCGAATCGAGCTGCATGAAGAAGCGCGGCCGCTGTTCGAACTGCATCATGTCGAGGAAGAGATTCAAAAGGCATTGGAGCGCAAAGTCGGTTTGAAATCCGGCGGCTACCTGATCATCGACCAGACCGAGGCAATGACCACCATCGACGTGAATACCGGCGCCTTCGTCGGGCATCGCAATCTGGAGGAAACGATTTTCCGCACCAACCTGGAGGCTGCGGTGACCATCGCGCGGCAGCTGCGGCTGCGCAATCTGGGCGGCATCATCATCATCGATTTCATCGACATGGAGGAGGCGGAACACCGCCGTCAGGTCATTCAGGCTTTGGAAAAGGCGCTGCACGACGATCACGTGAAAACCAACATCTCCTCGGTGTCGCCCTTGGGGCTGGTGGAAATGACCCGCAAGCGCACGCGCGAAAGCCTGGAACGTCTGCTGTGCCAGTCTTGTCCAACCTGCGAGGGCCGCGGCTTCGTCAAGTCGACGGAAACCGTGTGCTACGAGGTGTTCCGTGAAATCGTCCGCCAAGCACGTCAATTCGAGTGCAAGCAATTGATGGTATTGGCGCATCAGGATGTCATCGAACGATTGCTCGACGAAGAATCGTCGGCGCTCGGCGAGCTGGAACTGGTGACCGGCAAGCCCATCCGGCTGCAGACCGAATCCCTGTATGCCGTCGATCAATACGACGTCGTGCTGATGTAAATGATGCTGCGCAAGGTAGGAAGAGTCCTGCTGGAGATTCTGGCAGCAACGGTGGCCTTGGTGCTGCTGCTGCTGGTGGCCGTGAAGGTGACGCTGGATCGCGCGCCGCGCTATCAAGCCGGCATCAAACAATGGGTGCACGAACAGACCGGCTATCACATCGGCTTCGAACATGTTTCTCCGGCATTCCGCTGGTACGGGCCTGAACTTTACTTCGATCGACTGGAACTGCGTTCCAAGGACGATCAACGCGTGTTGGCGCGCGCGCACGGCGGGCGGGTCGCCGCGGATATCTGGCAGCTGATCCGCAACGGAAAATTGCTGGCGGGACGCATCGAAATAGATTCCCCCGACATCACCGTCGCACGCCTGGGTTCGGATCGATATGCGGTTGCTTCGGAGATCCAGCTGGGCGGAAACGGCTCGCCGCTGGGCACCCTGAACTTCGATGACCTGCCGGCCGGAAACCTGTTGATCCGTCACGCCGCCCTGACGCTGCAGAACTGGAACGCGGCGCTGCCGCTGCTGACCTTGCGCGACGTCAACCTGGATGTGCGGCGCGGTGAAGACGGCCTGCGTGCGCGCTACACCTCCATCCTGCCGGCGGAACTCGGCGGCACCGTCAGCTTCAGCGCCACCGCAAACGGCCGCGGAGCGGTGCAGGCGGCGGCCTGGAAAGTCTTGGCCCGCGCCCGCGGCATATCGTTCTTGGGGTGGCATCAGTTCTTGCCGGATTTGTTGGGCGGACTGGACGGCGGCAATGGGTCCTTCGAGGTTGCCGCCGAGGGACGCGGCCGGCTGTTGGATCGCGCCGATCTCGATTTCACAGCGACCGCGGTGGCGACCCAATTGCCTGACGAGCCGATGGCGAAATTCGATGAAATGAACGGCTCACTGACGCTGCTGCATTCCGGCGATCGTTGGAGCCTGTCGGGCAAGCATGTGCGCGCCGCTCGCAACGATCCGGAGTCTGCCTTTGAGGTGAACTGGAGCGGCAACGAGGCGGGCTTGGTGGATTTGAGCGCCAGCGCCAGCTATCTGCGGGCCGAAACCTTGCTGCCGCTCACCGGCTTTCTGCCGCAGAAACAGGCACGCGACCTGCTGCGCGCCATCGCGCCCACGGGGGAATGGACCGACAGCGCAGTCACCATGCAGCGCGCGGCGCCGTCGGATCCGTGGTCGCTGCAATTGCGCGCCACCTTTCGCGATGCCGGATTCGCGCCGCAGCGCGGCGCGCCCGGCATGCGCGGCCTCAACGGCTCGTTGGCAGGCACGGAATCGGGCGGCCATCTGTTCCTCGATGGTTCCTCGGCAGTTTTCAACTGGCCCACGCAGTTTCCGCAGGCACTGGATCTGACGGCCTTGAACGCGAAGCTGTATTGGAAACGCGATGCGCAACAGTTGTTGGTCGCAGCCACCGATTGGCATGCCAGTACTCGCGATGCCGGGATACGCGGCAAATTCTCCTGGCAGCAGCCCGGCGATGGCTCATCTCCCGTCCTGACCCTGGTGAGCGCCATCGAGAACGGCAATGTGGCCAATGCGCGCAATTATTTTCCGCGCGGCTTGTTGCCGCCATCCGCGCTGAATTGGCTGAATCGCGCCTTCGTGGCCGGGCATCTGTCGCGGGCCGACGCCTTGATTCAAGGTCCGGTGAAGCATTTTCCGTTTCGCGACGGCAGCGGGATCTTCCTGGTGCGTGCTTCGTTCGACAACCTGACCCTGGACTACAGCGACGGCTGGCCGGCGGCCGAGAACTTGTCGACCCTGGCGGAGTTTCGCAACGAAGGCATGAGCGCGAAATTGCAGAGCGGCCGCATCGGCAACGTGGTGCTGAGCTCGGCCGATGCGAAGTTTCCCGATTTTCACAGTGGTGAGTTGCGGATTCACGCTGCCGGCAAGGGCGATGCCGCCGCTGCGCTGGCGTTTCTGCGCGCCACGCCGCTCGATGCGTCGGCCGACCACGTGTTCTCGAATGCCGAGATCACGGGGGGCCTGACTTCCAACGTGGACCTGTTCCTGCCTTTCAAGGACTTCGCGCATCGGCGCGTGCTGGTGCACGGAGAATTGGCCGACGCAACGTTGAACATGGTCGACGCCGCCACCCAGGCCACCGAGGTGAACGGCGATTTCGACGTCGACAATGGCCAGATCGCGCACGCGGATTTGCATGGACAGATATTGGGCGGCGCCTTCCAAATGACGGCGCGCGTGCCGCGCAACCGCCCGTTGACCCGCACCCAGCTGGAATTTCGCGGCACGCTGAGCGCGGAGGCTTTGCACGAAATGATGTCGTTGCCGCCGGCGGTGGATTTTAGCGGACAGACCGATTGGCGCGGGGTGCTGCGCATCACGCCGGAGCCGGCGCGGGAGCGGTCGCTGCGGCTCAGCAGTTCCTTGTCCGGGCTCGAGTTGCGCCTGCCGGCGCCTTTGAATAAACCGGCCGGGACACCTCTGCCGTCCTCGCTCGAAATCCTCTGGCCTGCAAACGCAGGTCCGCAGGGCAAACTGACGCTGGGCTCGCTGGTCAGCGGCTCGTACGCTTTGGCGTCCGGCGAGGATGGCCTGCATCTGGCACACGCCGCGCTGCAGTTCGGCGGCGGCGAGGCTACCCTGAGCGGTTCGCAGCTGTTGAATATCGGAGGTTCGGTCGAGCGCGTGGATCTGGCCGGCTGGCTCAAACTCAGCACCCCAGACAAGAATGCCAAGCCGCTGTCCTACTATTTGCGCGACGCCCGATTGGACGTGGCTGAATTGGATTATCTGGGTCTGGCATTTCGCGAGGTGTCGCTGAATCTCGCGGTTTCCGACAGCAGCTGGCGCATCGGAGTGACTGGCCCGAATGTCACGGGCAGCATCTTCGTTCCGACCGCGCCCGGTTCGGTGCTGCCATGGAATCTGCAGTTCGAACGCCTGCGCTTCGCGGTGGCCGATCGCGACGACGCTGCGGACGGATCGACGCAGCCGGCGTCAGCCGCCGGAGCCAAGGGTTTCGGCGATCCGCACGGCATTCCGGCCATCGATTTTCACGCCGCGCAGCTGGTGTGGGGCGAGCGCAAGTTCGGCGATGTGCAAGCCACTTTGGCCAAGCTGGAGGATGGCATCAGTCTCAAACAACTGACCATCGCGGGTCCCAGTCTCAAGGCCAGCGTGAAAGGCGAGTGGCGTGGCAAGGACGCCGGAACCAGCCGTATTCAAGGCAGCCTGACCAGCAGCGATGTGCAGAATACCTTGAAGGAACTGGGTTACGCCGACGTGATTCAAGCCAAGAGCGGCAAGATGGATTTCGACCTGACCTGGGATGGCGCGCCGACGGCCGAAGCGGTGGCGCTGGCGGAAGGCAGGGTGCAGCTGGCCTTGGACAAGGGTCAGGTGACGGGACTCAAACCGGGCGCCGGGCGTCTGTTGGGCTTGGGCAGCATCGCGGCATTGCCCCGGCGTCTCGCGCTCGATTTCAGCGATTTGACCGACAAGGGGCTGGCCTTCGATACCGTGCGCGGCGATTTCGATTTGCGCGATGGGAATGCGTATACGGAGAACGTACTGCTGAAAGGCCCTGCTGCCGAGATCGGCCTGATTGGGCGGGTTGGCTTGAAAACCAGGGATTACGACCAAACTGCAGTGGTAACCGGCAATGTGGGCAGTTCTTTGTCCATTCCTGTGGCCGGAGCCCTGGTTGGCGGCCCCATAGGCGTTGCCGCCGTGTTGTTGTTCCAACAGGTGTTCAAACAGCCTCTGAAGGGATTGGCGCGAGGGTATTATCGGATCACGGGCAGCTGGGATAATCCAACTGTCGAACGCATCAAGAGCGCAGACGCGGCCGCCGCGACCGCTGAGGCACCTAAGTAGATGGGAAAAGTTGCTGCCATTCAGATGACCTCGGGTCATGTCGTCGCCGACAATCTCAAAGCGGCTGCCGGCCTGTTGAGCCAAGCCAAGGATGCCGGCGCGGACATCGCCTGCTTACCTGAGAATTTCTGTTTCATCGGGCTGAAGGATGCGGACAAACTGGCCATCGCCGAGGCCGATGGCAACGGCCCGGTGCAGCAGTTTCTCAGTGACACGGCGCGCCGCCTGAAAATGTGGATCTTGGGCGGCACCATCGTGCTGCGCGGCGACACGCCGAACCGCGTCGCCAACTCCTCGCTGCTCATCGACGAGGCGGGAAAGCGCGTGGCACGCTACGACAAGATTCATCTGTTCGACGTGACGATTCCGGGCCGCAACGAGCAGTATCGCGAATCGAGCCACGTGATGCCGGGCCGCGAGCCGGTGCTGGCGGATACGCCGGTGGGCCGGCTAGGTCTGTCGGTTTGCTATGACATGCGCTTTCCCGAGCTGTACCGCGAGCTGGTCGCCCAGGGCGCCGAGTGGCTGGCGATGCCTGCGGCTTTCACGGTTCCCACCGGCCTGGCTCATTGGGAAACGCTGCTGCGCGCCCGGGCAATCGAAAATTTGTGCTATGTAGTGGCCCCGGCGCAGTGCGGCACGCATAGCAGCGGCCGCGAAACGTATGGCGATTCCCTCATCGTGGATTATTGGGGCCAGGTGCTGTCACGCTTGGCTAAAGGTACTGGAGTGATTACAGCAGACATCGATCTCGGCAAGCAGGCTGAATCCCGCGTGCGCTTTCCGGCGCTTGCCAACCGTCAGATCGGCATTGCATCGGCGGTGCTGCGTTGAACGCGCGCAGCGCGGATCTGGGCGCATCGACGTTCGAGGTCGCCGACCGGATGATCCTGACGCCGTCGGGATTGGATGAGAACCGCCTCAGTCAGGTGCTCGACACCGTCATGAGCCGCGGCGTGGACTACGCGGACCTGTATTTCGAGCTGTCGCGCGAAGAGTCCTGGGCGCTGGAAGATGGCATCGTCAAAGAGGGCGCGCACAGCATCGAACAGGGCGTGGGGGTGCGCGCGATCAGCGGCGAGAAAACCGGTTTCGCCTACACCGATGAAGTGTTGTTGCCGGCATTGCTCGAGGCATCGGATGCAGCCCGCGCCATCGCCCGCAGCGGCGGCCGCAATGCCGTGAAGGCCTGGCACAAGCCGCTGACGCATCGCCTGTACCTGCCGATCGATCCGCTCGACACCGTCAAGGACGAGGACAAGGTCGCGTGGCTGATGAGGGTGGATGCGGAAACGCGCCGCATCGATCCGCGCGTCAAACAGGTGATGGCCTCGTTGGCGGCCGTGCACGAAGTGGTGCTGATCGCTTCCAGCGACGGCACCCTGGCGGCCGATGTGCGGCCCTTGGTACGCATCAACGTGTCGGTGATCGTCGAACAGAATGGCCGGCGTGAACAGGGCTACAGCGGCGGCGGCGGCCGTTTCGGTTTGCATGAGCTGCTGCGGGGCGATGTGCCCTTCGAACATGGACGCGAGGCCGTGCGTCAGGCGCTGGTGAATCTCGATGCGGTGGCGGCACCGGCCGGCGCCATGACGGTGGTGCTGGGGCCGGGCTGGCCAGGCATTCTGCTGCACGAAGCCATCGGCCATGGA
This sequence comes from uncultured Steroidobacteraceae bacterium, assembly GCA_964657945.1. Classification (GTDB taxonomy): domain Bacteria; phylum Pseudomonadota; class Gammaproteobacteria; order Steroidobacterales; family Steroidobacteraceae; genus Bog-1198. The sequence goes on from CAZZWM010000021.1 coordinate 14,856, forward strand.
TTGGAAGGCGACTTCAACCGCAAGGGCACTTCCGCGTTCTCGGGCCGCATCGGCCAGAAAGTTGCCGCGGATGAAATTACCGTGGTGGATGACGGCACCTTGGACCGGCGCCGCGGTTCGCTGAATGTGGATGACGAAGGCACCCCGACCCAGTGCACGACGTTGATCGAGAACGGCGTGCTGCGGGGCTACATACAGGACAAGATGAACGCCAAACTCATGGGCATGGCGGCTACCGGCAACGGGCGGCGCGAGTCCTTCGCCCATATGACTTTGCCGCGCATGACCAACACCTACATGCGCGCCGGCTCGCGCGCTCCGCAGGAGATCATCGCCTCGGTGCAAAAGGGCTTGTACGCCGTGAATTTCGGCGGCGGCCAGGTGGACATCACCTCCGGCAAATTCGTGTTCTCGGCCAGCGAGGCCTACCTGATCGAGAACGGCAAGATTACCGCGCCGGTCAAGGGCGCGACCTTGATCGGCAACGGCCCCGATGTCTTGACCCGCGTCAGCATGGTCGGCAACGACATGAAGCTGGATGCCGGTGTCGGTACCTGCGGCAAAGAGGGCCAGTCGGTGCCGGTCGGAGTTGGTCAGCCCACCTTGCGCGTCGATTCGTTGACGGTGGGCGGCACCGGCTGACCCCTTAGGATGCAAACAGCCGCACCCACAGTGCGCGTGCGAATCGTCGGCGGGCTGGGGAACCAGATGTTCGGCGCCGCCGCCGGCATGGCGTTGGCAAAGCGGCTGGGGGCGCAACTCGAGTTCGAGTTGTACCAATTCCGCGAAAGCTCGGGGCGCACGCTGCCCTACGAGCTGGCGCCATTCAATCTTCCAGCCAAGTTGAGCCGTACCACCGACTGGCGCTTCAAGCCCGAGGCCTCGTTGTATCGCTGGTGGAAGAGGATCAGCGCGGGCGCCGGCGGCCATGCGCCTGTTGCCTGGCGCCAGCCCGGGCATCACTTCGACCCGCAATTCGAGCGCCTGTCGGGCGATGTGTACCTCAAGGGCTATTTTCAGTCCGAGCGCTATTTCGCCGCCATTGCGGCAGAAGTGCGCAAGGCCTTCGATCTGCAGGCGGTGATTTCGGAAGCGGGACGGGCCCAAGCTGCAGCGGCAGGGGAGGTCGGGGAGCGCAGTGTGGCAGTGCATGTGCGCCGCGGCGACTATGTGCAGCACACCGATCGCTTCGCCTTGCTGCAGAAGGATTACTACGACCGTGCCTTGCGGCTGGTGCAACGCGCCGTCGACAAACCCAGGTTTTTCGTGGTGTCGGACGATCCGACCGCGGCGCGCGACCTGTTTGCCGATCGTTCCGATACCCGCTTCGCCGCCGGCGGCAGCGCTTTCGATGACATGTATTTGATCGCCTCCTGCCATCACCACATCATCGCCAACAGTTCATTCTCCTGGTGGGGTGCATACCTAAGTCCGTGGCAGGACGGACTGACGATTGCGCCGCGCGCTTGGTTTTCGCGGGAGGTCGCCTTGCACACCTACGTCGACGACACGTATCCCCAGGGGTGGCTTACAGTCTAGAATACGGAAATATTTTGCACATTTGTGCCGAATTTCATGCTTATAATTAGGGCAAACCGGCGTCGGCTGGGAGCTCACTGTTTGCTGGTATTAACGCGTCGCGCCGGTGAATCATTCATGGTCGGAACCGAGATCACGGTGACGGTCATCAGCATCGATGCCAATCAAGTGCGGATCGGCATAGCGGCGCCCAAGGAGGTGCCGGTTCATCGCGAAGAGGTCTTCAAACGAATCCGCGAAGGCGGCGACGTCAAAAAGGACGATGACGTCGACGGCAATCGCTAGCCGGAAAAAAACTTTTTGACCCTGGCTTCCGCGTCGGGAGCCAACCCTTCGTTCTTGAACAACTCGAGCGAGTGCGCGTCCTTCAGGCTCAATCCGTCGATTTCGAGCAGCGCGCGTTTGTTGACCTGATTGGCGTACCAGGAGTTCTGCAGGATGTCGGCTGCGAGTCTGCCCAGCTCGGCGTCGAACCGATCGTCGGGGTAGCAGAAGTTGGCGAGGTGCATGGCCTCGGCCTGCCTCCCCGAGTAGCTGCGGCAGGTGAACATCATCTCGCAGGCCTTTGCCGTGCCGATCCGATGCGGCAATCGCAGGCTCAAGCCCCAGACCGGGGTCAATCCCCAACGCGCATAGACATCGGAAAATTTCGCCGAGTCCGCCGCGACTATCATGTCGGCCGCCAGCGCCAGCTCCAGAGCGCCGGTGGAGCAGTGTCCTTGCACCGCCGAGATCACCGGCTGCGGCAGGTCCGCGAGTTTCTGAATCACCTCGGAATGAAAATGCGGTTTGGCGTGCGCTTTGACGTGTTCGAGCACTTCCTGCATGTCGTAGCCGGCTGAGAAGTTGGCGCCGGCGCCGCGCAGGATGACCAACCCCACGATCTTGGACGCGCGCGCGATGGCGTCGAGATGCACTTCCAAGGCCTCGAAAACATCCTTCGACAGCGCGTTGAGCTTGTCCGGACGATTCAGCCACAGGGTCGCCACCCCGCCGTTATCTTCCCGTCGAACCAAATCGTTCATAGCGAGGCTCCGTTGACCGATTCCACCACCCACCACCGAGAGACTGAAACAAGCCGGCCGTGTCGGCGTAGCGATTGGCCTGGGCTTGGATCCGGCTCAGTTCCGCCTGCTCGTAGCTTTGCTCGGCGTTCAACAGGACCACGATGGTGATGGTGCCGAGGGTGCGCTGTTTCTGCGCAAGATCGAAGGATGACCTGGCCGCGCGCGCGGCATCGGCGCTGGCCTTCAGTGCATCGTTGTCGGCATCGAGCGCCCGCAGCGTGTCCGCCACATTTTGGCAGGCGAGTATCACGGCTGCGCGGTATTGCGCCGCCGCCTGATCGAGGGCGGCATCCGCGGCGCGATGCCGATGAATCAACGCGCCGCCGTCGAACAATGTCTGGGTCAGCGAGGCGCCGAGATCCCAGAATGCCGTGTAGGGAGAGAACAGGTCCTGCAATTTGAGCGCGCTCGAACCCCAGTCCGCTGTCAAAGCAAATTGCGGCAGTAGATTGGCAACGGCCACCCCCACCGCGGCGGAAGCGGCGTGCATGTTCTCCTCGGCCTCGCGTACATCGGGCCGCTGCTCGATCAACTTGGAGGGCACACTCACCGGCAGATCCGCCGGCAGGGTCAAGTCGTCGAGCCGGAATGTCTCGGCCGGCTCCTCGGCAGGCAGCCGCCCCAGCAGGGCCGTCAGAGCATCGCGGGCCTGGCCCAGCTGCTTCTGCAAGGGCGGCAGGGTCTGCGCGGTTTGCGCTTCGAGCGCTTGCTGCGCCAGTACATCCAGATCGCTGGCCGTGCCCAGAGCGCGTTGCTGTTTTATTTTCCCGGTCAACTGCTGCTGCAGCTCCAGCAGCCTGTGGGTGGCCTCGATTTGGCCGCGCAACGAGGCCTCCTGAATGGCTGTGACCACCACGTTGCTGCTCAGGGTCAGGTAGGTGGCTTCCAGTTGAAAGCGCGCGCTTTGCTCCTGCGCCTTGGCCAATTCCACGGCGCGGCGCGTGCCGCCGAAGATATCCGGCGCGTAGCTCAAGGTCAGCTGCGCGGTGAACAGGGTATACACCGTGCTTGGCGCGGTGGTCGGACTGGTCAGGGTCGCCGGCGGAAATTTGGAGCGATCGCCGTTGGCGCCGGCGCCGATGGTGGGAAAAAA
>CAZZWM010000021.1:18564-26629 GCA_964657945.1 uncultured Steroidobacteraceae bacterium
GCTGCGCGGCGTACAACTCGTGCGCCTGCACCAGTGCTGCCTGCGCCGCGCCTACATTGGGGTTCGCCTGCAGCGCGGCGTCGACCAGCCGGTTGAGTTTGGGCGATTGAAACAGCGCCCACCACTGGCTGGGAATGTCCAAATCGGTGTGCAGGCGCTGCGCATCGCTGTGGACATTGCTCGCTGCGCCGTAGTCCGCGTCGGCCGGCGGGGCGGGGCGCTTGAAATTCGGGCCGACGGCGCAGGCGTTCGCCAACACACCGGCAGCAAGCCATGCCATGCGGCATTTCAGCGCGCGGCGTCTCACTGGCCCCACCTTGCGACGCCGTGACGTTGTTCGGCCCAGTGTTCGATGACGTGATACATGGATGGCAGCACGAACAAGGTGAGGAGGGTGGAAATGGCCAGGCCGCCGACCACTACGGTGGCGATGCCGCGCTGCACGTCGCTGCCGACGCCGGTATGCAGCGCGGCGGGCAACATGCCCAGCGTTGCCACCGAGGCCGTCATCAGCACCGGCCGCAGCCGCTCAGTCGCACCCTTCATGATGGCCTCGTGCAGTTCAAAACCGGATTTTCGCATGCGGTTCAGATTCGAGACCATGATGATGCCGTTTTGCACCGCCACGCCGAACAGGGCAATGAAGCCGACGCCGCTGGCGACATTCAAATTTTGATGGGTGGCATGCAGGGAGATCAGACCGCCCAAGGTGGCGAGCGGCACCACGCTCAAGATCAACAGGGCCTGACGCAGCGATCCGGTGCCTATGGTCAGGAAAATCAGCATCAGGCCCATGACCAAGCCCAGAATGAGCAGCAAACGCGCTTCGGCGCGGCGTTGATTCTCGAATTGGCCGCCCCATTCCAGGCGGACCGCATTCTTGTCGAAGTGGACCTGCGAGTCGATCTTCGACTGGGCCTCCTTGAGGTAGCTGGTCAGATCCCGGTCGCGGTTGTCGATGCGAATGGTCAGATTGCGGGTGCCGTTTTCGCGGGTCACGGTGCTTTCGCCGGTCCGCGTGCGTATATCCGCCACTTGCGCCAGTGGAATCTGCGCGCCGCCGGCGGTGCGTACCGGCAGATCGCCCAGTGCGCTGGGGCCGCCGCGTGAGTCTGCGGTGAATCGCACGGTCAAAGGATAGGTGCGCTCGCCCACATACACCGTGGATACCGGAGATTGGCCGACGCCGGTCTGGATCACGTTTTGCACGTCGGCCATGTTGATGCCATAGCGCGCAGCCCGCTCGCGATCCAATTTGATCTCGACTTGCGGGATTGGCGGCTCTTGAAACAACGAGGCGCTGGAGGTTCCCGGCACGGTGTCGAGCACATCGACGATCTCGCCGCCGATACGCCGCAGTTCGGTCAAGTCATCACCGTAGATCTTGATCACCAACGGGCTGTGCGCGCCGCCTATCATGTCGTTGACGCCGTCGATGATGGGCTGGCTGATGCCGATGGAATAGCCAGGCAGATTTTTCGCGAGATCCGCGCCCAGGCGATCCACGAAATGACGCTTCGATTCGCCTCCGGGCCAGGTGTCGTAGGGTTTCAGGCCCACGGGCACTTCCATGTGCGACATGGTCCAGGAATCGGTGCCGTCGTCGTTGCGTCCGGTCTGCGTGACCACGTACGACACCTGCGGATACTTGAGCAGTTCACGGCGCAGATCGCTGGCCATGTCGCTGGCCTTGTTCAACGACAGGCCGGTGGGCATCTGCACCTGCAGCCACAGCGCGCCCTCGTCGAGATCGGGCAGGAACTCGCGCCCCACCGTGGCGCCGAAGCCCACCACGGCCAGCAGCGCGAATATGGCCACGCCATAGACGATGCGCGGTTGATCGAGGCAGGCCGCGAGCGCGCGGTCATAGCCGGCCGTCAGACGTTCCAGCCAGCGGTTGTGATACACGCGGCCGGGACTTCGAAAGGCGAAGTAGGCGAGGCCCGGCACCAGCGCCAGCGCCGTGAGCAGCGCGCCGAACAAGGCGTAGCCCATGGTGTAGGCGATGGGCGTGAACAGTTTCGCTTCGGCGCGCTCGAATGAGAACAGCGGCAGATAGGCCGTGATGATGATGAGGCTAGAGAAGAAAATCGGCCGGGTCACCTGCAGCACCGCCGCTTTCGCCTCGCTTTCGGCCATCTCCTCCAGCGGCATGGCCTCGCGCCGGCGCAATACCGACTCGGTGACCACGATGGCGCCATCCACCAATATGCCGAAGTCGATGGCGCCCAAGGACAGCAGATTGGCGGAGACATGGGTCAGGTTCAACAGGGAAAATACCGCGACCAATGCCAGCGGAATGGTGACCGCAACCACCAGGGCGCTGCGCGGGCTGCCGAGGAACAGAATCAAAATGAGGAACACCAGGGTGATGCCTTCGGCGATGGTGCGGCCGACTTTCTCGATGGTCGCTTTCACCAAATCGTCGCGGTCGATATACGGCACGATCTTGACGCCGCGGGCGGCCAACTGGCGGTTGAGCTGCTCGACCTTCTGGTGCACGCCCAGCAAGGTCTGCGAGGGGTTCTGATACTTCAGCATCAGCACGATGCCTTCGATGGTGTCGGGGTTGGCGTCCTTGCCGACGATGCCTTCTCGCTCTTGATGACTGAGAGTGGCTGCCCCCAGGTCGCGCACCAATACCGGCGTGCCGTTGGCCTCGCTCACCACGATGGAGGCGATTTCGCTGAGATTGTGGATCAGTCCCACGCCGCGGATCACATAGCTTTGGTCGCCGCGCGAGACTCTTCCGCCGCCGGCATTGGTGTTGTTGGCATTGATGGCATTGATGACGTCGGTGATGCCGAGTCCATAGTGCTGCAGCTGGCGCGGATCGAGGTCCAGCTGGTATTCGGTGGTGAAGCCGCCGAAGTTCGTATCCTCGACCACGCCGGGCACGGACTTCAATGCCGGGATGACGATCCAGCGCTGAATCTCCGACAGCTCCTGCAGATTCTTGGAATCCGATTCCAGCGTGTAGCGGAAGATCTCGCCCGCGGGTCCGGACACGGGATCGAGCGAAGGCACGGCGCCGGGCGGCAGCACGGCCTGACCCATGCGCTCGGTGAGACGCTGGCGCGCCCAATAGTCTTCGATGCCGTCGCGGAAAATGACGGTGATGAGGGACAGGCCGAAGGTGCTGGTGGAGCGCATCAAAAAGAGCCCCGGCGTGCCGTTGATCTGGCGCTCGAGCGGGACGGTGATGAGTTGCTCGACTTCCTCGGCCGCCAACCCGGGCATCTGTGTGGTGACCTGCGCGGCGACATCGCCAAGATCGGGATAGGCTTCCACCGACAGCGTCTTCCACGCATATACGCCGAAGCCGGTCAGCAGCACGGCCAGCACGATGATGGCAATGCGCCGATGCAGGCAGAAGCCGACGAAACTATCAATCATTGAGGAGTATTCCGCCCTTCGTGACCACCTGCTCACCGGCGCTCACCCCCGTGAGGATGGCGACCGTGGGGCCGTCATCCAGCTGCGGCTCGACGATGCGCCGCTCGAAGGTCCAGGGCGCGGTGGCGACGAACACGCTGGTCCTGTCGTTGTTCATCAGCAGGGAGGAACTGGGCACCACCACCTGCGCGATGTCCGGGCCGGAGAGGGTCACGCTGGCGAACATATTGGGTTTGAGGGCGTAGTCCTCATTGGCGAAGGCAATGCGCAGCTTGTTGCGGCGTGTGTCCGGTTCGATCACGTCCGCGACGAACAGCACTTTGCCGCGCCGCGGTTTGTCCGGATAGGCGACGAACACGACGTCGGCATCGAGGTTCTTCGCGACCTTGTCGATATCCTTCTCCGGCACCATCGCGGTGACCCAGACAGTGCTGAGGTCGGCGACCGTCATGATGGTTTGAGTCGGATCGTTGATGGTGCTGCCCGGCGTGATGCTCAGAGCTGTCACGCTGCCGGCCACGGGAGAACGCACCACCAGCCGGCGCGCGGGGCCGCGCGAGTCCAGCGGCGCCTCCAGAGTCTTCAAGCGCTGCTCGGCGCGCGCGGATTCAGCCGCCGCTTGGACGTCATCACTGCGGCTTTGATCGAGATCGCGCTCCGAGGCGACGCCGATCTTGGCCTGCTCCTGCTGCCGCTCGAGATTCTTGCGGGTCAGACGATAGGCATCAGTGGCCTTGTCGTAGTCGGCGTAAGCCTGCGCCAGATCCGGCGAGTCCAGCACCACCAGCGCCTGGCCTTTGCCGACGCGTTCGCCCAGCCGCACTTTGAGATCGACCACCCGGCCGCTCAATTGCGGGATGACATTGGCGGTGCGGGCGGGATCGGATTCCACCACGCCGGGCAGCGCCAGCTTACCGCTGCGTTGCTGCGCGGCAGCCGGCTCCACGGTGATGCGGGAACGCAGCGGTGAGCTCTCCGGGACGAAGATTTTGGCTCCCTGGCGCACCATCCAAGGCGCAGCCTCGGGCGACTTGCCGGGTCCTGTAAAAAAACCGAAACCATGCGTCAGCAGAATGACGACCAGCAGCAGGCCGAGTCCAATGCCGCCCCAGAAGAAGGCCCGGCCGCGAAAAGCCGGCTGATGGTCGTGAATCGGCATGTTGTTTCCCTGCGTTTAGGCGAAGGCGATCCTAGGCGTCTTCCCTTATCCTGTCTAGGGGGATAGGATACGACATGCATGAGTTTCCCGAAATTGTCACGCGATTGAAACGCGCCGAAGGGCATCTGGCCAAGGTGATAGAAATGATGGAAGCCGGACGGCCCTGCCTCGATCTGGCGCAGCAGCTGCATGCGGTGGAAAAAGCCATCGGCAATGCAAAGAAAAGCCTGATCAAGGATCACATCAATCACTGCATGGAAGAGACCTCAGGTGCGCTGCCGCGCGAGGCCAAGGCGCTGATCAAGGAGTTTCAGGCGGTGACGAAGTATCTATAGTGCGGCCGGGCGCGCGGGCGCGCGGGGCGTCAGTGACCCGTCCATAGATCCACCAGCGCCACCAGCGGCGGTATGGCGATGGCGCCGAGGATGCCGTGCATGCCCATGCCCATGCTGGAATAGGCGCCCGCTTCCTGGTTGACGCTGAAAGCGCGCGCGGTGCCGATGCCGTGAGCGGCCATGCCGAGCGCAAATCCGCGCTGCCACCAGGGCGTGATTTTCAGAAAATTCAAGATGGGACGCGCCAGGATGGCGCCCAATACTCCGGACGAGACTGCGAAGGCGGCGGTCAGCGTCGGCGAGGCACCGATGCGTTCCGAGATGCCCATCGCAATCGGCGCCGTGACCGATTTCGAATACAGGCTGCGCACCACGGACTTGTCCGCGTCCAGCAGCGTGGCGATGCCGACGGCGCTGGCGATGGACACCAGGCTGCCCGTGCCGAGCGCCAAACTCAACGGCAGCAATCTTCCCTTGAAGTCCGACAGGCTTCGGTAAATCGGAATGGCCAGCGATACGGTGGCGGTGCCGAGAAGAAAGTGCACGAACTTCGCGCCTTCGAAGTACTGCTCATAGGGCATGTTGATGATGTGGATCAGGCCCGACACCAGGATGATGGCGATGGCCACCGGATTGGCGATGGGATTGCGGCCGCTGCGCTCATAAATCATGAGACCGATTTGGAAACTCGCCAAGGTGATGAACAGCGCGAGCAGCGGGCTGCCCGACAGATAAACCCAGATTTGGTAGATGGACGGCTCTTCTTTCATGGGCCGCGGCGTCGATGGGTCCAGTGAAGCACCAGCGCGCTGCTGGCGATGGTCAGACAGACGCTGCTGCCGATGGCCGCGATCAGCGCCAGCGCGTTGGCTCGGAGAAGCGGCAAGTACAGCGCGACACCCACCGCGGCAGGAACGAACAGCAACCCGAGGTATCGGCCGAAGGTGTCCGCCACCGATCCGATCGGTTCATTCACCTCACGCCGCCACACCAGGAAGAGCAGCAGCAACACCAGGCCCACCACCGGGCCGGGGAGAGTGGGCAGCAGGAATTTCGACACCAACTCTCCCGCTCCCTGAAAGAACAGGAGTTGAACCAATCCTGAGATCATGGCTGCCTCTGAAGGAGATACGAACTGGGAGCGTAACTTATCAGCGCCGTGGCTAGTACACCCGTGTCCCTGCCAGCCAAGTCTGCAGCACCCGGGTCTTCCATATCTGGGATGCCGGCGCGCTGAACAAATCCCGGTCCACCAAAATGAAATCTGCCCATTTGCCGGGCTCGAGCGAGCCGATGGTGTGTTCCTGGTGCTGGGCGAAAGCGGCGTCCAGTGTGAAGGCGCGGAACGCTTCTACCCGCGTCATGGCCTGTTCGGGATGCCAGCCGCCCTTGGGCTGACCGTGATGATCCATTCGAGTGACGGCGGAAAACAGGCCGAAGAACGGATTCGGGTCCTCGACGGGAAAGTCCGAACCACCGGCGATGCGCGTTCCCTGAGCGAGAAAGGCGCGCCAGGCGTAGGCGCCCTCGAGACGCTCCGGTCCGATGCGCGTCTCGGCCATGTTCATATCGCTGGTGGCATGCGTGGGCTGCATGGAGGCAATGAGATTGAGTTGTTTGAAACGGGGTATGTCGGAGGGCGCGACAACCTGCGCGTGCTCGATGCGGTTACGGAGCTGGCTTCCGCCGACGTTCTTGTAGGCGGCTTCGAAGCTGTCCAGCACCTCGTGGTTGGCGGCGTCACCAATGGCGTGGACATTGACCTGGTAGCCCGCACGCAGCGCGGTCTCCATCTTGAGCTGCATGTCGGTGGGGGTCATGAACAGCAGGCCGCGCTGATCGGGCTTATCCGAATACGGCGCCAACAGAGCCGCACCTCGACTGCCCAGGGCGCCGTCGGCGAAAAGCTTGACCGAGCGAACGGTCAGCCGGTCATCACCATAGGCGATCAGTGGCCCTGCCGAGGACAAGGCCGCAAAATCTTCGCCGACACCGACGATCATGGCGTAAACGCGCACCGTCAAGAGATTCTGATCGGCGAGTTCTCGATACAGCGATATGATTTTCGCGCTGACTCCGGCATCACCGGCGGAAGTCAGACCCACCGAGTTCAGATGAGACAGGGCGGCGAGCATTGCGGCGCGTCGTTCCGCGTCGGTCGGCGGCGGCGTTACTCGGTCGACGAGATCCATGGCTTTGTCCACCAGCACGCCGCTGGGATTGCCATCGGCGCTGCGTTCGATGCGGCCACCGGACGGGTCGGGAGTGTCGCGGGTGATGCCGGCGGCTTCCAATGCCTTGGAATTCAGCCATTTCGCGTGTCCATCGACGCGGTCGAGGACCGCCGGCCGGTCGGCTACTTCCGCATCCAGTTCCGCTGCCGTCGGAAAGCGACCGATCTTCCATTGCACCTGATTCCAGCCGCCACCCAAAACCCATGGCCGATCGGGGTACGCCTTGACGTAGGCGAGTATCTTGTCCTGCGCTTGGGCCAGGGTGGTGGTGCCGAATAGCTGAACCTGTTCCCCCTCAAAACCTAAGTCGACCACGTGGCCATGGGCGTCGATGAGTCCCGGCAGCAGGGTCTTGCCCCGACCATCGATTACTGTCGCGGTGGGATACTGACCTCGCAAGGTGGCCGTGTCGCCGACTGCAACGACTTTGCCAAGAGCAAATACCAGGCAGGAAAACTTTTGTAGTTTGTCGTCAGCCAGTGTGTAGCCGCGAATGTTCTCGACCAGGGTCGGGGCCGACCCCGAGTCGCTCCGCGCGGGCGAGGCGCCCATCAACCCCAGAATGGCGATCATCACGATGGCAACGGTTGAATGGAGGATTTTCAAGGTCTTCTTCTCCGCGGATGAGTCATGATTCCCCTGACACCCATCTTAGTCTTAGTACGCACGGCGTTTCTGTGCATTCGGGGGCCGTTCACCGATTCCTTGATCTCCCGCTGCCGTGAAAATATGACGCCGCGGTATCAAGGAGGAAGCCCGCTCAGCGGGATGGCAGGAAGCTCACCGCGGCGCGGATGGGGTGCTCGAGGCCGCTGGCATCTCGTCCGCGCTTTATCTTGCTGCGAGCAATTGCGTCGACAGCAGATGCGCCACCCGCATGCCCCAGGCGTAAATCGACAGCGATGGATTGACGCGGCTGGAGCGGGGCAGGATGCTGCCAT
>CAZZWM010000021.1:26729-36357 GCA_964657945.1 uncultured Steroidobacteraceae bacterium
TTGAATCCATCGTCGTGCGGTTATAAGCGAAACTTCTTCGCTTGGGGTAGTCTTTCGCACTTTGTTTTGTCATTCACCTCGGAGCGATGCGATGAAATTTCATGTGGCGCCACTGTTGGCGCTGGGACTCGGTGTCGGTTTGGCATCGGCAGCCGGCGCTGCCGCCAAGCCGGCCGCGCAACTCGGGCTGCCGCCCGAGGTCGCGGCAGCCATGCAGGGGATCGATGCTGAGCGAATACGCGCGCACGTGCGCTTTCTGTCGGACGATTTGCTCGAGGGCCGCGGTACGGGCACGCGCGGCAGCGAACTCGCGGCAAATTACATCGCAACCCAGTTTGCGCTGTATGGTCTGAAGCCGGCCGGCGACCACGGCACTTATTTTCAGAAGGTCGCGTTCGGCGGCGTGCACACCCTGCCTGCCACGACCGCCTCGTTGCAACCGGCCGGCGGCAACGCGATCGCTCTGAAGCTCGGCGACGATTTCGTGACCACCAATCAAACGCAGACCGACAGCGTGGACATCGACGCGCCCATCGTGTTCGTGGGTTACGGCATCGAGGCGCCCGAATACCAATGGAACGACTATGCCGGCGTGGATGTGAAGGGCAAGGTCGTGCTGGTGATCGTCAACGAGCCGCCCTCCAAGGATCCGAAATTCTTCAACGGCGAGGCGTTGACTTACTACGGCCGTTGGACCTACAAGTTCGAGCAGGCGGCGCGGCAGGGAGCCGTCGCAGCGCTGATCATTCATCGCACCGATCTTGCCAGCTACGGCTGGGATGTGGTGCGCAACTCATGGAGCAACGAACAAGTATACCTGGCCGACGACAAGGATCCGAAGCTCAAGGCGGCATCGTGGATCCAATTGGAAGTCGCCCGGAAGATCTTTGCTGCCTCGAATTTGCAGCTGGACGACATGATCGGTGCCGCCGGCGCCCGCGGCTTCAAGCCGACGGAATTGCCGGTACGCTTCAAGGCCCATATCGAAAGCAAGGTAAGGAAATTCCAATCTGCCAATGTGTTGGCGCTGCTTCCCGGGAAGGATGGTGCGAATGGCAGGCAGGCGGTGATTTATTCCGCGCACTACGATCATTTGGGCATCGATCCGGCCAAGACCGGCGACAACATCTACAACGGCGCCGTCGACAATGGCACCGGCTGCGGCGTGTTGCTCGAGTTGGCGCATGCTTTCGCTGCGTCCAAGGCCCAACCTCCGCATCCGGTGCTGTTTGCGTCGGTGACCGCGGAAGAGAAGGGTTTGCTCGGATCCAATTATCTGGGCAAACACCTACCCTTGGCGCCCGGCAATATCGCCCTGGGTTTGAACTTCGATGCCATCGCACCCATCGGCAATCCGGAATCGGTGAACGTCACGGGCGCCGAGCGCACCTCGTTTTACCCGACCGTGACCAAGACGGCCGCCGCCTTCGGTTTTGAAATTCAGAAAGACGCCGAACCCGGCGCCGGACATTACTATCGCTCCGACCACTTCAGCATGGCGCGCGCGGGAGTGCCGGCATTTTCCATCAATACCGGCACCAAGTTCGCCGGTCACCCCGAAGAATGGGGCAAGGCGCAACGCGAGGAGTACACGGCCAAGCACTATCATCAACCCAGCGACGAGTATTCGCCCTCCATGGACTTCGCCAGCAATGCGGCGCTCGCCAAGTTTGGATTTGCCTTGGGATGGGAGGCGCTGCTGGCGGGCGGCACGGTGAACTGGCTGCCCGGCGATGAGTTCGAAGCGAAGCGTTTGCGCGGCGAATCGCATTGACTGCTGACATAAGCCGGCTGTCATATGCCGGGAAGGTCGCTTTCCGTCTCCACTCAGCGACGTGCATGGCGCACGCTGGGTGGGAAACCTGCACAGCGTGCGCCATGTCTCATGGCCGAAGCCGTTGCCTTAGGTAGTCTGGCGCCCGTCAACCAACCGGAGTTTCCATGGCCGACAATTCAATGACGGGCACCTTCCAAATCACTCTGCCCAAGGAATTGCTGATCGCAGCAAAGCGCACCGACGCCCCGAAGCACGAACAATTGCGCGTCGAAGGATGGCGTAATTCGTGGCTGACCCGGATTTCGGAACTCATGGTCGGGAAGGACTAAAATTCGCACTTTAAGTCAAATTCGCCGATTTCGGACCGTGCCGCGGGATTAACATGGCGCTCGGAGGTAAAACCCATGCGCCTGGCCCGTCCCGTGTACGAAAGTTTGCCGTTCATCTACGTAGCCATTGGCGGCGCCGCCATATTTTTGTTTTATCTCAACCCGCTCGGTTATGAAGGCAAGGCTGCGTTCCTGATCGGCTTGGCGGCGGAGACCGCGGCGCTGACGCTGTTTCTCAGACGCCAGGACTACCGCGCCTTGAGCCGCGAATACAACGGCGAGATGATCGATCTGCCTTCCAACCTGAAGGGCTAATCGCCCTTCGGGGTATCGAGCACCGCGGTTTCCGTGTGTTCCGAGGCATGCCGCACCCGCGGTGCGCGTTCATCGATGTACATGATTTCGTGCTGGCCGACCTGCACCACATCCCCATCGTTCAAGTTATGACGGCGCACTCGCTTGGACTGCACGTAGATCCCGTTGGTGCTGTTCAGGTCCTCGATCAGGCATGAATCCGCCTGAGTGACGATTTGACAGTGATGCCGGCTGATGAACTTGCTGTCGATCTGCAAATCGTTGTCCGGTGTACGTCCGATAACCATGCGTCCGGGGCGCAGTTCCCGTTCAACCACGGTTTTCCCTTCGTTGGCCAGCAGGATGCGTCCGACGACGGCCTGCGTGGTCGGCGTCGAACCCGGGTGGCTGCCGGTGCGATCGGATTCCCCCATGGCCTTCATGCGATTGGTGGAGGACGCGAATTCCACCCACTGCAGTTCCTTGATGGCGGCGTCCAGATCCTCCACCTCGACCGTGTCCTTGTCGCGGCCGAAGGCCGCCATCAACGCGGTGTCGCACAAGGTGTTGATCAGGCGCGGCACGCCGCCGGTATAGCGAAAGATGGTGGGGAAGGTTTCTTCCGCAAAGATCCGCCGGCCCTGGGATCCTGCGACCTCGAGGCGATGTTCGATGTAGCTGTTGGTTTCGGCTTTCGACAGCGCGGTGAGATGAAAGCGCAGACGCACGCGTTGCACCAGCTGAACCAACTCGGGCGAATTGAGTTTGTCGTTCAATTCCGGCTGGCCTGCCAGGATGATGCGAAGCGCCTTATCCTTGGTGGTTTCGATGCCCGACAGCATGCGTACCTCTTCGAGTACGCGATTGCTCAAATTTTGCGCTTCATCGACGATCAGCAACACCTTGCGGCTGCTGGTGAATTGCTCGGTCAGGAACTGCGTCAAGGTCGCCAGCAGTTCCGCCTTTTTCATGTTGAACGGCGAGAAGCCGAATTGCACCAAAACGGTCTGCAGAAATTCGATGGGCGACAACTGCGTCTGACTGACCTGCGCTACGATGACGTCGGTTTGCAGCTCGCGCAAAAAGGTCTCGATCAGCGTGGTTTTGCCCGCACCGATCTCGCCGGTGATGACCACGAATCCGTCGGTGAACCAGATGGTCGATTCCATGTACGCCTTGGCGCGCGCATGGTGTTTGCTGAGATATAGGAACTGCGGATCCGGGCTGAGGCGGAACGGCAGTTCATGCAGTTTGAATAGCTCTAAGTACATCTAATTGCCTGTCTGGACAGTCTAGGTCCACTCGATCAATTTTAGTGCATTCGACAGTGCCGAATTGCGGTCTTTTGCGGCTTTCTTGAGAATCGTGCAATGGCCCACTTTTCGCCCCGGCCGCGGCTCTTTTCCATAGTCGTGGTACGCCAGCCCGTCAATGGCCAAGAGGGCGTCTCGATCCGGCATTTTGCCCAGAAAATTGATCATGACGGCGTGTCCTACAGCACGGGTGCTGCCCAGCGGCAGGTCGCAGATCGCTCTCAGGTGATTCTCGAACTGGCTGGTGACGCAGCCTTCGATGGTCCAGTGGCCTGAATTGTGAACGCGCGGCGCCATTTCGTTAGCCACCAAACGACCGTTGACCACGAAAAATTCCACGGCCAGAACCCCGACATAATTCAGCGCCTTCAAAATCCGCTGCAGATGGGCGCGGGCCGAGCGTTCGAGCCGCGTGTTCGCAAACGGCGCGACGCTGTAGCGCAGGATGCCGCCCTTGTGCACGTTGGCGGTCAACGGATAAGACACCATGCGACCCGCTGCGGAGCGCGCGCCGATGATGGACACTTCCCGCGAGAAATCCTGGAACCTTTCGAAGATCAATCCTGCCGCGCCCATCGATTGCCACGCAGCTTCGATATCGGCCTCACCCTTGATGGTGTACTGGCCCTTGCCGTCATACCCTAAGCGGCGCGTCTTCAGCACCCCCGGTATTCCGATGCGCCGTGCCGCGCGCAGCAGATCATCCTTGCTGTCGATCGCGCAATGCGCAGCCACGGGGATTTTCAATTGCGTGAACAGCGCCTTCTCGTGCAAGCGATCTTGCGCCGCCTCCAATGCGGCTCGCGGCGGCCGCACCAAGGTCATCTGCTCGAGCGGTTCGAGCGCTTTTCCGGCGATGTTTTCCCAATCGAAGGTGACCACCTGGCTTTGCGCCGCGAGCTGCGACAAGAGCGAAGCGTCCTCGAGTTCACCGGTGAGAATGGGCGCGACCTGGCCGCCGGGCGAGGACTCGCTGCGGTCCAGAAAAAGGCATTTGATTCCCAGCGGGTAGCCCGCCAACGCCAGCATCCGCCCCAGCTGACCGGCACCGACAATGCCAACGCGGTTGAGGTTCAAGGCGTGCGCGGATCCGGCCTGGCGAGCACCGCCGCGGTTTGATCGCTGCGGAACGCGTCCAGTTTGGCGCGGATTTCCGTGAACTCATTCGCCAGAATTGCAGCCGCAAACAGTGCCGCATTCTTCGCGCCCGCAGAGCCGATGGCGAAGGTGGCGACCGGCACGCCGGCGGGCATCTGCGCGATCGACAACAGCGAGTCCATGCCATTGAGGGTCTTGGTCTGAACCGGTACACCCAGCACCGGAACCGAGGTTTTCGCGGCCGTCATGCCCGGCAGATGGGCGGCGCCGCCGGCGCCGGCGATGATGGCGCGCAGGCCCCGCTCGCGGGCCTTGTTCGCGTAGTCGAACAACAGATCCGGCGTTCGGTGTGCGGAGATCACGCGCACTTCATGCGCAATTCCCAATGCGCCCAACATGTCGGCGGCCGGCTGCATCGTTTCCCAATCGGAAGACGATCCCATAATGACTCCGACCAGGGCGTTCATGGCCTGATTCTACCCATCTTAGTCGTGCAGCTGGCGCAGAAACGCAAACAGCTCGCGCGCACCGGCCGGCGAGCGCTGCTCCAGACGCTCTCTTTCGGCCTTTTCCAGCAGTTTTTCCAGGGCCGCGCGGTCAGCCTGCGGAAATTCCTCCAGCAATTCATCGAGCGCCATTTGCGGCTCGGAGAGCAAGCGATCGCGCCATTTTTCGATTTGCTGGAAGTGGCGGATTTCCACATCGTGGCGCAGCTTGCGTTCCGCCAACTTGGCGAGCACCGGTTCGGGATCGATGCCGCGCATCAATTTACCGATGTATTGACGTTGCCTGACCTGGGCGCCATGGGAGGGCAGGCGGCGCAGATCGCGCAGTGCCACAAACAGGTTCTCGGGCAAGCCTAGTGCTTTGATTTCCTGGTCCGGAAGCGTGGATAACCTGACCCCCAGTTCCTGCAGGGAAGCCGCCTCGCGTTTGCGGGCACTTTTGCTCAGTCTTTGTTCTTCCGACTCTTCGGCCTCTTCAGTCATTTGCCCATGCTATCACTCGGGCCGGTAGAATCACCCCGGATTTCCAGGGCCGCAGACGGAGAAATTGATGGCTGTTACCAACGTGCCGGTTCGCTTTGCACAAACGGACCTCGAGTCCATCATCGAACTGGCGCTGCAGGAGGCCAAGGTTCGCGGCGCGTCGCAGGCCGATGCGGCGGTAAGCCAAGACACGGGCTTGTCGGTGGGTGTCAGGCTGGGCGAGGTCGAGACGCTCGAGCATCAGCGCGATCGCAGCATGGGCATCACGGTGTATTTCGGCCGGCGCAAGGGCTCAGCCAGCACGGCGGATTTCTCGCTGGAAGCCGTGCGCGCCACCGTGGCCAAGGCCTGCAGCATTGCGCGTTTTACCGCCGAGGATGCCTGCGCGGGGCTGGCTGATGCAGACTTGATGGTCAAGTCGCCGCCGGATCTGGACCTGTCCCACCCCTGGAACGTCAGCGCTGACCGCGCCATTGAGATCGCCAAAGCCGGCGAAGCCGCAGCCTTGGGCTTCGACTCACGCATCAACAATTCGGAAGGAGCCTCGGTCAGCACCCATCAGGGGCTGCATGTCTATGGCAACACCCATGGCTTCATCGGCGGCTATCCCACCACATCGCACACCGTGAGCTGCGTGGTGCTCGCCGGCTCGGGCGAGGACATGCAGCGCGATTATTCATACACCACGTCGCGGGATTGGCGCGAACTGCAGGATGCGGAGTCGGTGGGACGCGAAAGCGCGCGCCGCACCATCGCCCGGCTCGAACCGCGCAATCTGACCACGCGTCGCTCGCCTGTGCTGTATGTGCCGGAGTTGGCGCGCGGCTTGATGGGTCATCTGATCGTGGCGGTGCGCGGCAGCAGCCAGTATCGCGAAGCATCGTTCTTGTTGAACGCGGCCGGCCAACAGGTGCTGCCGCGCGGATTTTCCATCGCGGAGCGCCCGCATATCCTGAAGGCCATGGGCAGCGCCGCATTCGACGACGAGGGCGTCGCCACGCGCGAACGCGAACTGGTGATCGACGGCGTGTTGCAGGGCTACATTCTGTCGAGTTATTCGGCGCGAAAGTTGGGTCTCAAGACCACCGGCAATGCCGGCGGCGCGCACAATTTATTGGTTGCGCCCACATTGCCCGGCGGCTTCGATGCCATGTTGGCGCGACTCGGCACCGGCTTGTTGGTGACCGAACTCATGGGCCAAGGAGTGAATACCGTCACCGGCGATTACTCCCGCGGCGCAGCGGGTTTCTGGGTGGAGAATGGCAAGCTGCAATATCCCGTCGCGGAAATCACCATCGCCGGCAATTTGAGCGCCATGTTCAAAGGCATCGCCGCGGTCGGCGACGACATAGACACCCGCGGGGGTGTGCGGGTCGGCTCCATTCTGCTCGAAGAAATGACTATTGCTGGGGGCGGGTAGCCGGGGCGCCCGGCAGTGGCGCGTGGCTGGCGGCTTCTTTGCCGCCCTTGCGTGCTTCGATTGCGGCGTCGGCCGCTATCACATCCTTGAGAGAGCGTTGCTGCATGGCCTGCCGCGCGGCAGCTTCCGCGCCATCGAGGATGTTCACCGCGGGTCCGACCGAGCGTATGGCAACGGCGAGGCGTCCGGCATGCAAAGTGCGCACTGCCGCCAAAATGTCCGACAGCGCGATGCCGGCAGGATCGCGACCCGGTACGAACTGCTCCTGTTCCGTGGCGACGACCAGGCCGCCGCGCTCCAACGAAGCCATGACCGGAGCGATCGCAATGCTCGGGATGTCCAGTTCGGCGGCAAGTCGGCTGATGGTCCAACAGGTTTTTCCGACGGCGTAATCGCGGGCAATCAAGTACATCGCCGACAATCCGACCTGCTCGCGGTCGCGGCCCGTCAATTCGATGGCCTCCTGTCCATGGCGCAGGTACTGGGGAAACTGCAAATAGAACGCGAACTGCGCGCCCAAGAGCAGTATGAGCCAGCTCAGATAGACCCAGATGAGAGTGGTGAGCACGATGGCGAATCCCGTGTAAACCGCCACCAGCGAAGAGGAGTACACGATGAAGGAGGTGAATACCTTCCCGACCACGGCCCACACGGCTCCGGAGGCGATGCCGCCGATGAGCGCGGCCCGCAGCTGCACCTTGGTGTGCGGTATGAAAATGTACATGAAGGTGAATACGACGCTGACGATGATGTAGGGCACGATTTGTCCGCCATCGCTCAGCACCCATGCCAGCGGTCCGATGGCATCGATCCACTGGGTGAAAGGGCTGCGTTCGACGCTGCCGAGCAGGCCCAGCGCCACGGCCAGCAACACCGGCCCCAATATCATCACGCTCAAGTACTCGGTGAAGCGGCGCGCCAAGCTGCGCGGCCGCTGCACGCGCCAGACGTAATTGAAGCTGTTCTCGACTTTTTGGATGGTGGTGATCACGGTGTAGACCAGGAAGGCCAGACCGATGGTCCCCAACAGATCGCCGCGCATGTTCTGCACGAACTGCAGCACGCTCTCGGTCAACTGATCGGCGCCGCCACCCAGCGGGCGGAAGAACTCCTGCAGGATGTAACGCATGTCGCCGCGCGCGCCCAGGCCTTTGAGTATCGAGAAGCTGAACACCAGCAGCGGCACCACGGACAGCAGCGTCGTGTAAGCCAGGCTCATGGCGCGCACGCCGATCTCGCCCCGCAGCCAGTCGCGCACCAGCGCAGCCGGGTAGCGAACCACGCGCAGCACGGCGCCCCAAGGCGGCCCCATGTTGCGGGAGCCGACGAACAAGATGTCCTCGAGCGATTCCAACCACCTGATCATGGGTCGAGCCTTACACGGCACATGGGCTGTGGCAAGATCGCCGGCCATGTATCCTGAGCGCATCGTCTGCCTGACCGAGGAGACCACCGAGACCTTGTACCTGCTCGGTGAGGAGCGGCGCATCGTCGGCATCTCCGGTTTCACGGTGCGGCCGGCGCGCGCCCGCAAGGAGAAGCCCAAGGTATCGGCATTCACCAGCGCGCGAATCGACAAGATCGTCGC
Source organism: uncultured Steroidobacteraceae bacterium (assembly GCA_964657945.1). Classification (GTDB taxonomy): domain Bacteria; phylum Pseudomonadota; class Gammaproteobacteria; order Steroidobacterales; family Steroidobacteraceae; genus Bog-1198. The sequence continues at coordinate 35,538 of CAZZWM010000021.1, forward strand.
GTTGCGCCCGGATTTGGTGCTGGGGTTTTCCGACCTGCAGGCGGACATCGCCGCCGAGTTGATCCGCTTAGGCGTGGCGGTGCATGTGTTCAATCAGCGCAGCGTCGCGCAGATCCTGCAGATGATCGCCGTGCTCGGAGCCATGGTCGGGCGGCAGTCGCAGGCGGAGGCGCTGGTCGCGCAGATCGTCGCGGGCCTGAATGAAATTCGCGCGGCTGCGGCGAAATTCGCCGTGCGGCCGCGGGTCTATTTCGAGGAATGGGACCAGCCGCAGATCAGCGCGATCGGCTGGGTGTCGGAGTTGCTGGAGATGGCCGGCGGCACGGATTGCTTTCCGGAACTGGCGCGCGAGTCCCTGGGGAAAAATCGCATCATTGCCGATCCGGCGGAGGTGGTGCGCCGCGCTCCGGACATCATTTTCGGATCTTGGTGCGGCAAGAAATTTCAGCCGGCCACAGTGGCTTCAAGGCCGGGCTGGGAGGCAGTGCCGGCGGTACGCGACGGCGCGCTGTTCGAAATAAAATCGCCCCTCATCCTGCAGCCAGGTCCCGCGGCGCTCATGGACGGAGTGCGCGCACTGCATGCGCGCATCGCCGGGTGGGTCGGGCGCAATCAGGCGGTCAACAGCTTCAGCGCTTCGCGATAGTTGTCGCTGGTGCGCATCACGATGTCCGGCGGCAAATGCGGTGCCGGCGGTTTCTTGTTCCAGTGCAGCGATTCCAGATAGTCGCGCACGAATTGCTTGTCGAAACTCGGCGGGCTGATGCCCGGCTTGTACGAAGTCATGGGCCAGAAACGCGATGAGTCGGGCGTCAGCACT
>CAZZWM010000022.1:0-35887 GCA_964657945.1 uncultured Steroidobacteraceae bacterium
TCTCAAAGGCCCGGTGTACCTCATGCATGCCGCCGCCATCTGACGGCCTTGTCGTCCCTTCGGGCAGCTTGACAGCCTTTTCCCGTACTGGTACCTTTTTACTCCAAGGTAGCTTTAACAGATGACGCCCGACCAAAAATTCAATGCCATCCGCAAGGGACTGCTGGAGTTCCTGATCTTGAAGATCATCTCGGCGGACAAGGTCTACGTCGCCGACATGATGAAGCGCTTGAACGCCACGGACTTTGCCACTCAGGAAGGCACGCTGTATCCGCTGCTCAGCAAGATGCGTCGGGAGGAGCTGGTGAATTACGAGTGGCAGGAGTCGGAGGCGGGGCCTCCGCGCAAGTACTACAAGCTGACGGCGAAAGGGAAATCCCAGCTAGCCGAGTTTGCCGATTATTGGGACTACCTCAACACAACAATCAACCAGTTAGGGCGCTGAAATGAACACGGTCATCATCGTCAACCTGAACGGCATTGCGTTTCATCTGGAGGAACCGGGCTTTCAGACTTTGCGCACCTACTTGGATCGGGCTCAGTCGCAACTCGCTGCGAATCCCGACAAGTCGGAGATCATGTCGGATCTCGAGCAAGCCATCGCCGACAAGTGCTCGCACTTTCTGAACTCTCACAAGAATGTTGTGACGGCCGCGGAAATCGATGATGTCGTCAGGCAAATGGGGCCGGTTCAGTCCGAGGAAGGTGCCTCCCTCGGAGCCGCGCCGTCGGCTGATGCAGGCAGCGCAGGCGCCGGCACATCGGCCGGACCAACAGGCCCGGGCTCGGCCGCCGGTCCACAGCACGGCGCCAACAACAACGCGCCGCAGGGGCCGACCGTGCGCCGGTTGTACCAGATCCGCGAGGGCGCGATGCTCAGCGGGGTCTGCACGGGCATCGCCGCCTACCTGGACATCGACGTAACCGTGGTACGCATTTTGTTCGCACTCTTCACGCTGCTGACCTATGGACTCGGCATCGCGGTATACATCGTCATGGCGCTGGTGGTTCCGTTCGCGCACACGGATGAGGAGCGCGCGGCGGCATCCGGCGCGCCGTTCAACGCCCAGCAGGTCATCGACCGCGCCAAGAAGCACTACGCCGAGTTCAAGAACGGCAAGGAATGGCGGCGCCACTGGAGCCAGCAGCGACGCGAGTGGCGGCGCAAATGGCGCACTGAAAGGATCTGGTGGGGTCAGAACTTCCAGCGCAATGTCTACGCGTTCAGCACTGGCACCAATTACGCAGGCCAGGTACTCGCAGGCGTGATGATTACGATCTTGGCTATCGCAAACGCTTTACTGGATTGCGCGGCCTTTGCGGCGGTCATCTTGCTCGCCAGCACGGGCAGCTTGCTGGGCTGGCAACTGCCGGCGGATATACCGCTATGGGCGGCGCTATTGATCATCATTCTGGTGTTCTCCGCCGTCACCTCGCCCCTGCGCCACGCGCGCAAGGCCATCTTCAGGTACAACACCGGTCCGGAGCTGCACTGGATATTCGCCACCTACCAATTACTGACGCTGGGTGTGTTCGTCGTGGTGTGCTGGTTCGCTTACACCCACATCCCCGAGGTTCGCGAATTCTTCAGCCATTTCATCTGGAATTGGCAGATGATGATGGATAACATCATGGAGTCGATCAGCCATTCCTTCCATCGCGCGCCGGGATCCACCCAGTCCATCGTGCCGCTCATCTAAGAGGACCTCATGTCGGGCAAATTAGTCGGCAAAGCCGCCGTCATCACCGGCGCCACCAGCGGGATCGGCGAGGCAACGGCGAGGCGCTTCATCGCGGAAGGCGCGCAGGTATTGATCGTCGGACGTTCGGACTCCCGCGGCCAGGTTCTGGCGCAGGAACTCGGGCTGAACGCGATCTATCATCGCGCCGACGTCATGCATGAGAGCGAGATCGCGGCGGCGCTCGAAGCCGCTGTGAAGCACTTCGGCAAGCTCGATTGCCTGTTCAACAATGCCGGCGCATCCACGCCGGGCGAACTGGAGAGCATCACCGAGCGTGAATTCGAGTTCGGCATGAAGTTGCTGGTGGGCAGCGTGGTCTTCGGCATCAAGCATGCGGCCCGGTTGATGACCGGCGGCGGCGCCATCATCAACAACTCCAGCGTCGCGGCGCACCGCCTGGGCCAAGGCGGCATGCTGTACTCCACCGCCAAAGCCGCGGTCAGCCACCTGACGCGCATCGCGGGCGTCAAACTGGGACCGGCCGGCATCCGCGTCAACTCCATCTCGCCTGGTGCGATTGCCACGCCCATCTTCTGGGGCGGCTCGGCGCGGGCCGACACTTTGAGCGCTGAGGACAATGCCCGCAAGCTGGCCAAGCTGGAGTCGAATCTGGCGCGGGCCACGCCGCTTCCCCGCACCGGCATCACCGACGACATTGCGCATGCGGCCGTGTTCCTAGCCAGCGATGACGGCAGTTTCGTCAACTGCCATGATCTGGTTGTCGACGGCGGGCGCATCGCGCAATTCCATGAGCGGCCGCCCACTTGAGGATGAGGGCTACTCCTAAAGCCGGCCGAAAGCTATCCTTCAAGTCGACACTCGAGAATTGGGCGGAAGGTATGGATTACTGCGCCATTCCGGTTCCCGCCAAGACCACCGAGGGGTTGGGGACGAAAAGCGCCGTCCTGGTCATGGCGCGTATCAACGATTCGGCACCATTCAAAGTGAGTCTTTTCCCGGTTGGCGGTGGGAAGCATTACATTCGCGTACGCAAGAAGGTTCGTAAGGAAGCCAATCTCAAGCAAGGCGATCGAGTTCTTGTGCACATTACGGTGCTTGATCGCAGCGACATAAAGATACCGCCTGATCTGTCCGCAGCTCTGCGCGCAAGCAAGGCCTCGGCTCGCTTCGACGCCTTAACTGCCAGCAAGAAAAACTACATGATTCGGCATATCGAAGACGCTGCGAAACCAGAAACTCGCGCGAAACGCGTGCGCGAAGCGGTCGAGGAAATTTGTCGAGCAAAAGCCGGACCCATCAAGCGCGCTGAGTGAGCAGATTGAACCGGAGCCGCCATGCGCATGACCTGGAAATTGATACTGTCCGCCTGCTGCGCCTTCGGCCTGGGGGCCAACGCCCTGGCCGAATCCCCCCTGGCGGCCGAAGCATGGTTCGAGGCGGTGAAGGCCGGCGCCACGCCGCAACAGATGTACCGCTTCCTCTATGCACTCCCCAAGGGTGGGGACCTGCACAACCATCTCACCGGCGCGGTGCGCTCCGAGTGGTATTGGGACGCAGCCATGGCGGCCGAGAAGCGCGGCTACATCTATTACACGCGCACGCGGATCGAGAATTGCGCGCCCTACGGCCACGATGAGTTTGGAAGGGCGAAGGCGCTGTTGCTGTTCAAGAACATCCAGGCCAGCAGCTTCGACAAACTGGATGCCTGCGGGAAATCGGAATTCAAGAAACTGCAGGATTTGAACGAGCTCGAGAAGACCGCCTGGCTGAACAGCATGCGCCTGGATCAACCCTATGAAGGACGCAATGAATTCTTCGATGCCATCTGGGACCGGATCAACGATCTGCTGCAAAACCCCTTCCTGATCTGCGACATCCTGGTGCGCAACATGCAGGCCTTCGGCAAGGAAGGTCTGGAGTACCTGGAAACCCAGCAAGGCGCAGAAGGCGCGGTGCACCCCGACGGCACAGCCTACACAGTGGACGAAGTCGTGGACATCTTCCGCCAGTGTCTGGCTTCCCCGGCTGCGAAAGCCACTGGCGTGGAAGTCCGCTTTCAAAACGCGCTGCTGCGCTTTACGCCGGATGCCGAACAGCATTTGCGCCGGCTGTATGCCATCACCGCCCGCCACCGCGACCTGTATGTCGGGGTCAACATGGTGGGCCGCGAAGACAATGACAAGGGTTATCCGTTGCGCTTCCTGCCGGTGTTGCGCGAGCTGCGCCACCAGTATCCGGACATCAATCTGTCCATCCATGCCGGCGAAGTGGATGAGCCCAATTACCATGTGCGCGACACCTTGTTGTTGGGCGCGCAGCGCATCGGTCACGGCGTGAATCTGATCACGGATCCCGACACCATGCTGCGCATGCGCTACGGACCTTACATGGTGGAGATCAACCTGATCAGCAATCTGCTGCTCGAGTACGTCAGCGACTATTCACAGCATCCGTTTCCCGAGTATCTGCGCACGGGCATCCCGGTGGCCCTGTCGACGGACGATCGCGGCATGTGGGACTCGAATTTGAGCGACGAGTTCTACGTTGCGGTCAAGGAGTTCAATTTATCGTGGGAGGAAATCCTGCAGCTCGGTCGCAATTCGCTGCAGTACGCCTTCGTCGATGGGGCAACCAAGAAGCGCCTGCTGGCCGCTTACGACAAGCGTACAGCCGTATTCGCGCAAGCTTTTCAGAAGAAGGGGTGGGCTTCGCTGACGGACGTGAAGCCGGTGAGCTACACATTCCTCTGCAAACACTATCAGCTGTGCTGGCCGGCAGATTGATCAATGGCCGGGAATGGTGTCGCGGTATCGAGCCCAGTCCTTGAGCAGCGCCTGCACCACGATGTTGCCGGTTTGATACGCCGCTTCGAATGCGGGAACGCCCTCACCGGGATATTCCGCCGTTGCGCTCCAGGCCGCGCTCTTGCCGGGCGGCGGCGTGGTGTAATTGCTCGCCGTGCGCAGCACCAGCACTCGCGCAAGATCCACGCGCTTCGCCCGCGACAGCCGTCGCAGCGCGGTCAAAGTGCCGCTGTCTTCCATGTTGGACATCATGAAATTGGCGTCCGCTCCGGCCTGCAGCTTGACCCAGTCGTTGGCCCATTCATTCATCTTCGCGCCATGCCAGTACTTGCTCGACGCCAATGAATCGCCGATGGTGACGAACGGCGGACGCAGGGCATTGGGGTAGCCTGCAAACTGTGCCCGGAATTTCGCCAGCGCGGCGGAGTCCGGCAGCGGATGATCCTTGGTGAGTGCAAAGGCCCAATCCACCAGCTTAGGGTCGAGCGCATAGTGAATCGTGTCCACCGTCCAGCCGTGAGCGATGTCATTGGGCTTCTTGGCGCCCAGGGGCAGCATGCCGTAGGGCCAATCCGCCGGAATCTCGCGCGCGTCGATTTCATACAGCAAATCGCCGTCCACGACATGTTTGGCCCAGGCCGCGGTCCCAAGCGAGACGTCTTGAGGATCGCCGCCCGCGATTCCCGCCACGATCCAGTAGGTCTTGCTGAAATCGAACCGCCCATCAAGACCCAGGGCCATGATGGAACTGGTCGCGTTGCTGATGCCCCCGCCGGTGCAGATCAGCAGCAATCCCGAGGAATTCATGCGCAGTTCGTATTCACCCAGGGGGAAGGGAAATATCCGATCCATGTTCTGCCGCTCGACCCAGAACTGCGCCTCGCCGGGTTTATCGCCGGTCAGCTTGCCATTCTCGAACATGGTGACGACGACCACTTTGACCGGGATGGGAGCGGATGCCGCCGCGCACTCCATGGATGCGGTGAGGAGCAGCAGCAAAGCGGCGATGCAGGCAGGCATTTTCATTCGAACGGCTCGTCGACGGGTTGCGCGGGCATCTGCTACGTGACGGCAGCCGCCGCCTTGCGATGCTCTGCCGACATGGCGATGCCGCGGTTCTCCGGGCCGAATGCCACGAGCAGCGAAATCACGACCGCAACGGTTCCCACCACGATGGCCATGGCCAATCCGTAATTTTCAGCGTGCGCAGCCGCAATCGACTCTTGAATAGGCAGATTCACGGAGGCAATCAAGTTGCCCAGCTGATAGACGACGCCGGGAAAAGTGGCGCGAATCTCCGGCGGCGACAGCTCGTTCAAATGTACCGGGATGATGCCCCAGGCACCTTGCACCGAGACCTGCATGAGGAAGGCGCCGATACCCAGTATCAGAGGAGTGCCGGCGAACGCCCAGAATGGAATCACCGGCAGCGCAAACAGCGCCGCGATCATGATGGCGCGACGCCTACCGATCTTCCCGGACAGCCACCCAAAGAAAATCCCACCAAAGATCGCGCCGATGTTGGCGATGGCCGTCATGAGCGACAGGGTCTTGGTATCGAAGTGGTGCTGAACTTTCAAGAACAGATTCGGATAGGCGTCCTGCGAGCCGTGACTGAAGAAGTTGAAGGCCGTCATCATACAGATGGCGTACAGCGCCAGTTTCCAGTTGCGGCCAATCACTTCGATGATATTTGGACGTTCCTTGACGAGCTTCTGTTCGATGTAGGCCGGCGATTCCTCGACGCCCAGACGAATGAAAAACACCAGGATGGCCGGCGCGGCGCCCAGGATGAACATGTAGCGCCAGCCGAGTTGATCGTAGAAGAAGTACATCGCAATCGACGCGATGAAATAGCCGCTGGGATAGCCCGCCTGTAGCAGCCCCGAGACCTGGCCGCGCGCGCTGGCCGGAATGGACTCGAAAGTCAGTGCGGAGCCGATGCCCCATTCGCCACCCATGGCGATACCGAATAGGAAGCGCAGCATGAGGAAGGTGGTGAGCGTGGGCGCGAAACCGGACGCCACTTCCAGGACCGAGAATGCCAAAATGTTCCACATCAAGGTCGGCTTGCGGCCGAAGCGATCCGCCAGCCGTCCGAAAATGAATGCGCCGATGGGTCGAGCCGCGAGCGTCAACGTCACTGCAAACACGACTTCCTTACGCTCGACGTGGAAGGTATTGGCGATGTCGCTGAACATGAACACCATCAAGAAGAAGTCAAAGGCGTCCAGTGCCCAACCAAGATAGGCCGCGACCACAACGTTCTTCTGGCTTCTGGTCCACTTCATTCCGCTCTCCCGCTTGTGAGGGTCCCCCCGAGGATCGACGGCGTGCGCGGGTCCGTATCGTATGAATTCCCCTGCTTGCGCGCGCCGCGCCTATCATCTCGCTGTCGGCACATGGTGACAAGCGGCAGCCGAAACATCACTCCCCCTTGGTGCAGCCTGTAGCAGTGTGCCAGAATCCGGCCGCACCCAAGGAGTCAGAATTACATGCAAGGCACATTTGAGAAACGCGGCGACATCGGCATCATCTGGATCAACAATCCGCCGGTAAACTCCATCAGCGTCGGCGTGCGCGTCGCATTGATCGACGGCGTCGCCAAGCTGACACGGGATCCGGAAATAAAGGCCGGCGTCCTCGCCTGCGAGGGACGCACCTTCATGGCGGGCGCCGACATCACGGAATTCGGCAAACCGCCGCTATCCCCGGGTTTGCACGAAGCTTTGGATGCCATCGAGAATTCCGCCAAGCCCATTGTCGCGGCCATTCACGGCACCGCCTTGGGCGGCGGGCTGGAAGTTGCCCTGGCTTGCCACTACCGCGTCGCCGTGCCCACGGCCAAGGTTGGATTGCCCGAGGTCAAGTTGGGCATTCTGCCCGGTGCCGGCGGCACGCAGCGCCTGCCGCGCCTGATCGGTGTCGAGGCGGCGCTCGGCATCATGGTGTCGGGCGATCCCATACCGGCCGCACAAGCCGCGAAAGCCGGCGTGGTGGACAAGATCATCGAGGGCGACCTGACCGAAGGCGCGGTGGCATTCGCCAAGGACCTGATTGCGCGCAACGCGCCGGCCCGCAAGATACGCGACATCAACATCGATGCCGGCAAGCTGCCCGCCGGATTCTTCGATGAGGCGCGCAAGCGAATCGCGAAGGAGAAGAAGAATCTATATGCGCCGCAGCGCATCGTCGATGCCTTGGAAGCGGCCGTGACGCTGCCCTTCGACAAAGGCCTGGCTCAGGAGCGTTTGTTGTTCACGCAATGTTTGCAGAACAGCCAGGCCAAGGCCTTGCAGCACATTTTCTTCGCCGAGCGCAAAGCATCGAGCGTGCCCAATCTCGACAAAAACGTTGCCAAGCGCGAGGTCAAGACGGTGGGCATCATCGGCGCCGGGACCATGGGCGGCGGCATTGCCATGAATTTTCTCAATGTCGGCATTCCCGTAACGCTGCTGGAAATGCAGCAGGAAGCCCTGGATCGCGGCATCGGCGTGATACGCAAGAACTACGAGAGCACCGCGTCCAAAGGCAAGCTCACCATGGAACAGGTGGAACAGCGCATGGCCCTGCTCAAGCCCACCCTGTCCTACGATGACCTGGCGCAGGCCGACCTGATCATCGAAGCCGTGTTCGAAACCATGGCGGTCAAGAAGGAGGTGTTCGGCAAGCTCGACAAGGTTGCGAAGCACGGCGCCATTCTCGCGTCGAACACCTCGTATCTGTCGATCGACGAAATCGCCGACTCGACTTCCCGGCCCGCCGACGTCGTCGGCATGCACTTTTTCTCGCCGGCCAACGTCATGCGTTTGTTGGAAATCGTCCGCGGTGCAAAAACGGCGCAGGATGTACTGGTTACGGTGGTGGATATTGCCAAGCGCATCAACAAGGTCGGTGTGGTGTGCGGCAATCGCGACGGCTTCATCGGCAATCGCATGCTGGGCGGTTATGCCTACCAGGCGTCATTGATGGTGCTGGAGGGCGCCATGCCCGAGCAGGTCGATGGCGCGCTGCGCAAGTTCGGCATGCCCATGGGCGTGCTGCAAATGAGCGACCTGGCGGGCTTGGACATCGGTTACAAATCACGCAAGGACCGCGACCCCAACAGCTTCGATGGACGGGTCACGCGCTCCGCCGATTTGCTGGTGGAGATGGGGCGCATGGGACAAAAGACCCAGGCAGGATTCTACGATTACGCACCGGGCGATCGCACGCCGCGGCCCTCGCCGGTGGTGGCCGAGGTGCTGCTGAAAGTGTCCAAGGAGTATGGCATCGAGCGCCGCAGCTTCAGCGATGAGGAAATCGTCGAGCGCTGCATTCTTGCGCTCGTGAACGTGGGCTGCGAAGTGCTGCGCGAGGGCGTGGCCAGCCGGTCCAGCGACATCGACATCGTCTATCTGTACGGCTACGGCTTCCCCGCCTATCGCGGGGGACCGATGTTCTGGGCCGAGAACGAGATCGGGCTCAAGGCCGCTTTGGAGAAGCTGCGCAAGTACAGTGCCGCGACCGGCGGCAAGTGGCTGACCGTCTCGCCGCTGCTCGAGCAACTGGTCGCCGAGGGCAAGGGCTTCGCCAGCATCGGTCAGGCAGTGTGAGATCGCGAGCATAGATGCGCAGCGGTTCGCGGGCCAAACTCTCAATTCCGAGGGTTGACAGGTTCCGGCGGCATACGGCGGCCAATTACCGATGCGTCACCCACCAAGAACTCCCGGCTAAACCATGCCTCCAATTGTTCGCGTTTTTTGCCCATTGGTTTATCCAGTATGCCGATCGTTGACCGGCTGGGGAATCAGAGATGCGTATCCGCAGGCACGGCGTCTTTCGGCGGAACCTTGGGACGCTCGCGCAGCGGTAATTCCGGGATCATGAGGGTCGCGAACAGCGCGATGAGTACGACGCTGATGCTGAGCAGGAACACATGCGTCACCGAATCGGAAATCAGGATCCGAATCGGCTGCGGTATGTCGATGACACCGGAATGCGCCTGGGCGTCGGCCGACAGATTGCGCAAGGTCGACAGGCTCAACGGCGGCAACCCCGCGCCGGCGGACCATTGCAGCAGCTTGCCGTTCAACCCATTGGTCAGCAGCGTTCCGAAGATGGCCACGCCGACGGTCGAGCCGATCTGGCGGAAGAATTGATTGGCGCTGGTGACCACGCCGATTCGATTCAAGGGGACGGCATTTTGTATGGCGACGCCGTAGAGGCTTTGCAAAGGCCCCAAGCCGATGCCCAGCAGTGCCATGCGCCAACCCAGGTCGAAGCGTGTGGTGTGCTCGCTCATTTGGCTGAGCAGATAGGTGCCGATCAACAGCACCCCCATGCCCGCCAGCATGAAAGGCTTGTAGCGTCCGGTGCGCGTCACCAGTCTTCCCGCCAGCGTCGCTGCCACGATCAAGCCCAGCATCAGAGGCAGGGTCGACAAACCGCTGGTGGTCGCCTGCAGGCCCTGACCCAGTTGCATGAACAGCGGCAGGAAGGCGACCACGCTCAAAAACGACATGGACGAGAAAAATCCGGCGAGATTGGCCCAGGTGAACACCTTGTTGCGGAACAATTCCATGTGAATGATGGGGTCCTTGACCCGCTGCTCCACCCACACGAACAGCACCGTGCAAACGGCGAACATCGCAAACAGACCCAGCACCACATTCGAATCCCAGGGGTATTTTTGGCCGCCGAAGGTCAAGCCCAGCAGCAGCGGCACGCATGCGGCCACGATGAGTACCGCACCCAGGAAATCGATGCTGCCCTTGGAGCCATGCGACAGTTTGGGCATCTTGGCGATCACCATGAACAGCGCCACCAGCCCGATCGGCAAGTTCAGATAGAACACCCACCGCCAGCCGGCGATGTAGTGTCCGCCGATGGTGAGGCTGCCGTGGTCGGTGAAGTAGCCGCCGAGCAGGGGGCCAACGGCACTGGCCAGCCCGAACACACCGCCGAACAATCCGGCGAACTTGCCGCGTTCGCGCGGCGGAAACAGATCGGCAATGATGGCAAAGGCGGTGGTGAACAGGGCACCGCCGCCGAGACCCTGGATGGCGCGAAACACGATGAGCTGCACCATGCCGCCTCCCAACAGCGGCAGGTCGCCGAATTCACCCGCCAAACCCGCCAGCCACGAACCTGCCAAGAACAGTGCGATGCCGGCCAACAGCACCGGCTTGCGGCCGTACAAGTCGCCGAGCTTGCCCCACACCGGCACCATCACCGTCGAGGAAAGCAGGTACGCGGTCGTGACCCAGGAATAGAGTTCCAGGCCGTGCATCTGACTGATGATCACCGGCATCGCGGTGGCGACGATGGTTTGATCGAGCGCCGACAGCAAGAACACGATCATCACGCCGATGATGGTGATCTTGCGCTCGGACGCGGTGAAATGGGCAGTGGTCAACTCGACTCCATAAATTTTTGTCTCGAATCGCAGACAATTTCAAACCGATCCGATTTGTCTTATTCTTCCTTCACCATGAAGAACTGGCTCGAAAACACGCTGCACCAGGGACGCCAAGTCCCCACCATGGTGATCAACAAGCTGCGTACCGATGCCGAACGCTGGCAGACTGCGATTCGCGAGTTCAAGCCGCCGCTGAATCTGGCCGACATATTGCGGGCGCGCCCCGTCGTGCGATAAGCGCTGATCGCGCTCACTGTTGGGCGATCGCGGCGCGGCGGCCCCGCAGCACGAATTTCTGAATCTTGCCGGTCGCCGTCTTGGGCAACTCGTTCACGAAGTGAAAGCTGCTGGGCACCTTGAAGTGCGCCAGGCTTTCTCGCGCAAACGCGCGCAGCTCCGCCTCGCCCGCCGTCATTCCACCCCGCAGCACCACGAAGGCATGCGGCGACTCGCCCCAGGTGGGGTGCGGCATGCCGACCACCGCAACCTCCAGAATGGCCGGATGACGCAGCAGCGCGCCCTCCACCTCGATCGAGGAGATATTTTCGCCGCCGCTGATGATCACATCCTTGAAGCGATCGCGAATTTCGATCGAACCGTCGGGGTGAACCACGGCGCCGTCGCCCGAATGAAACCAACCGCCCGCGAAAGCCGCTGCCGTGGCCTGCGGGTCATTGTAGTAGCCTGCCATCACCACGTTGCCGCGGGCGACGATTTCGCCGAGGGTGGTGCCGTCTCGGGGAACATCGTTCATCTGCTCGTCCACCACCCGCAGTTCACCCGAGGTGATCAACTCCACACCCTGTCGAGCCTTGGTCACCGCGCGCTGCGCGGATGACAGATCAGCGTGCTCAGGCAGCGGTACGTTGATGGAAATGAACGGCGAGGTTTCGGTCAGACCGTATGCATGGGTGATGTCCCACCCAAGCTCCGCTTCCATGCGTTCGATGGTGGCGGCAGCCGGCGGCGCGCCGGCCGTGATCACCCGCACGCCCCGCGGCAGCTGCCGCCGCGGCGCTTCGGGGCCATTGGCGATGGAAATCAACACCGTCGGCGCCGCGCTCAGGTGCGTGATGCGTTCCCGGCCGATCAGATCGTAGATGACGAGCGCATCGACGGCGCGCAGACATACATGCATGGCACCGGCGGCGGTGACCGACCAGGTGAAGGTCCAGCCATTGGCGTGGAACATGGGCAGCGTCCACAAATAGCGCGTCGCCGGAGTCATCGGCCAATGCACCAGGGTGCCCACGGCGTTCATCCATGCATTGCGGTGCGTGATCATGACCCCCTTGGGGCGCGAAGTGGTGCCGCTGGTGTAATTGATGGCCAGCAAATCGCTTTCGGCAATGGGCGCCTGCATCGCGCCCGCCGCAGTATCGAGCAGTGACTCATAGTCGAGCCAGCCCTCCTTCCTGCCTTCCAGCGCCACGAAGTGCTGCACATCGGGCATGCGCCCGCGAACGCCGTCGACCAGGTCGAGATAATCGGCGTGCACGCACAGCACTTTGCTGCCGCTGTGTGTCACCACATAAACGAAATCGTCGGCCGACAGCCGGTAATTGATCGGCACCAATACCGCGCCGATTTGCGGCACCGAGTAGAATTGTTCCAGTTGCTGATGGGTATTCGGTGAGATGCTGGCGACGCGATCGCCTTTCACGACTCCAAGGCGCGTCAAGCCGGCGCTCCAAGCATCGCAGCGTCCCGCGAACTGCTCGTAGGTGAACCGCAGAGCGCCATCGATCACCGCCTCGCGGGCAGCGTGCAACTTGCGCGCGCGGCGCAAGAAATCCAGAGGGCTCAGGGCGGTTTCCATGGTGCTACTCTATTCTAATGGCGGAGCGCGTCAGGCGTCTTGGTCGCGCGATCATCGTCCGCGCGCTTCAGCGCCAGCAATCAAAATGGCGCGAAAGTCGTTGACGTTGGTCAGGGTCGGTCCCGTCACCACCGAGTCGCCGAGGGCCGTGAAGAAGTTGTGCGCATCGTTGGCGGAGAGTACATCCTTGGGACTGAACCCCTTGGCCCATGCCCGGGCCAGGGTATCGGGTCCGAATTGCGCGCCCGCGATTTCTTCCTGGCCGTCGACACCGTCGGTATCACCCGCCAGTCCATGGACACCCGGCTGTCCGTCCAGCGCAATGGCCAGCGCCAGCAGAAACTCCACATTGCGGCCGCCGCGCCCCGTGCCGCGCACGGTCACCGTGGTTTCCCCGCCCGACAACAGAATGCATGGCGCCGCGAACGGCTGACCATGATTGATCACCTGCTGGGCGATGCCGGCCAGCACCTTGCCCACATCGCGCGCCTCGCCTTCAATGGCATCGCCCAAGATGTGTACCGCAAAGCCCGATTCGCGCGCGACGGCGGCCGCCGCTTCGAGCGCCATTTGCGGCGTGGCGATGGTGCGCACCGTGGCGCGTGCCAATCGCGGATCGCCGGGCTTGACCGACTCGCCGCGGCCGCCTTCCAACACCTCCCGTACCTGCGCGGGCAATTCGATGGCATAGCGACGCACGATCCCCAGCGCATCGGCCGAGGTGGTGGGATCTCCGACCGTCGGGCCGGATGCGATGTCGATGGGCCGGTCGCCCGGCACATCGGAGATCAGCAAGGTCAGCACGGAGGCCGGGTGGCAGGCTGCGCCCAACCGCCCTCCCTTGATCGCCGACAGATGCCGGCGCACGCAATTCATTTCGCTGATGGTTGCGCCGGACTTCAACAAGGATCTGCTGACGGCTTGCTTCATCTCCAAGGTCAGCCCCGGGGCCGGCAGCGGCAGCAACGCGGATCCGCCGCCGGATATCAGACATAGCACCAGGTCGTCCTCGGTCAGTCCCGAAACCAGCTCGAGCATGCGCTGCGCGGCCTGCATGCCGGCGGCATCGGGCACCGGATGGGCGGCCTCGACGATTTCGATCCGCTCGCAAGGCACCGCGTAACCGTAGCGGGTGACCACCAGGCCGGACAGTTCCCCGGGCCAGTTTTTTTCCACCGCCTGCGCCATCGCAGCCGAAGCCTTGCCTGCGCCGACGACGATCAGGCGGCCCTTCGGCGCCTGCGGCAAATGCGGCGGAATGCACAGTGCCGGTTGCGCCGATGCGATGGCGGCATCGAACATGCGACGCAGCAGTTGTTCAGGCGGCTGCTGCAAGCTTGTTGCGGAGCGTGCCGATGCCATCGATGCTGACTTCCACGGTCGCCCCATCCTTGATGGACCCCACGCCGAGCGAGGTGCCGCAGGCGATGACATCCCCCGGCAGCAGGGTCAGGTCGTGCGAGATCCGGCTCACCAGCTCATGCGGCGCAAACACCATGTCGATCAGCGGATAATTCTGCCGCTCACTCCCATCGACGCGCGTTACCAGGTTGAGGCCGGTCGGGTCGATATCGGTGGCGATTACCGGCCCCAGACAGCCGAATGTATCGAAGCTCTTGGAACGGGTCCATTGGACAAAATCGGGATTCTCGAACAGCACATCCGCGGCCGTCACGTCATTGACGCAGGTGTAGCCAAAGATGAAACGCGGCGCTTCGCCGACCCCGACGTTGCGGCAAGTCTTGCCGATGACGATGCCGAGTTCGCCCTCGAAAGCGATTTTGCCGGCGTATCCCACGGGACGGCGGATCGGCTGATCGCAGCCGATGACGGAACTGCTCGCCTTGATGAGGAACGGCGGATGCGTGGGCACCGCCTTTCCCATTTTGGACGCCAGTGCATGAAAGTTATTCCACAGCGCGACGATCTTGCCGGGATCACAGGGGCTCAGCAGCGTATAGGATCCGGCAGCATGGATTCGCCCGGTCGAGCGCGCCTCGCCGAACATGCTGCCCTCATGCTCGAGCACCTCGCCGTGGTGCAGCATGCCGAAGCCCTCGCGCCCCCCGGAGCGGAATCGCAGCCACTGGCTCACACCAAGACCGACTTCAGCAGTTTGGCCATCTCCGCCGGATTGCGCGTCACTTTGATGCCGCACTCCTCCATGACCGCAAGCTTCTCGTTGGCCGTGCCCTTGCCGCCGGAAATGATGGCGCCTGCGTGGCCCATGCGCTTGCCCGGAGGGGCCGTCACCCCGGCGATGAAACCCACCACCGGCTTCTTCATGTAGGCCTTGACCCAGCGCGCGCAGGTCTCCTCATCGTCGCCGCCGATTTCGCCCACCATGATCACCGCATCGGTCTGCGGATCCTCGTTGAACATGCGCATGACGTCGACATGCTTCAGGCCGTTCACCGGATCGCCGCCGATGCCGACGCAGCTGGACTGGCCCAAGCCCAGCTCCATCAATTGTCCCACCGCCTCATAGGTCAGCGTGCCGGAGCGCGACACCACGCCGATGCGTCCCTTCTTGTGGATGTGTCCCGGCATGATGCCGATCTTGATTTCATCGGGCGTGATGACCCCGGGACAATTCGGGCCTACCAACAGCGTCTTCTTGCCGCGCATGCGGTTGCGGGTCATGATCATGTCGCGCACCGGCACGCCTTCGGTGATGCAGATGACCAGATCCAGATCCGCATCGACCGCTTCATCGATGGCGGCCGCGGCATACGGCGGCGGCACATATATGACGGATACGGTGGCGCCGGTCTGCTGCCGGGCTTCCTTGACGGTGCCGAATATGGGAATGCCTTCGAAATTCCCGCCGGCCTTGTTCGGATTGACGCCTGCAACGAAAGCCTCTTTGCCGTTCGCATAGTCGCGGCACAGCCGCGTGTGAAATGCGCCGGTCTTGCCGGTGATGCCCTGCGTCATCACCTTGGTGTTCTTGTCGATCAGGATGCTCATGGATTCCTCTACTTGTGTCCGGCAACCGCGGCGACGATCTTCTGCGCGGCGTCCGCCATGTTGTCGGCCGAAATGATCGGCAATCCGGAATCCTTGAGGGCCTTTCTGCCCAGCTCTTCGTTGGTGCCCTTCATGCGCACCACCAGAGGAACGCCGAGCTTCACTTCCTTGGCGGCGGCGATCACCCCTTCGGCAATCGTATCGCAGCGCATGATGCCGCCGAAGATATTCACCAGGATTCCCTTGACCGCGGGATTCTTCAGCATCAGCTTGAACGCCTCGGTGACCTTCTCCTTGGTGGCGCCGCCGCCGACGTCGAGAAAGTTGGCCGGTTCGGCGCCAAACAGCTTGATGGTGTCCATGGTTGCCATGGCAAGCCCGGCGCCGTTGACGAGGCAACCGATATTGCCGTTCAAGGAAATATAGGACAGCTCGAATTTCGACGCCTCGACCTCCGCCGGATCCTCCTCATCGAAGTCGCGCATCGCGACGATGTCGGGGTGGCGAAACAAGGCGTTCGAATCGAAATTGATCTTCGCGTCCAGAGCCAGCACATCGCCGTTGCCGGTGATGATCAACGGATTGATCTCGGCCAGTGACGCGTCGCATTCCCAGAACGCCTGATACAGGCCGTGCATGAACTTGCGCGCCTGCGCGACCGATGCGTCGGGAACGCCGATCTTGTGGGCAATGTCATCCGCCTGCGCATCGGTCAGCCCCAGATCGGGATCGATGGCGACCTTGTGAATCTTCTCCGGCGCATGCGCCGCCACCTCCTCGATCTCCATGCCCCCCTCGGAACTGGCCATCAGCGTCACGCGCTGCGTGGCACGGTCGACGACCATGCCGACATACAGTTCCTTGCGGATGTCGGCGCCCTCTTCGACCAACAGGCGCTTCACCAAGCGTCCTTCGGGTCCGGTCTGATGGGTCACCAAGGTCATGCCGAGAATTTGTGCGGCGTAGTCATGAACCTCCTGCAGCGACTTGGCGACCTTGACGCCGCCGCCCTTGCCGCGGCCGCCGGCATGGATTTGCGCCTTCACCACCCACACTTTGCCGCCGAGGGTGCGTGCCGCCGCATCGGCTTCGGCGACCGAAAAGCATGGCACGCCGCGCGGCGTCGCCACACCGTACTTACGCAGAATTTCCTTACCCTGATACTCGTGAATGTTCATGCTTTTCCTGCTTGCGGCCAACCCTCGTCCAATGATTTTGCCAAAAGTTTGGTGAGTGCGAATACCGTATCGATATGCGGCGTGGCAGTTTGCGTCAAACGCGCCAGTTCCACCACTGATCCCAACAAAGCGTCGATCTCCAAGGTGCGGGAGGCTTCCACGTCCTGCAACATGGAAGTCTTGTGATGCCCGACTTTTTCCGCGCCGGCGATGCGTTTTTCCAGCGGCACTCGGAAGGTCGCGCCCAACTTGGTCGCAACCTGCTGCGCTTCGCCCATCATGGCCGCCGCCACCGCCCGGCTTGGAGGAAACTGGCAAATCCCCGCCAGGGTGGCGCGCGACAACGCGCTGATCGGATTGAAGGTCAAATTGCCCCACAGCTTCAGCCAGATCTCCGAACGGATGTCCTCCAGCACCGGCGCCTGCAGGCCGGCGTGGACGAAAACTGCGGCCAGCCTCGACACGCGCTCGCTGATCGAACCGTCCGGTTCGCCCAGCGGAAAGCGCTTGCCCTCGACATGCTTGATCACGCCCGGGGACATCAATTCAGCCGCTGGGTAGACCACGCAGCCGATGACCCGCTCGCAGGGGATTTTCGCATAGATCTGGCCGGTCGGATCCACGCTGGTCACCCGGGTGCCGGCATACTCGCCCTGGTAGCCGTGAAAGTACCAATAGGGTATGCCGTTTTGCATCGGCACCACCAGGGTGTCGGGCCCGAAGAGTTTCGATACCTGATCGACGATGGCTTCGACCTGGTGCGCCTTCATCGCCAGTATGACGGCGTCCTGCGGACCCGCCAGCGAATAGTCGTCGGTGGCTTTCACTTTGGCCACGGTTTCCTCGCTGCCATCGGCATTGATCAGCCGGATGCCGTGGTTGCGCAGCGCCTGCAGATTGGCGCCGCGCGCGATGAAGGTGACGTCCTCGCCGGCGAGCGCCAGCCGTGTCCCGACATAACCGCCGATCGCACCTGCACCGATGATGGCAATTTTCATAACCCGTAGCCGTGACCGCAGAATGGCGCTCAGTGTGCACTGAGCGGCGAATCGTTGCACGCCCGCCCGTGGCACAATATGTCATCGACACGGAATTCCGCGGCGCCGGATCCGCGGCGCCAGGCTTTCAAACAACTTTCTTCAGCTTCAGCTCGGCGACTTCAGCCGACGCGAAACCAAGCTCGGCCAGCACCTCGTCGGTGTGTTCTCCGAGCAGCGGCGAACGCCTCACCTCGGTCGGACTGTCGCTCATCTTGATCGGGTTGCCAACGGTGAGGTACTTGCCGCGCTTCGGATGATCGACTTCGACGATGGTGCCGGTCTTTCTCAGCGCCGGCTCGTGCGCCAATTCTTGCATCGACAAGATCGGGCCGCAGGGAATGTCGTGCGCGTTGAGCAGATCCATCGCCTCGAACTTCGTCTTGGTCACCGTCCAGGCCTCGACCGCGGCGAACACCTCAGCGAGCCGCGGCAGGCGTGCGTCGGGGGTGGCGAAATTCGGATCGGTGAGCCAATCCTGCCTGCCGATCACCTGGCAGATCGCCTTCCACACGGGCGCCTGCGCGATGAAATAAAGATAGGCATTGGGATCGGTTTCCCAGCCCTTGCACTTGACGATGGTGCCGGGTTGACCGCCACCCGAGGCATTGCCTGCGCGCGGCACGGCACTGCCAAATTCCCGATTCGGGTATTGAGGGTATTCCTTCATCACCCGGGTGCGTTCCAATCGCTGTTGATCGCGCAACTTCACGCGGCACAGATTCAGCACGCCATCCTGCATGGCCGCCAGCACCTTTTGACCACGGCCGCTGCTGTTGCGTTGATACAGCGCCGTGACGATGCCCAATGCCAGATGCAGGCCGGTGCCGCTGTCGCCGATCTGCGCACCGGTGACCAAGGGCGGGCCATCGTCGAATCCCGTCGTCGATGCCGACCCTCCGGCGCACTGCGCGACGTTTTCGTACACCTTGCAGTCCTCATACGGGCCGGGACCGAAGCCTTTGACCGAAGCGACGATCATGCGCGGATTCAATTCCTGGATCCGCTCCCAGCCGAAACCCATGCGGTCCAGCGCACCGGGCGCGAAGTTCTCCACCAAGACGTCGCAGTGTCTGACCAGCCGCTCCAAGACTTGCTTGCCCAGCTCGCTCTTGGTGTCGAGGGTCAGCGAACGCTTGTTGTGGTTCAGCATGGTGAAATACAGGCTGTCGGCGTCCGGGATGTCGCGCAGCTGATCGCGGGTGATGTCGCCGCCGCCGGCCTTCTCCACCTTGATGACATCGGCTCCGAACCAAGCCAGCAACTGTGTGCAGGTCGGGCCCGATTGCACATGCGTGAAATCGAGAATCCTGACCCCCTCTAACGCCTTACCCATGAAATCTCCCGCCGCCCATCATTTATACATGGTCTGGTTTTTGGTGCCCGGCGCGTATTCGCGCGGATCGACCCAAATGTTGATCACAGCAGATTTACGGAGTTTATGCACGGATTCGCGTGCCCGTTGCAAAGCGGGCCCGATCTGCGCCGGATCGCGCACCTCCTCTCCGTAGCCGCCGAGCATTTCCGCGAACTTGCCGAACGGCACATCGCCGAGCAGATTGCCGACATTGCCGCGCTGCTCGCCGTACTTGGCCAGCTGGCCGTAGCGAATCTGGTTCATCGCGGAATTGTTGCCGATCACCGCGATGTAGGGCACGCCAAAACGATTCGCCGTCTCCATATCGAAGGCCGTCATGCCGAACGAGCCGTCGCCGTAGTAGCACAACACTTCTTTGGAAGGATTGGCGAGCCCGGCGGCGATGGCAAATCCGGTGCCGACCCCGAGCGATCCCAAGGCACCCGGGTCCATCCACTGACCGGGGTTGCGCGGACGCACGGCTTGCGCGGAGATGGTCACCACATCGCCGCCGTCACCGATGTAAATGGTGTTGTCGGCCAGAAATTCGTTCAGCTCCCATGCCACGCGATAGGGATGAATCGGCACGCTGTTGGACTTGAACAGCGGCATGAGCTTCTCGGCGGCGGTTGCTTCCGCCGCGCCCAGCTGCTTCAGCCATTGCTGCCGCAGCTGGCGTTTAGCGCCCTTGATGCGACCGCCCGCCGCTGCCAGCACCGCGCCGAGGATGGCTCCTGGATCGCCGACCAGCCCCAGGCTGATGTCGCGGTTCTTGCCGACGGTGCGGTAGTCCATGTCGATCTGAACCAGCTGCAAATCCTTGCCGATGCGCTTGCCATAACCCATGCGGAAATCGAACGGTGTGCCGACGATCACCAGCACGTCGGCGTTGGCGAAGGCCTGCGTGCGCGTGCGGTCGAAATGATGCGCATCTCCGGGCGGCAGCAGACCACGGCTGGCGCCGTTGAAGTAGCCCGGAATATCCAGGCCGCGCAGCAATGCAACGGCCTGCTCGTGGCCGCGCGCCGTCCACACCTGCTGTCCGTAGAGAATCGCAGGACGTTCGGCGTTGACGAGAAGGTCCGCGAGTTTTTCGATGTCGGCAGGGTCGCCGATGGACCTGGTCGATGCACGGTACCGGCCGGGCTGCGGAACGATCGCCTTGCTGATATCGACTTCACGATCCAACACATCGCGTGGGATTTCCAGATACACCGGGCCGGTGGCGCCGTTGAAGGCCTCGCGGGCGGCCATCGAGATCATGTCGGCAATGCGTTCGGTGCTCGACACCGAGGCTGCGAACTTGGTGATCGGAGTCATCAAATCCACATGCGGCAAGTCTTGCAGCGAACCCATCTTGTGTTGACTCAGCGCGCCCTGACCGCCGATGTGCAGGATCGGGCTCTCGGAACGGAACGCGGTGGCAATGCCGGTCACGGCATTGGTGCAGCCGGGGCCCGCGGTCGTGACCACGCACCCAAGCTTTCCGGTCTGGCGCGCGTAGCCGTCGGCGGCGTGCGCGGCCACCTGCTCGTGACGCACATCGATGATGCGAATGCCTTCATCGACGCAACCGTCGTAAATGTCGATGATGTGCCCACCACACAACGTGAATATCGTATCGACACCCTCATTCTTCAGCGCCTTGGCGACCAGATGGCCGCCCGACACCACGCCGGCATCGCGGCTCTTGCGTTGCAGGGTGTCTTCGGCCGTGGTCTTGACCGGGATCACCGTGGGATTTGCGGTTGCCATGTGTACTCCAGATGCATGAATGAAAACGCCCGGGCCGGGCGGCCGAGCGCAACTTGCGATCATGTGGTTCGGGTGTTTCGAGCCAATCCGACAGTCGAATCGGCGGCATACTGTTGATTGCTGCGCGCGAAATGTCGGATACGCATCGGTTTCAGCACGAACAGCGCCATCAGCCCGGCGATGATGTTGAAAACCGTCGCCACCGTAAAGACCGCGCTCCAGCCCGATCCTTTGGCCAGCCAGGCGGCCACCGGCACCATGAGGGAGCCCGCCCCCTTGGCGGTGTACAGCATGCCCGCGTTGGACGCGGCGAATTTCGAGCCGAAAGTGTCGCCCTGCGTGGCTGGGAACAAGCTGAATATCTCGCCGTACACGCCGAAATAGATTGCGGTGATCAACACGAAGATCACCGGGTCGGACGCCGCTTGCTTGAGCGTGAACAGACAGGCGGCGCCTACCAGAAATGCTATCGCCATGGTGTATTCGCGGCCGATCTGATCCGACACCCAGCCGAAGAAAGGACGCCCGAACCCGTCGGAGAACCGGTTCAAGGTCACCGCAAAAACCACTGCCTGCATGGTGATACCGAACAGGTTCACCGGCGTCTTGGCGATGCCGATATCTTTGGCGATCGAGGCTATCGATGCGGCAATGGTCAATCCGCCGGAGGCGATCAAGAAGAACATGATGTACAACACATAGAACACGGGACTGCGCAGAACCTCTGCCGGGGTATAGCCGTGCGCCGTGGTGGACTGCTTCGATGCCGCGCCCGTCAGGGCTTTGGTGGGCGCCAACAGCAGCCAGGCCATCAGAAAGACGATGGCGCCTTGCGCCGCGCCGAATACCAGGAAGGTGTGCTCATAGCCGGAGGCGTCGATCATCTTTTTGATCGGGTCGACCGTGAAAGCCGCGCCTGCTCCGAAGCCCGCGGCCGTGATGCCCGCGGCCAATCCACGACGGCCCGGAAACCACTTCAAGGCATTGCCCACACAGGTGCCGTACACGCAACCTGTGCCGATGCCGCCGAGCGCGGCGCCGAGATACAAAAGGGTCAATGAATCCGCCACCGAGTTCAAGGCCCATGCAGCGCCCACCAGCAAACCGCCGCCGAGCACCACCCAACGCGGCCCGAATCGGTCGACCAGGTAGCCTTCCACCGGGATGAGCCAGGTTTCGATGGCCACGAACACGGTGAAGGTGGCTTGAATTGCCGTGCGGCCCCAGTGATATTTCGCATCGATCGGATCGACGAACCAAGTCCATCCGTATTGGAGATTCGCGACGCAGGCCATGCATATGACCCCGATCATCAACTGAATCCACGGGCTTGCCAGCGGCGATTTGGAGGGTGCACTTTCGTTCATGTAATAGTTCTCCGTAAGTGGCATCACTGACGCGCGCGGCGCGTCTCGAGCACGCGCGCAACCGCGTGTTTCATTCGTAATACTCCCAGACAAGAGCCTCTTGCGGAGAGGTGCTCTCGCACCAACCTTCTTAGTTTTCGTGGTATACCATATATTAAGATTTTCTGGACTTCAATTAAGCTTTGGCGCCATGCAATTGCGCCGCCCAAGCTTTCTGCTGCAAAGCCATTTCATTTGACAAAACCTGCCCCGCAACGCGGTTCGGCGCGGTTTTCAGCGAAGATTTGATACTTGAATTGGAAATGCTCTCCCAATGTAATATATCTGCCAATGAGGGCGGGTCGTCCCGACACGGAAAAAAACTATGAATTCCATCGTCAGTTTGGTCCAACGCACCACCGCAGCCGCTCCCCTGGCGCTCGCTCCGCTCAACGCCACCAGCTTGCGCGACCAGGCCTATCTGCTGCTGAAGAGCGCCATCGCCGACACCGACATTTACGATCCGCAACAGGAACTGCGGCTCGATGAGCGTCAACTCACCACCGCGCTGGGCGTCAGCCGCACCCCGATCCGCGAAGCCTTGTCGCTTTTGGAACAGGAGGGTTTCATCCGTACCGTTCCGCGCCGCGGCATCTACATCATCCGCAAATCGAAGCGCGAAATGATCGAGATGATCCAGATGTGGGCGGCGCTCGAATCCATGGCTGCGCGCCTGGCGACGCTGCACGCCAGCGACGAAGAAATCGCGAAACTTCGCCATCTGTTCGATGAGTTTCACAGTTCACCGCCATCCGAGCATCTGGGCGAGTATTCGGACGCCAACATCGCATTTCACACGGCCGTGATTGCGCTCGGCGGATCGCAGACCATCGTCGATGCCACCAAGAACCTGCTGCTGCACGTGCGCGCCATCCGCCGCGCGACCATCACGCAGAGCGATCGCGCCGCCCGCTCCATCGTCGATCACCTGAAGATCATCGAAGCTCTGGAGAAGCGCGACACTGAAACCGCGGAGCAGCTGACCCGCCAGCACACGCTGGATCTGGCCGAGCACGTCGAGAAACACTGCGGATTTCTCGACTCTTAGGTCCTAAGCGGCGGGATTTTCCTGCCTGCCCCAACGACCCAGGGTTTGTCGGGCGCCGCTGCCGCTCAAGTGTTCTTCGCGGGCGGCGGCCGGCACGTCGCCGCTGACGGCCGCCGGCGCCACCGCGCGTACGCCGGCTCGAGTATCGGCATCGCCGAGCGCGGCGCCCATACCCGCCCTGTCGATGCTGACGGGAATGCCCGACTCGATCCTCAGATAGATCCTGCCGCCGGCTTGATCGGCGAAGTTGACGCGGCGAAATTCCTTGACGCAGCGTCGCAGAAACTCGACATTTTTCTCCGCCGCCAGCAAACGCGGATCGCGGTACAGCGTGCCCGGGCTCTGCGCATCGACATTGAGACGCGCGTAGCGCTCGATATCCAGCAGGCATTTGACATCCAGTACATTGAAGGTCTCGTTGTCGCCGAATGCGACCGTGCGCGGCCGCTCGCCGAAACGCACGGTGTTGTCGAGAAACTCGAACTGGATGCGTTTGTCGCTGCGCAAAATCCAGGTGAAGAACACGTGCGGAATGCCCGAGTACGCCTCGACCGCGTGCGCCAGGGTGTCGTCCACGGCTTTGTAGCGGCCGAACTCGAGGCCGCGGTTCCAAGCGCGCTCCACCAACATTTCCGGCGGCGTGATCATGAAAAAAAGGTGCACCGATTGACCGAAGCGGGTCAGAAGGTTGCTGCCCGCCTCGACCGAATCGGGCGCAAAACTGTCGAAGCGAAAACGGTCGATCAGAAGATGCGACATTTCGCCGCGCAACTGCTTGCGCGCCATGTAGCGGTCCAATTTCTGATCCACGATCTGCAGCTCTTCCGCGCTGCAGGGCCCCGCATATTTGTAGGCCGGGCCCAGCGAGGCATAGTCGAGCAGCTGCTTGCGCCAGATGTCCGGACTGATGAGCGCGAAGTCGCGCCACTGCAGCCCGATGTCGCCGGTGAGCTTCTTCTGCAGCGGCCGCAACGTGCTCTTGCCGGATGCGGAGGCTCCCTTGGTGTTGATGACCACCGGATGTTCCTGCCGCGGCAGCAATCGATAGCCTTCGATCCGGGCGCCTTCGAGCAGAAGCGGCTCGAGCATGCGGCCGATGACTTCGCCGCCGTAATCGTTGCAGGCCAGGAGGAGAGCCGTGTTCTCGATCAGCTCATGGGTGCCCCATGCATGACCCTGCGTCGCGAACAGGCCCGACATGACCCTGGCCAGCGATTTGGCGGCGGCGGTGGTCATGGCGTCGGGATCCGCATCCGGCATGCGCAGGATCGCGGCAATGTCCGCAAGTCCCCATCCGCGCCCGACGCCGCGCAGTGCTGCGTCGATGCAGTCCTGCAGATCCAGGCGCGCGCGTTCGTAGGCGCCGACGATGGCCGCCGACTGCGGCTCGACGTGACGAGCCAGCAGCTGGCGCACGATCACCCGAAAATTCACGCCAAGATCGCCGATGCGCGATCCGTCCGGCACTTCGAAATCAGCCGTGACGCGGATCAGCACCTCGTGCAGTGCCAGGCGCTGCGGACGAAACGCGACCAGCTCGCTCAGGCCCAGCCCCGTGAGCTGGCGCAGTTCGCGCGCGGCCGCAATGTCGGTGAAGACATTCTCCGGCCGGAACACGCTGGCGAGATGCTGCAATTCCCTGGGAATCCGCGATTCAATGCCGGGGTTCCATGGCCCGAATTGAACGTCAGACCGGATCATGCGCGTCCAGCCTCGCACTGGAGGGATACATCCGCAGCGGCGGCACCTCGCCGTGCAGCAGCTTCTGCTGAAGGTCCTGCCAGTACGCGACCGTCATCAGGTCGGCGTTCAATTCGCGAAAGTAGCGCCGCGCCGAATCGTTCTTGAACTGCATGCCATGCTCGAGTTCCTCCGGAAGAAAAATGACGCCGTCCTCGAAGTACCAGGCGGGGATGTCGTCTTCGCCGGGTTCGCGGTCGAGATTGGTGCGAATCTTGACCTCGGTGAGCTTTTCGACCGCATCGTAATCGAACAAGAACACCCCGCCGTAACGGCCGACGCCATAATTGCGCGAATCCAGGTCCTTGTTGAAGATATTCGTGGCCGCGTTGTTGCGGATGCAATGACCGAGGCCGGCGATCGCGGCACGCATCTCCTCCTCGCTTGCCTGCTCGAGGTACACGGGCATCGGCACGATCTTCAGCTGCACGATCAAGGTGTCGATATAGACGCCGCCGTCGGCAACCTGCACGCTGCCGGCGGCCTCCGTGCAGATCTCGCGCAGCAATTCCGCATCGAACATTTCGCGCTGCAGTTTCAGCTTGAAGTACATGACGTTGTCCAACATGCTGCCGGCGCGATTGATTTCGTGCACCACGCGATACTTCTCGGACACCGCCGCCACACCCGGGAAGGCGCCCCACTTGTACGACTGCGTCGGATGATCTCGGATCACCTTCAGATGATAGGAGCAGGCGTCGAAGGTGAAACCCAAGGCAACCGTACCCGGCACGCCGGGGGAGCGTTTGAACTTCTCCCCGCCGCTCAATTGCGCCGTGATTTCGTTCAATATCGCCACCTTGCCCACATGGTTGTAGCCGATGGTCGAGTAGTGTTCTCCCAGCGGCCGCCGCGGCATCAGGCTGAACAGGAACACACAGGTCTGATAGTACAGCCGCGTCGTCACGTGCAGGTTGGCGAGCGTCGAACTGAACAGGCTGTGAATTTCAGACACCCGGTGCAGCACGGCGTCGGCGAAGATGCCTGCTTCGCTGTTCAGCAGCGCCACCACGAAGGGCACCAGGGTTTCATCGGCGAACACCCAACGGCCGACGATGAAGGCGCTGCGATCCCGGAAAAAGCCGGCTTCCACGACATCGAGTGCAATCGGCACGGGCGAGCCTGCCTGCAGACACAGAATCGCCGCGGTCCGCCCGAGAATTCTCCGCGCGTCCCCCTCGAGATCGCGAAACGGCACGGAAAAGTCCGGCACCCGCAGCGCGCTGACGATCAGCTCCGTGCTGATCGCGCCTGCCACCGGCAAGCGTCGATGCACGGACGCCATCGAATGCGCGCGCAGTTTGCTGGGCGGCGGAAACGAGTAGGCCACGGGCCGCCACAACCCTTGCGCGATGTTCCGCCGCAGCGAATGCACGAAACTGAAGGCGATGTCGGCTTCATACCGATCGACGATCATGGCGACGAAGCATCGGTCGAGGGGGTCCCACAGCGCAGGATCCGTGGCGAGTTCCGGAAAGCACGCCCGCAGCTTCGGGCCGTGTTCGGCGATGTAACGGCTGTACAAACCCAGCCGCTCCATGCTGATGCTGACGGACGCGTGCGGATCCATGGCCTCGAAGGCGCGCTTGGCACGAAACGGGTACTCGCACAGCTGGCGGTAGAAATCATCGAAGACGGCGAGAATCACCCGGGCTGCCGCCGCGATCCGGTCCGCGGCGCCGGCCTGGCTCAGATGGGCGTAGGCTGCCTCGACATCAGCCACTGTTGCGAAGCGCAGTCGCGATGGCGTTGATGGAAAGCTGAATACCCTCGCGCACCCGGGGATCGCCCTCGCCGGCGCGATGCCGCTTGAGCAACTCCACCTGCAGCAGATTCAGCGGTTCGATGTAGGGGAGCCGCAGGCGGATCGAGGCATCGAGCACCGGATGATTCTGCAGCAGGCGCGACTGGCCGGTGATGCTCAGCAAACACTCCTGCGTCACCAGCCACATGTCGCGAATGCGGCCGAACAATGCGCCGCCCAAAGCCTCATCCTGCACCAGGGTGACGTAGCGGGCCGCGATGCCCATGTCGGATTTCGACAGCACCATTTCCAAATTATCGACCGTGGCGCGGAAAAAAGGCCATGCCTCCAGCATCTCTCGCAGCAGGCCGTGATCCGCGGCGCGCAGCGCCTCGCCGACGCCGTACCAACCCGGCAGCATGACCCGCGCCTGGGCCCAGCTGAACACCCACGGTATGGCGCGCAAATCCTCGATGCGCTGCGAATTGGTGCGCGACGCCGGCCGCGAGCCGATCTTCAGTTCGGAGATTTCGAGCAACGGCGTCATTTGCCGAAAAAAAGTCGGAAAGCCCTGCGTTTCGTATACCAGATGACGGTAGGCGCGAAATGCCTGCTGCGACAACTGCTCCATGGCGAGCGCGAAGCGCTCGGCAATCGCGCCCGACAGGGAGGCCTTCTCCAACGATGCCAGCGCCGTCGCGGCGGTGATGGATTCCAGATTGGTGGCGGCGCTCTCCTGGGTGCCGTACTTGGCGGCGATGATCTCGCCCTGCTCGGTGATGCGGATACGCCCGCGCACCGTGCCTTGCGGCTGCGCACGGATGGCGTCGAAGGAGGAGCCGCCGCCGCGTCCGACGGCCCCGCCGCGGCCGTGAAAAATCTGCATCGGCGTGGCGTGGCGCTCGAATACCGCCGCCAACCCGAGCGTGGCCTGGTGCAGGCTCCAAACGGAGGTGAGATAGCCGCCATCCTTGTTGGAATCCGAGTAGCCGACCATGACTTCCTGGAAGCCGTGCTCTGCCGCCACGGCGGCCGCCTCCGGCAGATCGAGCCAATCCTGCATCACCTGCGCGGAGCGCTGCAGATCGCCGATGGTCTCGAACAGCGGTATGGCCATGATGGCGGCCGCCGGCCTGCCTTGCGCGCGGTACAGCCCGGCCTCCTTCAGCAGTATGTTGACTTCGAGCAGATCCGAAACGCTTTCGCATTTGGATATGATGTAAGCCCGGACGCAAGCGCTGCCGTAGCGCTGCTGCGCCTCCGCCGCCGCGCGTACGATGGCCAATTCCGACAGCGTTTCTTCACTGTAGCCGGCAAAGGGGCTAGCCAACAGCCGTTCGCTGCCCAGCTCGCGGCGCAACAGCGCGACGCGATCCGCCTCGGACAGGGATTGGTAATCCGCGGCGACCCCCGCCACCTTGAGCAATTCCGCCACGACGCGCGCATGCACGTCCGCGTTCTGGCGCAGGTCCAAGGTGGCCAGATGAAACCCGAAGGTTTCGACCGCCCGATACAAGCGCGACAGTGCGCCGCTGCCGCTCAAACGACCTTCGGATTTGAGCGAGGACTCCAGCATCTTCAGATCCGCCCGCAGTGCATCGGCATCGGTGTAGGCTGCGCCGCTCACGGTGGCGGGCCGCGGTGCGCTGCGGCCGGTCAGATTCTGATAGGTCGAGGCCAGCCGCGCGTACATGCCGGTGATGGCGCGGCGGTAGGGTTCGTCCGCCCGCGCCGCGTGCGCATCGCCGCTGCGCGACGCCAACGCCATGACCTCCGCGGAAACCGAGGTCAGCTCCGTGGACAGCGACAGCTCCGCGCCGAGCGCATTCAATTGCTCCAGATACTCGGACAGCAGAGCCTGGCTGGATTTTCCAAGGGCCATGCGCAACGACTCGGCGGTGACGTGCGGATTGCCATCGCGGTCGCCGCCGATCCAGCTCCCCAGGCGCAGAAAGCTCGCGGGACGCGCGCCGAGCAGACGCTCCCAGCGCAAATAAAGCGCGGGGACAACCGGCAGGAATACATCGCGCAGATAAGTCAGCGCCGTGTCGACCTCGTCCGCCACATACAGCCTCTCGTGGCGCAGCGCCCGCGTTTGCCATAGCAAGGCGATCTGCGCAGCGATCGCTTCCTCGATGACTTCGCCCGCCGGGGTTTCCTGCAAGCCTTGGTCACGCTGCCGCATCAGAGCCGCGATTCGATTGCGGTGATCCAGCATGCTCTTGCGCATCACCTCGGTGGGATGTGCGGTGAGTACCGGCGTGATTCGCGCGCCATCCAACATGGCCGCAACCTTGGCCCGGTCCACCCCCTGGCCTTGCAGGAACTTGAGCGCCGAGGTGAGCGTGCCGTCGGTATCGGTTGCCGCCGCGCGGCGGTCCTCGGCCAGATTCGCCAGCATCGAGAACAGCATGAAACTGCGCACGAAGGAGACGGTTTCGTCCAGGGACAGGGACGCCAAGTCGGCAGTCAAGCCGCGCGGATTGGCAACCCCCCGGTAGCGATCGACAGACGCGGCGCGGATGGCTTCGATGCGCTCGAACAGGGCATCGCCGCCGTAGGTGCGGATGACGTCGCCCAAAAGTTTGCCGAGGAAGCGAACATCGGCATTTTGGGCAATGGCTGGCGCGGGTGTCATAGGTGCGACGATACTCACATAACGCCAGAGCAGTCGGTATAAAGGGCCGCTGGTAGGGTATATTATCGTGATATATCTATAGCAGGTTCGACGTCCACCCGGCCATGAGCAAGCAATCCGCGCGCAAGGTATTTTCGATCAAAGTCGAGCCGCCCTCCTCGCTGACAGCCACCGAGCGGGCAGCCGTCATGGAGGCCTGCGCGCGCCTCGAGGATGTGCCGGGCGGGCTGATGCCTGTGTTGCATGCCATCCAAGACGCACTGGGGTTCATCCCCAAAGACGCCGTGCCCCTCGTGGCCAATCTGTTGAATTTGTCGATCGCCGAGGTGCATGGCGTCGTCACCTTCTATCACTATTTCTTGCGCGAGAAGCCCGGCCGTCACATCGTGCACCTGTGCCGCGCCGAGGCCTGCCAGGCGCTCGGCAGCCAGGCGCTCGAGACGCATGTCAAGGCGACCTTGGGCATCGACTATCACGGCACCACCATCGACGGCGCCATCACGTTGGAGCCGGTGTACTGCCTGGGAAACTGCGCCTTGGGTCCCTCCATCATGATCGATGAGCATTTGAAGGGCCGCGTGTCGCCGGCGCGATTCGATGCCTTGATGGCGCCGCTGCGCAAGGTGTCTGCGTGAACCCGCATCCGCGCGCCGTGAAAATTTATGTTCCCCGCGATGCAGCCGCCCTCGGGGTGGGCGCAGAAGAAACTGCATCGGCCATCGGCGCCGAGGCCGCGCGCCGCGGCTTGGCGCTGACTTTGGTGCGCAATGGTTCGCGCGGCATGCTGTGGCTCGAGCCCATGGTCGAGGTGGAGGTGGACGGCAAGCGCCTGGCCTACGGGCCGGTAGCTGCCGATGATGTCGCAGGGCTGTTCGATGCCGGCTTCATGGATGGCAAGACGCACGCCTTGAGCTTGGGCGAGGCCGAAGAGATCCCGTATTTCAAGAAGCAGCAGCGGCTCACCTTCGCCCGCGTCGGTGTCACCGATCCGGTCAGTTTGGCCGACTACCAGGCACATGACGGCTACCGCGGGCTCGAAGCGGCACTGAAGATGCAGCCCGCCGAAATCGTCAAGGCCGTCACCGATTCCGGCCTGCGCGGCCGCGGCGGCGCCGCTTTTCCCGCCGGTATCAAATGGAAGACGGTGCTGGGCGCGGCGGCGGATCAAAAATACATCGTGTGCAATGCCGATGAAGGGGATTCGGGTACCTTCTCGGATCGCATGGTGATGGAAGGCGACCCGTTCCTGCTCATCGAGGGCATGACCATCGCCGGCGTGGCAACGGGCGCGACCCGCGGCTACATCTATTTGCGATGGGAATATCCCGAAGCCAAGGCGGCGCTCGAGACGGCAATCGCCGCCGCCATTGCGGCCAATCATCTGGGCGAAAAGATCCTCGGCAGCGACCATGACTTTCATCTGGAGGTACGCATCGGCGGCGGCGCTTACATCTGCGGCGAGGAAACCTCGCTGTTGGAATCGCTCGAAGGCAAGCGCGGACAGGTGCGCTTCAAGCCGCCGCTGCCCGCCTTGCAGGGTCTGTTCGGCAAACCCACCGTCATCAACAATGTGATCACCCTCTGTTCCGTGCCCATCATTTTGGACAAGGGCGCGGCCTACTATCAGAACTTCGGGCTGGGACGCTCGCGGGGCACGCTGCCGATGCAGTTGGCCGGCAATATCAAGCATGGCGGGTTGGTCGAAGTCGCCTTCGGCGTGACCCTGCGTGAACTGCTGTACGACTACGGCGGCGGCTCTTTGAGCGGCAGGCCAATCCGGGCCGTGCAGGTAGGCGGCCCGCTGGGCGCCTACCTGCCCGAATCCCAGTTCGATACGCCGCTGGATTACGAAGCCTTCGCCGCCATCAAAGCCATGCTGGGCCACGGCGGCATCGTCGTATTCGATGACACGGTCGACATGGCGGCTCAAGCGCGGTATGCCATGGAATTCTGCGCCATCGAGTCCTGCGGCAAGTGCACGCCTTGCCGGATTGGTTCAACCCGTGGCGTGGAAGTCATCGACAAGCTGATTGCGGGCGAAAACGCACCGCAGCAGGAAACGATTTTGCGGGATTTATGCGAGACTTTGACCTACGGCTCATTGTGCGCACTAGGGGGTCTGACACCCTTCCCGGTAATCTCGGCTCTGAACCACTTTCACGCGGATTTTGTCAAAAGCGACAGGGCGCAAGCGCCTGCCTAAGGCACGAGGAATCGCCAATGTTATCGATCGTCGAAAAGGATTTTGGTACACCGGGGCGCGACAGCGCCAAGCTGGTGACACTCACCATTGATGACCGCGAAGTGACGGTGCCGGAAGGCACTTCGGTCATGCGCGCCGCGGCGCTGTCCGACGTCAAGATTCCCAAGCTGTGCGCCACCGAACAGCTCGAGGCCTTCGGCTCCTGCCGTCTGTGCCTGGTGCAGATCGACGGCATGAAGGGTCTGCCCGCTTCGTGCACCACGCCGGTCGCGCCGGGAATGAAGGTTTGCACCCAGAACAAACAGCTGGCTGAGATTCGCCGCGGCGTGATGGAACTGTACATTTCGGATCATCCGCTGGATTGCTTGACCTGCCCTGCCAACGGTCATTGCGAATTGCAGGACATGGCCGGCGTCGTCGGCTTGCGTGAGGTGCGCTACGGCTATGAGGGCGCCAATCATCTGCAAGGCCCGAAAGACACCAGCAACCCGTATTTCACCTTCGATGCCAGCAAGTGCATCGTCTGCTCGCGCTGCGTGCGCGCCTGCGACGAGCAGCAAGGCACCCTGGCGCTGACCATCCAGAATCGCGGCTTCGAGTCCACCGTGGCGGCCAGCCAGGATGTGTCGTTCATGGATTCCGAGTGCGTGTCCTGCGGTGCCTGCGTGCAGGCCTGCCCGACCGCAACGCTGTCGGAAAAAACCCTGATCGACATGGGTCAGGCGGAACACAGTGTCACGACCACCTGCGCCTACTGCGGCGTCGGCTGCTCGTTCCGCGCGGAAATGAAGGGCGAGGAAGTGGTGCGCATGGTGCCGAACAAGAACGGCCATGCCAATCACGGCCATTCCTGCGTCAAGGGGCGGTTCGCCATCGGCTACGCCACGCACTCCGATCGCATCGTCAAGCCGATGATTCGCTCCAACATCGCCGACCCGTGGAAGGAAGTATCCTGGGAGGAAGCCATCAACTACGCTGCCGCCGAACTGAAGCGCATCCAGTCCAAGTATGGCCGCGACTCCATCGGCGGCATCACCTCCTCACGCTGCACCAATGAAGAGACTTATCTCGTGCAGAAGCTGGTCCGCGCCGGCTTCGGCAACAACAACGTCGACACCTGCGCGCGCGTCTGCCACTCGCCCACCGGCTACGGCCTGAAGCAAACCCTGGGTGAATCGGCGGGCACCCAAGATTTCGATTCGGTCATGCAGGCCGACGTGATCGTGGTCATCGGCGCCAATCCCACCGACGGCCATCCGGTGTTCGCGTCGCAGATGAAGCGCCGGCTGCGACAGGGCGCCAAGCTGGTGGTTGCCGACCCGCGCCGCATCGACCTGGTGCGTTCGCCGCACATTGCGGCCGACTACCATCTGAAGCTCAAGCCCGGCACCAACGTGGCACTGATCAATGCGCTGGCGCATGTCATCGTCACCGAAGGCCTGGTGAAGGAAGATTTCGTGCGGGAGCGCTGCGAAGTACCGTCCTTCGAGAAATGGCGCGCCTTCGTTGCGCTGCAGAGCAATTCCCCGGAAGCCATGGAATTGGTGACCGGAGTTCCCG
Source organism: uncultured Steroidobacteraceae bacterium (assembly GCA_964657945.1). Lineage (GTDB taxonomy): Bacteria > Pseudomonadota > Gammaproteobacteria > Steroidobacterales > Steroidobacteraceae > Bog-1198. Next base: position 33,363 of record CAZZWM010000022.1, read on the forward strand.
CAGCCCACGTGCGCGGGGCAGCGCGTCTTTATGCGACCGCGGGCAACGGCGCCATTTACTACGGCTTGGGGGTCACCGAGCACAGCCAAGGGTCGACCATGGTGATGGGCATCGCGAATCTGGCCATGGCCACCGGCAACATCGGACGGGTCGGCGTGGGCGTGAATCCGTTGCGCGGCCAGAACAACGTGCAGGGCTCCTGCGACATGGGCTCCTTCCCGCATGAGTTCCCCGGCTACCGGCATGTGTCCGACGATGCGACCCGGCAGCTGTTCGAAACCGCCTGGGGCGTGCCGCTGCAGAATGAGCCGGGCCTGCGCATTCCCAACATGTTCGAAGCGGCGCTCGACGGTGATTTCAAGGGTCTTTACATCGAAGGCGAAGACATCGCGCAATCGGATCCGAACACTCAGCACGTGACCGCCGCGTTGTCCTCGATGGAGTGCGTCATCGTTCAAGACCTGTTCTTGAACGAATCGGCCAAGTTCGCGCATGTGTTCCTGCCCGGTTGCTCGTTCCTCGAAAAAGACGGCACCTTCACGAATGCGGAGCGGCGCATTTCGCGCGTACGCAAGGTCATGAACCCGAAGAACGGCTATGGCGATTGGGAAGTCACCCAACTGCTGTCCAACGCGCTGGGCTACCCCATGAACTATGCGCATCCATCCGAAATCATGGATGAAATTGCCAGCCTGACGCCGACTTTCACCGGCGTGAGCTTCAAGAAGATCGATGAATTGGGCAGCATCCAGTGGCCCTGCAACGACGAGCACCCCAACGGCACGCCGACCATGCACATCGATCACATGGTGCGCGGCAAGGGCAAATTCCTGGTCACCGAGTACGTGCCCACGCATGAAAAGGTCAATGCGCGATTCCCGCTGATCCTCACCACCGGCCGTATATTGAGCCAGTACAATGTCGGCGCGCAGACTCGGCGCACTTTCAACAACCAATGGCATGATGAGGACCGGCTCGAGATCCATCCGCACGATGCGGAAGAGCGCGGCATCGTCGAAGGCGATTGGGTGGGCATTGCCAGCCGCGCCGGCGACACGGTGCTGCGCGCGCGCGTCACCGAACGCGTTCAGCCGGGCGTTGTGTACACCACCTTCCACTTCCCGGAATCGGGCGCCAACGTGATCACCACGGACAATTCGGACTGGGCCACCAACTGCCCAGAGTACAAGGTGACTGCGGTGCAAGCCACCCGCGTCGGCCAACCGTCCGAATGGCAGCGGCGCTTCAAGGAATTCAGCGATACTCAGGAATCGCTGCTGAAGAACGCCGACGTGTTCGTCGCCAAATAGGTCCGCGATGAGCAACTCCGCGTCCGATGAGGCAGGCGCCGCCGAAACCCACGCATCGCCGCATGGCGGCGGCCCTCAATTGGTGAAAATGGCCAACGACATCGGCAATTTCTTCCGCGCCGAGCCCGACCGCGAGGAAGCCATCGTCGGCATCACCAACCATATGGACAGATACTGGACCAAGCGCATGCGCGACAAATTGGCCGCGCACCTCGAAACCGGCGACGATACGCTCGATGAACTGCCGCGCGAAGCCTTTCGCCGCTTGACGGCGCCCGCGGCCAAAACCGTTTAGAGCTTATCAGGATTGTCCTACACGCTTGCCGGGAAGCGGCCGCTTAAGGCGCGCAATGCGCCTCGATATAGTGCGTCCTAACAAATCTTAACTCGCGCTTCCCGCTGTAGATCGGAGTAGAACAATGATTATCAAGAGCTGGCTTCGTAGCCTCGTGGCTGCGTTTTTGCTGATCCCGGCGCTGTCGCTGGCACAGGTGTCGATCAATGTATCCGTCGCGCCACCCGAACTGCCGGTGTACGACCAACCCCCCATTCCGGGCGACGGCTACATCTGGACCCCCGGCTATTGGGCTTGGGGCGACGACATCCAGGACTATTACTGGGTGCCCGGTACCTGGATCGAAGCGCCTCAACCGGAATACCTCTGGACCCCGGGCTACTGGGCCGCCGAGGGGGCGCTATTTTCCTGGCACGAAGGCTACTGGGGTCCGCAGGTCGGGTTCTACGGCGGCGTGAATTATGGCTATGGCTATGGCGGCCGCGGTTACGAAGGCGGCTATTGGCAGGGTGGCCACATGTTCTACAACCGCGCCGTCGTGAACGTGGGCTCGGCTCATATAACCAATGTCTACAACCGGACCGTGATCAACAATGTCACGGTCAACCGCGTCAGTTTCAACGGCGGCAACGGCGGAGTCCGCGCGCAGCCCACCGAGGCCGAGCAGGCTGCCGGACGCGGCCCTCACCTTCAGGTAACCTCATCGCAACGGGAACATGAGCAGACCGCGCGCGGCAATCCCGAGTTGCGCGCGCAGAACAATCACGGTCGGCCGCCCATCGCCGCCACACCGCGCGCCGGCAGCTTTTCGGGCCCGGGCGTGGTGGCGCCGCGAGGGGCACCCAATGCCGCGGGCTCCCGCCCCAACAATGCGCCGGGCGGAGCGACCGAGCGCGGGCAGCACGAGCAGCGCGAGCAGC
>CAZZWM010000023.1:0-35686 GCA_964657945.1 uncultured Steroidobacteraceae bacterium
TGAAGAACGTGACCTTCAAGTGGTCCAATCCCATCAGCTGCAGAACAGTCGCATGGAGATCGTAGGTATCGAGCGCTTTACCCTGGGACTTCAAGCCGAGTTCGTCGGTTTCTCCGTAGGTGTGTCCGGCCTTGACACCGCCGCCCGCCAGCCACTGGGTGTAGCCCCACGGATTGTGGTCACGACCATTGCCGCTTTCACCATAGGGCGTACGCCCGAACTCCGAGGTCCAGACCACCAAGGTCGAGTCCAACAAGCCTCGCGACTGAAGATCGGCCAATAGCCCGGCGATCGGCTTATCCTCTGCCCGCGCATTGGCGGCATGGTTCTTCTCGAGGTCTTTGTGAGCGTCCCAGCTCAGTTCTTCGCCATCCACTTGAATCGAGCCGTTGACCACCTGGATGAAGCGCACGCCTCGCTCCACCAACCGCCGTGCGCGGATCAAATTGGTGCCGTAGTCGCGGGTGGCCTCTTCGTTGAGACCGTACAGTTCCTTGGTGGCGTCCGTTTCCTTCGACAGATCGACGGCTTCGGGGGCTGAAGACTCCATCCGATACGCCAATTCGTAGGAATTGAGGCGTGCCTGAAGTTCGGTGTCGTCCGGATGGCGCGAGTCGCTGTGTTGGTTCAAGCGCTTCAGCAGATCGAGATTATCGCGCTGCTCAGTGGCGGCAATGGTCGCGGGCCGGTCGAGGTAGAGAATGGGCGAGGGTCCGGGACGAAACGCCACGCCCTGATGGACGGCGGGGAGAAACCCCGAACTCCAATTGATAGACCCCCCGCTCGGTTCCTTGTTGCCCGAGTAAAGGACAACATACGGCGGCAGGTTCGGATTGGCGCTCCCCAGCGCATAGGAAATCCACGCGCCGAGCGTCGGCCGGCCTGGATTCAGATCGCCGGTGTTCAGCTTCAGGATGGAAATATCGTGGGTCGCACCGATGGTGGTACTGGCCTTGATGAAAGCCAATTTGTCGGCGTGCTGCGCCAGGTTCGGTACCAGATCTGAAAACCACGCGCCACTCTCGCCATACTGCTTCCAGGTGCGTTTCGAGGCGAACAGTTTGCCGACGCCGCCCTGGGTGCTGGTCTTGATACCCTTCAGAAACGAGGCGGGAATCTCTTGTCCGGCCATCTTCACGAGTTGCGGCTTGTAGTCAAAGAGATCCAGCGTGCTGGGCGCGCCATTCTGATGCAACCAGATCACGGATTTGACCTTCGCTTGAAAGTGCGGCTCTTTGGGAGCCAGCGGATCCACCACTGCCGCCGCTCTTGCATCGCTGCCGAAGATTCCGCCGCCGGGCAACAGCGCACTGGCCGCCAGTCCGCCGAGGCCGTAGCCGGTTCTGATCAGTAGCTCGCGTCGTGAAGTTTTGTAACTCATCCTGCTTTTCCTCGTATCGCAATAAGTATCTATTTCAAAACCGATAAGTGAAGTCGTTTGAATTCGCGACCGTGTGGACCAGATCCACGAAGGCCGAGGCGCGGATCGGATCCGGCAACGGACCGCGCTTCTGACCTACCGGCTCCGCCAGCGCCAAGATCCCGTCGCCATCGGTCGCTTTGGCCCTGATGACCTTTTCTTGGGTTTGCATGAAGGCCAGCAAGGTCGCCTTCTCGACGCTATCCGGGCTGCGGGCGAATAAGATCTGGTAGAGCCGATCCAACTGCTTGACCTGATCATCGCCCGCCTCGCTGATGATGCGGCCGGCCAGTTGCTGTGACCAACGGAAGACGAGGTCGCTGTTGTAGAGGGTGAGGGCCTGTAGCGGCGTGGTGGTCACGTCCCGCTTGCTGTGTACTTGCTGCGGCGAGGCCATGTCGAAAGTCTCGAGCATTGGATACGCCAGACTGCGGCGGGTAAAGATGTACAGACTGCGGCGATTCCAATCGCTTTTGTCCTTCGACACCGTCCACGCAGGATTGTCGTAGAAATCCTTTCCACCCGTTAAACCTTTCGGCAACGGCGCAAACACACTCGGTCCGCCGATCTTGTCGTTGAGCTGGCCTGCCGCCACCAATAGCGAGTCGCGGATCTGTTCGGCATCCAGGCGCCTGCGCGGGAACACCGACAGCAGTTTGTTCTCGGGATCTGCCTTTTGAGCGTCCGCGCGAAAATCCGAGGATTGCCGATAAACGCTGGACAACAGGATCTGCCGATGCAAGGGCTTGGAGTGCCAGCCGCTCTTGATGAGGCTGTCCGCCAAGTAGTCGAGCAGTTCCGGATGGGTAGGCCGCTCTCCGGCTCTGCCGAAATCACTGACTGTCTTGACGATGCCGGTACCGAAGTATTCGTTCCATACCCGATTCACGTACACCCGAGCCGTCAACGGGTTCGATGAACTCGCGATCCAGTTGGCCAACGCCGTGCGGCGACCGGATGATGCGCTCGTGGCCACGATTTGCGGCTCCTCACCATTCGCGATGGCTGTCGGGAATGCCGGCTGCACTTCTTCCAACGGGCGCTCCTGGCTGCCGCCAAACAACTTGTACGTCGGCGGAGTCTGCGGATGCCCGAGCTCAGTCATGGCGGTGATCTTGTCGGAACCCGTGGCCGGCTTGAGGTAGTCGAACTGCTTCAACTGCTCCGTCAGCTTCTTGTATTGGGCCCACTTCTCGACATTGCTCGCATCATATTCTGGCGCGCTCTTATCGACCTCTTCCGCGGTGAATCTCAAGTAAGCAGCGATGTCAGCATCCGAAGTGACGTTGTCGAGACGGTGATTGACCCAACGATCCTGCGGGGTCCATTCGCTCTCCGGTTTGAAAATCGCCTCGCGGCTGTCAGTGAGATAGCGCTCCTTGTGGAATTTGAGCCCCTTCTCCCGCACCGAATCGAGAATGGCCTTGCGCTGCTCGCGTATCTCCTTGGTCGCTTCCCGCCACTTCGTATCCTGTTCCTGATACTGGCGCTCGAAATCGCCGATGCTGGCCTTGATGTTGTTCACTTCACTGATATTGGCGAAGAACGACTGCAGCTGGAAATATTCCTTCTGCGAGATCTGGTCGAACTTATGGTCGTGGCAGCGCGCGCACCCCACGGTCTGCGCAAGAAACACCTGTCCAACCGTGTCGGTGATATCGGTGGTGATCTGATATTTGCGCTGTATCAAGTCCCGAGAGTTGTAGTTGTCGGGATAGCCGGCGAGGAATCCGGTCGCGATCAGAGCGTCCTTGTTGTCCGGCGCCAATTCGTCGCCCGCGATCTGTTCCTTGACGAACTGATCGTAGGGCTTGTCCTCGTTGAACGAAGCGATGACGTAGTCGCGATAGCGCCACATATTGGGCCGGGTGTTGTCGTTCTGGAATCCCGTGCTGTCGGCATATCGGGCCAAGTCCAGCCAACGACGTGCCTGCCGCTCGCCGAAATGTGGCGAGGCGAGCAGACGATCGACCAGCTTCTCGTAAGCCTGCGGTGAACGATCGTTGACGAATGCCGTCACCTCGTCGGGAGTCGGGATATAGCCCAGCGTGTCCAGCGTCGCGCGACGAATGTAGACGGCGCGTTCAGCATCCTTGGAGGGCTTGAGTTTCTTGTCCTCGAGCTTGGCGAGCACGAATGCGTCGATGGGCGTTCGCACCCACTGCTGCTCTTTGACGGCCGGCGTCGCCGGCGCCGAGATCGGTTGGTACGCCCACCACTTTGGCGCAGGGGCCCTGCGCGGCGCGGCAGGAGTTCCGCCGTTCGAGGCGGCCACAACATTCGCCCCGACGGGCTGCTCCGCACCGCCCGACTGGGTCGCGGTGTCGGCCGCGTCAACCCCGATAGCCGCCAAGCTGCCGACGAGGATCCAGGAAATAGCTCGTTTCATCCAAGAACTCCAGATTCAACCCGTCCACGGGCACGCAAGATAAAGAGCAGCAATCGTGCCAACTGCGTCACAGCGCTGCGCACGGCAGCCCCCACGCTGACTCACCGCGCCAGTGATCCGCTCCAGTGTCGTCGATTGCCAAAGTTCTGCGCTCGAAGTTGCTGCGTGACCAACAATCAGCCGCAAGAAAATGCTGCCAGCCATGCAATTCGACCCGATGATGCGGCGGACGCGATGAGTATTCGCCAGATATCGCAAAAGGGAATTATGAGCATCTGCAAACAAGTTATGAGCGTGGTGCAGGCTGGTTCCCGCTGTCTTTCCCGATGGGACAGTCATGTGGTGTGGCGGGAACAGCCGGCGCTTGCCAACTGCTGCCGGCGCAGCAGTCGAGGAACACAACAGCGAAGCGACTTGGGCTGACATTAGTTGGGAGTGCCCTTTCCAGCCCATCGAGTCAGTTCCGCCATCGCAATGACATGCTCGTCAGCGGGATAGTGCACCGGAATCACCCGTTGCACATTCAGGTGCAGACGCTGGATGTTGTCGTACAAACTGACCATATTGGGCCTTCGATGCCTCCGCGATCACGCGCTGTGCGTCCTGCGCGAGTGCGGTTGTGCTCAACCCCGTCAGAGCCAGCAGACCACCGACGATTTGCTTTCTAAACATGAATCATCTCCCGATATGAGTTTTGAGTTGCCCGCCTATCTCACGATGGCTGTGACCATAACCGCCGAGAGCGCCACTCCCAGTGCGGCGAGCCACCACGGCGCGATGGATGCGTGGAAGTCATGCCGATGGGTCCACGTCTTCCATCCCGTCAGCATGGGTCGCACCAAGTTGTCGCGTTTGACGATCCAGTAAAACAACACCGCCCCCAGATGCAGTGCGATGAAGGCCAGCAACACATTGAAGAGGGCATGATGACAATGCGCGCAGGCGCGGCCGACCTCGAAGCTTACATAGCGCGACCACGGGCCCGACTCCATGCCATCGACATCGACACTGAAAAGGCCGAGGGTCACCTGGGATACCAAGAGACCGAGCAACCCTAAGACGCTCATGGCACCCAGCGGGTTGTGTCCTGGGGAGGCATGGTGGGTTCCAGCCCGCAGGTAGCGCCAGATGGCGCGCGGCCCTTTGACGAACCGGGCAAAACGCGCGGTCTCGCTGCCGAAAATTCCCCAATACACACGGAACAGCAGCAATCCCAGCAGCCCGTAACCGCAGTACCTGTGATAGTCCATATGATGGCTGTCGGCGCTCCACCACGACGCCGCAACCAACAGAACCAACAGCCAGTGCGTGACTCGGGTCGGCAGATCCCAGACGCGCACCCGCGCCGAACGACTGTCGATGGGGACGGTCGCGCTCATCGCTCAGTCCTGCTTCACGCGGTATTTTTCGTGGCAGCCGGCGCAGGTCTTGCCCAACGCCTTGAAGCCATCGGCTTGCGCGGCGGCATCGCCGGAGTTGGCCAGCACCGAAAACTTTCCGGCCTGTTCGACAAAGCTATCCCGGGCGGCTGCAAAGCCCGCGGCGTCGCTCCAGATCTCTGCCTTGGCTGCTGTTTTCACGCCCGCCGACGCATCGCTTCCAGCCGGAAACCAGTTGGGTATGCCGGCGGCGGCCTGCTTGATGATGGCGGCCGCCGCTTTGATCTTGTCGCTGTTCGGACTGCCGCTGGCCAACTGATCCTTCACTGACTTGGTCGCCGCGCCCAGGTCCTTGAACTCGTGCTGACGGGTCTTGATGACGTCCACGGCATCCGCGCTGACAGCGGCTGTATAAACAATGCCGATCAGCAAGGCGCTGAGCGGCAAACGTTTGAATCGTGTTGATGATTGCATGAGAATTCCTGTTTGATAGTTAGGTTCGATTCGTTCAGACCACCTGCCGGGATCGCAGGGCTCACCACAGCTTGCCGGCCACCTGCAGTCCGAACCAACGTTCGAAAGCCGGCTGGTAGCTATTCCAGGTCTTGACCACCGGGATGTCGTTATTCGTCAGGTTCTTCACTACCACGGAGAAGTCGAACTTGCGGTCCGCTTTCCCAAGACCAATGGCAAGGTCGGTGATGCTGCCGCCCGGAACCCAGGCATAGCTGGACAGAGCGGTATCGGTGTTATATCGGCTGGTGTAGCGAGTATCACCGCCCACATGAAATTCCGCGGCCCGCAACAGCGGCACCAGCACCAGCACGCGATACTCGTAACCGAAATCGCCGGTAACTCTCGCCGCGCCCGGCAGCGCAAAGCCCGTGACATTGCGATAAGGGTTGGTTTGATCGGCATCCTCCACCGGTTTCGGCGAGTTCGGATAGTTTTTGTAAAAGGCATCGACGTAGGCGCCGCTGAGGCGCAGCGTGATATGGGGGATGGCTGTGAACAGGGAGTCGATCTCGACGCCTTTCGACTGCACCCAGGGCGCATTGCCGGTGGCCGTGGTGTAGTAGTTCGTACCGTTGGCCTGTGCGGCCGTGGTATAGGCGTCGAAGACCTGGACAGTTTGCTGATAGTCCCGGATATTTTCCAGGAACACATCGGCGTTCAGCACCAGGGTCTTGTCGAGCAGCACGGACTTCAGGCCAAGTTCGTACGCGTCGGACCGCTCCGGCTTGACGGGGGACGACACCCCATTCACGACCTGCGCCACACCGGCCTTTTCGCCGTGCTGATACGTGACATAGGCGGTTTCGCTGTTCGTCAGCTTGTAGCTGGGGCCAAAGAACAATGTCGGCATGGTCTTGCTGAATGGCTGCGCGGTCACCTCATTCCAGAGCACGCCAATCTGGGCCTTGCGCAATGCCTGCGCCGCCGCGACCTGTTTCTGCTCCGCAGGGCTCAGCGCCGCATACGTCGGCACGTTGAAATATTGCAGGGCTACGCTGTTGGCCACGGCGATTTGGGCGGCTGAATCGGTGGCCAGCAAAGCGCCCGTGCTGTTGGTCGCAAAGCCTCCCAGCTGCACACCGTTGACCGAGACGGGACTCAAGGCTGAGCCGTTTCCTGCGTCAGCCAGATAACTCGCACTGGCATTCTTTCGGTCTTCATCGCTCAGACGCGCTCCGGTGGTGAGCGTGAGGGGCTGCGAAATATGCCAGTCGACCGACGCAAAGAGCGCCGCACTCTTGTTCTGAATGTGCTGGGTGGTGTCCTTCCAGGTGGCATTCAGCGTGTTCTCCATCAAGTATCGGCCGTTGCCGTCGGCATCGAGCGTCGCGTACTGGGCTGTGCTCGCATACCAGGCGCCCGCGTCTTGCAGCCAGTTGCTGTACGTTTGATAATTGGTGTTCGTTCTGGCCAGGAACACGCCGGCCTGATAATCCGCGATGTTCCCGATCGTGGAATTGACCCGCAGCTCCTGCGTGAGTTGATCGTAGTTGTTGTCGTAAACCCCGCCCGTCGTGCTGATCGCGAACTCCGTGCCTTCGTCGTTGCGTGCGTTGAAGTGATAGTTCTGCCAGGCGGATATCGACGTGATGCTATAGGGCCCCACATTCCAGTCGAGTTGCAGGGACACACCGTTGGTGCCGGTGACCACCGGATATCCACCGTCGATGTCCACCGCGGTGGTGCTCAGGTAATTTTTCGTGTAGCTGTAGTTGGGATCCTGCGTGAACCAGCTCCTGGCCAGCCGTGCGTCGTTGGTCAGACTGGTGTTCGCGGCGCCATCGGCATAGGTGGTGGGCGTCGGCGTGTTGAAACTGCGCTCGTTGGTGTATTCACCGGCTCGAGGCGTCACGTTCGCACTGAAGCGTGCCGTGAAGTCCTGGTCCGGCGTCAACAGAAACTGGATGCGCCCGGTGGTGCGATCCACGTTCTGATAGGTCTGATCCGTCGCGTACACGTTGTTGATGTCCCCCTCGCCTTTTTCCTCGGAAATCGACGCGCGGAAGGCCAGCAAATCATCGATGATGGCATCGCTGACCGCGAACTGACCGATGAAGGTATCGCGCTGCCCATAGGAAAAAAGGTACTCCGCATCCGGTGTGAAGGTGGGACGCTTCGTGGTCACGAGAATATTGCCCAGGGTGTTGTTCATGCCGCCCAGGGTGCCTTGCGGACCCCGCGTAACCTGCACCGTGTCGACATCGCTGAAGTTGTAACTCGAGGTCAACGGATTGAAGAGGTAAGGCACGCCGTCGACCAGCACACCGACGCTGGGCGCCTGCGCCTCGTTCTGCGTGATGTAGCCGATGCCGCGAATGGACAAGCTGCTGGTGCGCTGATTGCCTTGATTCCAAGTGACGTCAGCCGCTCGCTTGGTGATCGCGCCGATGTCGAACTCATCGGTCTGCGCCAATTGCTCGCCGGTCACGACGGATACCGACAGCGGCACGTCTTTCAATGGCGCCAGACGATTGGGCGGCCGCACCACCACCTTCGACAGGTCGGAGGTGGTGTCGCCCGGCCGGCCACCCTGCTGACCCGCAGGCTCCGCCGCCGCTGCCGCGACCTGGCCCGCGTCCCCGGGGGCCGTCGCCGGCTGCGCTGCCTGTCCGGCTTTTTGCGCCGCCAACTCTTCCTGGCTCTGTTGCAGCGCTTGCTTCAGACGCTCGATCTCCGCCTTGAGCTGCGCCACGGATTGCTCATCCGCCGCCTGTACGACGCCCGATGACAATACGGCGCACACGGCTATCATCGGCAGCGTTCCTCGCCACCGAACCGGGCGTTGCGCCAACGTATTTCGCGGCGTTTTCGCCTTGGACTTGCTTCCCATAACATCACTCTCTCTTTTTCGTTCACTGCGTATTTGCGACGCAGCCGCGCACACCGACGCCGAGGCCACGGCAGCCTCATCGCCTTTCGCGCGAAACATTCACTGGATTCGTTGGTCTCGAAGCGGTCTTGAGCTACGAAGACCTCGCCGAACTCGACTTACGGCGGTTCAGGATCACTGCGTTCATGATCATTGCTGATCGGTCAACACCGACACGCGCGAGATTCCCGCATGCTCGATCGCTGCCATGACTTTCGCCACCGGGCCGTACGGCACGCGTTCATCGGCCCGCAGATGCAGCGCCAAATTCGCGTTTGCGGTCCTCAAAGCGAGAAGCTTGCCGTTGAGCCCTTCCAATGGCACCGCTTCATTATCCAAGTACACGTGGCTGTCGCTGTCGACCGTGACCGTCACCGATTTTTGCTCGTCCGGCGGCGTGGTCGAGACGGTCTTCGGCAAGTTGATGTGCACTGCGTTCGACAGCACCGGAATGGTGATGACGAATGCCACCAACAGCACCAGCATCACGTCCACCAACGGGGTGATATTGATCTCGCTCAAGACGTTGTCTTCTTCCTGGGTTGATATCGCCATGTGTTTCTCCGTTCAGTTTGCAGCCGCGATCGCCGGCTGGGATCGGTCGAAATCACGCTGGCGCGAATTGGGGTTGGCGCGCGCATCGCTCGGCCGAACATCTCGCTCGATGCGATAGGTGGCCCGTTGTGCAAGGTTGAGAAAGTCGTGCGCAAAATCATCGAGGTCCGCGACGATGGATTTGACCCGGCGCAAGAAATAGTTATAGGCCAGTACCGCCGGCACGGCGGTCGCGATCCCGATGCCGGTCGCGATCAACGCCTCACCGATGGGACCCGCCACCACGTCGATCGACGCGTTGCCGATCTCGCTGATGTGATGCATCGCGCTCATGATGCCCCAGACGGTTCCGAACAGGCCGACGAAAGGCGCGGTGCTGCCAACGGTCGCCAGCAATGCCAGGCCGCTGTCCAGGCCGCGCTTTTCCTTGAGGATTTGCTGCCGTAGATTGCGTTCCAGCAGTTCATGACGGTCCCAGCTGTGCTCCAAGTCGTGCTCGTGACCGGTCCGATCGCTCTGCCGCAAAGAATTGAACGCCGTGTTGGCGACTCGCGTGAGCGGGGTATCTGGACCGTGAATTTCCGCCGCCGCCTGCAAGTTGCTCGCGGCCCAGAACTGCTGCGCGTAATGCCGTCCACGCCGCGCGGCCAGGAAACTCTGGACACCCTTGACCAGAATCAGTGCCCAGGTCACCAGGGAGAAAAGGCCGAGCACCCACAGACTGATGGCGACGGCGGGAATGGCAGATGTATTGATCATGATGATGTCATTGCTCCGATTAAAATTCCTAACACTCGAAAAAAATCGCTTTCCCGTATCATCGGTCGCTTCACAGCCTGAACTCGATGGGCACGGTGGCCCAGCCGTCGATCGGCGTGTCGCCGCGCTTGGCGGGGAGGAAAGACCACCCCTTGACCGCACGTATGGCCTCTTCGTCCAAAGGACGGTGGCCGCTGCTCCTTTGAACCTCGACCGCGTCCGGCTTTCCGGTGGAGAGCACATGGACGCGCAAGGTGACCGTTCCCTGCCATCCCTGCCGCGCGGCCTGCGCCGGATAATCCGGAGAGGGATTGTTCAAATAACCGGCCTTGCCAAACGGTGCGCTCACCGCGGCGGGTGGCGATGGCGCGGGTGCCGGTTCGGCGGCGGCACTCGGTGCCGCGGCAACCGGCGGTTCATCAGTCGCCACCGCCGGCGTGTCGCTGGGGGTGGGCACGGCCGCCTGAATCTGCGGAACCGCCCGAGCAACACGCTGCTCCTGCGGCTTGGGTGGCGGCGGTTTCGGCGGCTCGACCTTCGGGGGCGGCGGCGCCGCGATGTCCAGCGCCAGTTCGGTTTTTCGGGTGGGCGTCGCCGACGAACTCACATGATGCCCGAGGTACCAGAGGGCTCCCACATGCAGCGCTGCCGCCAATGCGAGCAGCGCCCACGAATAAGTCGGCGGTCTCGAGACTTGGCCGAAGCGCAACGAGGCTGCCGAATCGCCATTCAGCGCGACCGCACTCCAAGCGTGCTGCGCCACGGGGGCGGCAGGACGCCGGGTCCGACCGCGCGCCCCGGGCAGAATACCCGGGGCACGAGCGGGCACGAGTTCCCGGCGCGCCAGCGCGAGGCTGCTCATGCCTTTGGCCCCTTGCTGCCGCCGGTCACGGCGCTACCTGCGCGGCACGTGGGGCGGGTGCGGGTGCGGGAAACTTGGTGAGCACTCCACCCTGTTGTTCGTAGGTTTGCACACCGGCGGCCCCGGCAACCTTGAATCCCTTGGAGGTCAGCAGATCCGCGGCAACACCCGCGCGTGCCGCGTGATTGGAAACCGTCACGATGGTTCGGCCTTTGGGGATCCACGCCAGTTCCTGTTCCAGGTCCTGCGCCTGAATATTCAGGAACACCGGCAGGCCGCCGATCGTGCTGATCTCATCGGGACGGCGCACGTCGATGACGAGATATTGAGCCGGATGGGCCAGCAGCTGATCCAACTCGCCACGGCTCAGCACATGCGCCTTGAACTTGGGTGCCTGCGGCGCAGCTTCCTTCGCCTGGGAGGCAGCAGAGGACGTCGCGCTTTCGGCCGCAAAGATCGTCGGCGCCGCGAGCACCAAACCTGTCATCAAAAACGCCAGTGATTTTTTCATCGAAGTTGCTCCTGTGTGTTGTAGGGTATTTCTGCCGCCGACTCTTCGAAGTCGCAGAGCGCGCTCGAGCCGCCGCCGAGGCCATCATCGCTGGACTGTCGTCGGTCCCCGATGAGACCGAAGCGCTTGAGTTGTGCGCGGGCAATGTTTCGTGTGATGCCAAGCCGCTTCGCCGTCCAGACTTGATTGCGTCCGCAATGCTCGAAAGCGACTCCGAGCAGCAGCCGCTCCACTGCCTCGTAGATCCCGGTTCGGTTCGTGGCCAGTAGGCGGCGAATTCCGGCTTCGATCGCGGTGATTGGGTCAGCGGCCTCCGCCTGCCCGCCGTATACGCCCGGAGAAGCACGCGGAATCGTGAGATCCGATGGATTCAATACGCCGTCATTGCACTTCAGCAAGCCGGTATGGATCACGTTCTCGAGTTCGCGCACGTTGCCGGGCCACGAGTGGCCCAGGAGCAGACGCTCCGCCGCTGCCGATACCACCACGCGATCCTGGGAAAGCGCATCCCCGTATAGCGTCACGAAGTGCTGTACCAACGGCATGATGTCGTTCGGGCGCTCGCGCAGCGGCGCAAGCCTGATCGGCGCCACGCTCAGGCGGTAATAAAGGTCGCGCCGAAACTTCTGCGCCGCCGCCGCAGTCTCCAAGTCGATGTTCGTCGCCGCCAGTACGCGAACATTGATCGGGATCGCTCGACGAGATCCGAGGCGAACGACTTGCCGCTCCTGCAACACTCGCAGCAGTTTGACCTGCATGGCCAACGGAAGGTCGCCAATCTCGTCCAGCAGAAGCGTCCCGCCGTTGGCGGCTTCAAACCAGCCAGCCCGTGCATGCTGAGCGCCGGTGAACGCACCTGCCTCGTGACCGAAGAGTTCGGCCTCGATGAGCTGCTCGCTGAACGCCCCGCAATTCACTGCGATGAAAGGGCCCTGGCGACCGCTACGATCGTGAATGTAGCGGGCTACCAGTTCTTTGCCGGTGCCCGTCTCACCGCAAATCAGTATCGCGGCATCACTGGGTGCCAGACGCTCCAGCCCGCTCAGCAACGATTGCGACAAGGGATCAATGACAATGAGCTTTCGCGCACCTTGTACCGGCTCCACGTCACACACGTGCGAATGCCGAAACGTCAATAGCGTGATGTTCTCTCGGCCGTTTTGATTGTGCTGTTCAGTCATCCCTACTTCATCCGCTCCTGGGTGACTGCAAACTACTGAGGTCTGTGAACGCGGTCGAATAACGATTCGATATAACGTAATGAGCACAACGGAAAAATAGCGGTTTTTTTGTTCGGTTTGCTCCCACGGCAACACTTATGCTCGATTCCGAGCATTCCTGACGGTCACCTCGGAATGTTTTTTATCAAGACGGATTCACCGCGAAGAAAACGCCTCCTCGAGCGCGGCGTGTTCAGTCACGGCGCAACGGGTCTTGTGCGCAGCGCCATCCGCATCGACCGCCAGAAATTTCGAGGCGCTCTTCACCAACGACCGCCGATGAATTCGTTTTGGCGCAAAACAACAGTCCGAGTTTTCCCCACACTTGAAAGGCCAGGAATGCGACGTACTTCCTTGCACACCATGGCAACCCATCGATTCCGCTCTGCCACACCCGCTTTCAGCTCATTCTTTCACTGCACATAAAGTTTTTCTCACATGACTCCGCACCGGGGATAGCCGATACTACCCATGGACTTGGGGGAGCCCAGCTAGTTTAGTTAAGGAACCATCCATGACCTCGCCCCCAACGAAGCACTACCTGCTCGCTTCCGATTTCGACCAAACCCTGAGCTTCAATGACTCAGGGCTCGAGCTCAGCCACCTACTGGGTATCTCGGGCTTCGAGTCCCGGGTAGCGGGGCTGGCGAACTCCAATCTCGTTCAGCAAGGTGGCGAACTCGCCTACCTTATCCGCCACGACCCCGAGTTTCGCGGCATCCGCCGCCAACACCTCATCGAGGCTGGACGTCGCGTCCGCCTCAAGAGCAATATCCCCGCGTTGACCGAGATCATGTCCCGCGGCATTGCGAATCACCGCTTCTCCTTTTACGTAATTTCCGCAGCGCCACGCGAAATCGTCGTATCCGCGCTCGCCGGAATGGTCCCGCCCGAGAACATCATCGGCACCGAACTGGATTTCGATCAACACACAGGCGAAGTCCGCGCCATCAAGCGAGTCCCCGCCGGTTACGGCAAGGTCGCCGTGATCGAAGAGCTCCAAACCCGCCTGAATATCGCGCCCGATCGCATGATCTACGTCGGCGACGGCAGCTCCGACGTCCACGTCATGCTGCATGTCAACAACCACGACGGCTTCACAGTCGCCGTGTCCGAGAATAAACAACTCGCCCGCATCGCCAAATCCACCGTCTTGAGCGACAGCGTATTCAGCGTCATGGTGCCCATCCTCGACCAGCTGCTGCACTGGAAGCGGCACGACATCCGCATTTTGTTCGAATCTTTCGGACTCACGCTCGACGGCTGGGAACGAGATCGCACCGATCGCGTGCGAATCACCAACCTCGTGGCAGCCGAGGCAGCCAAGGTCGCGGTATGAATTCCAACTCGAGCTGGACCCTGTATTTGGGCTGGACCGCCACCGCGGTTTTTGTCGCATCCTATGTCTTCAAACAACCCAGCTCCCTGCGCATCGCACAAATGGCGGGCGCCATCCTCTGGATCGTTTACGGCTTCGCGATAGGCGCAATTCCCGTCGTCGTAGCCAATGCCCTGGTCTTCGGCGCCGCAGCCATTACCGCATTGAGAAAACCACGCACGCCGACGGCGGAGGCCCTCTGATCTCTCCGCTCTGCCGGCATTTCAAACTCCCAATGACACAATAAATACAAGAAGTTACGTACTATTTCTATAGTCGATTCTGATCGCTTACCTCAGGATTTTTAGCCTCGCCAAGTCCAGCAGTCTAGGGTCTCGCATCGGCAGCCCAACTTTCGCCAAACACATCAAAACATTCCTGGACATGCAGAGGTCTATATCCACGGCGCGTCGGTGGCATCGCATTGGATATTTGTCCGGCTTCCGACATGATGCCGGAACGATGCCACCGGCTTTGCTTCTTGACCGACCGTTCTCGGCGAGCCCTGGCTCGCGGCAGCACTACGTTGAGTGCCGCAACTGCGGCCTGCTGCAGATACAACCCCCGGTGGGCCGCAGGGATATCGTGTCTTGCAGCCGGTGCCAGACGCAACTGGAACACAGCGCCGGCAAAAGCCTGGACGCGACCTTGGCATGTTCAGCCGCGATTCTTCTGTTGCTGATTCCGGCTTGGACTGCGCCCTTCCTGACGGCATCGGCGCTCGGCTCCACCCGCACCAGTTATCTGCCGATGAGTGTCAGCGTAGTCTGGAGCGATGGTTCGCCGTTGCTGGCTGCGATTGTGTTTCTGTTTGTATTTCTCTTTCCGGTGCTGCGTTTCGCCGCATTGACTGCTGTGCTCTCGGCAGTGCGCTTCGAACGCCGTCCTGCTTGGCTACCCTTGGTATTCCGCGTGGCCAATGCACTTCAGGTTTGGGCGATGTTGGACGTTTTTTTACTGGGATTGTTGGTGGCCTATTTTCGCTTGCGTTCCTCGCTGGTCGTGGAACTCGGCGCAGGCGCCATCTGTTTCATTCTAACCGGACTTCTGTCATTGATCGCGCGGGCGACCTTGGACAAAGCGCAAGTTTGGCGCCACATCGCCCCGGACAATGAGGCGATCCGCGCTCCCACCATGATGTGTCCGAGTTGCGAACTGGTGATGCCGCGGACGGAAACCGCGGCGAGCTGTCCTCGCTGCTCGTCAACCGTCATTGCGCGCAAGGTCAACCCCTACTCGCGCTCCATCGCCCTGCTTCTGGCGGCGGGCATCATGTACCTGCCGGCCAATGTCTATCCCATTGCCACGATACCCATCGACATCACGCCGACCTCTTATACAGTGTTGGGCGGGGTGATCGATTTGGTCAAGTCGCATCTCATCGGATTGGCCGCACTGGTTTTCACCGCGAGTTTCACCATTCCCCTGGCAAAGATGCTCGGGCTCGCTTGGTGCGCCTCGTCGGCCATGTGTCACTCGTGTCGATTTCTGATCGGCAAGACCCGCGTGTTTCGTATCGTCGAGGAGATCGGTCGCTGGTCCATGGTGGATCCTTTGACAATCGCCTGCTTCGTTCCGGTGCTGCAGTTCAACGCGCTGATTGACGGCCACGCTGAGCCGGCCGTGGTTCCTTTTTCGGCCGTTGTGATCCTGACCACTTTGGCGACCCAGCTGTTCGACCCCCGCAAAATGTGGGACTGCGTGGAGCAAGGTCGATGAGCATCCCGCAGGAGCCGCCCGACACAGCCGCTGAAATCCCGCGAACCAGCAGTCGCCGCACGATCTGGCCGAATGTCATCTGGGGCATTCCGCTGGTGGCCTTGCTCATCGTCGGGTACTTGGGCATCAGAGCCCTGTTGAACCGCGGCGAGGTCGTCACGGTCACTTTCAATCGGGCCGCCGGCGCAAAGGCGGGCACCACCAAGGTTTTGTACCAGGGCATCGAAGCCGGCCAACTGATTCGCATCGAGCCGAATGCCGATGGCCGAAGGTTGGATTTCGTGTTGCGGTTGGTGCCCGCGGCGAAAGCCGGTTTGAATTCCAATGCGCGTTTTTGGCTCATCGGCGCCAACCCGAACTTCACCGACCTGAGCTCCTTGAAAGCCGTGGTGTCCGGCGTCGCAATCGGCTATGCGCCCGGCGAGAACGGCGAATCCGAAAGTCGTTTCGAGGGTCTGGATCAAGCACCCTTGATTTTGCCGGGCGACAAAGGCACGCGATACGCGCTGCGCGCCCACTCGCTCAACTCAATTCACGAAGGCAGCATCGTGCTGTATCACGGACAGGCGATCGGCAAGATCGTCGCGATCAAATTCGACGGAAATCATGGATTCAGTCTGCAGGCCTTCATCAACGAGCCCTACGACACCTTGATCCGCCCGGGCGCGCGATTTTGGAAGGTAAGCCCATTGCGTCTTTCGTTCGGAAGCGGCGGCATCAACGCCAATCTCGCGCCCGTAAGCACCTTGCTGGCAGGCGGCATCGATCTGGAGGTGGACACCACGCATACCACCGATGCACGAAGTGCTCCGGGAACTGAATTCACGCTGTATTCATCGCATAACGCCGCGCGCCAGGGTTTGTCGGGCCCGACCGTGCGCTATGAATTCGCCTTCGATGGGGACGCCGGAACATTGGATGAAACGTCCGCGGTAACCCTGAAGGGATTTCAGATCGGCGAGGTCGAGTCGACGCAGTTGGCCTACAGCGAGCACACCGGCGCCCCCTATGCGATCGCCACCGCCGTGTTGTATCCGCAGCAAATGCATTTGAAAGCAGGCTCCGGTGCGGAGGCCTCGCCCGAGGAATGGCGGGCAGCCACAGACGCGGCACTGGGGCGGCTGATCCATCTCGGCTATCGAGCCAGGCTGCAGCAATCTCCTCCCGTCCTCGGCGATGAATCCATTCAACTGGTACGCACCGCCGGCGCGCCGGCCGCACAGCTGACCGCCGGCAGCGGCAATCCCCGTTTCCCAGTGGCACCGGGCTCCAGCAGCTTGGACGACATCGCTGAAAAGGCGGATCTGTTTCTCAGCAAGCTGGATGCAATTCCACTCGAGGACATCGGCGCCAATTTGCGGAAGATTACCGGCAATCTCGACAAGCTGATGTCCTCCCCTGAACTCAAGGACAGCCTGGCGCACCTACATTCGACTTTGGCGTCGATCGACAAACTGCTGGGCGAAGTGCAACCGCGCATCGGTCCGCTCATCAACAATCTCAACGATGCGGCTGCTGAACTCTCTGGCACCGCGACAGCGCTGCGTCGCGTGGTGGAAGGCGCGGGCGCCACTGAAGACACCAGCCTGCCGGAGGCCATCAAGCAGATCAGCGACGCGGCGCGATCGATCAAAACGCTGACCGATTATCTTGACCGACACCCTGAGGCATTGATTCGCGGTAAGAGACCCGAAAAATGAAAGAAGCCAGTTCAATGCGCTCGAATCTCAGGTGGCCACTCCCGATCGCGCTGGCGGGCGTTTTCGCGCTGATGCTCGGTGCGTGCCACAGTTCGCCGACGAAGATCTACGCCATCGGTGCAGCGCCGCCCGCAGTGCGTACCGATGACTACGCGGGGCCACCCCTGCGCGTCGACAGCTTGAGCGTCCCCGCGGGCTGGGATCGTATCGAGCTTCTCACCGTGTCGGGCACGGGCACGCTTGAGATCCGCGACTTCGACCATTGGTCCGCGCCGTTGGCACAGCTCGCGCGGCAAGCATTGTCCGACGATCTCGACCAACGGCTGCCCGCCGGCCGCGTGATTTATCCGCGTTTGCCAAAGTCCGGCGATGCGCTGGGCATCGACGTCGACATCCTGGAATTCAGCGTTGCCGGTGCGCAGGCGACCATGCGCTCGAGTTGGTTGCTGATTCCTGCCGGCGGGATGGCGAACGCAAAGCGCAGTGTCGCCTCGTTGCGTACTCAGTTGCCGTCACCCGAGCCATCTGACGTGGCCCACGCGTGGGGCGAACTGCTCGGTCAACTGGCCGATCGTATCGCTGCGGATGTTGCGTCTTTTCGCTCTCCTTGAAGGGTGACCTCAAGAAAGGGGCCCTTACGTACGCTAAGGACCTGGGGCTCGCGCAGCGGCGATCGGTAGCATCAATTGGCTCGTCCGTTTAGCGTCATGAAAGACCTTGATGTTCGCAATTCGCGCGTCGCGAATGTTTTCGTATCCCATTCGCCCACCCGTGTTGAAGTTTTTTTGGTAGTTCGGTGAGTTCAGAGGGGCAATAGTTAAACGAAGGCGCGCGCCGGCCGGGATACGTCGCGCCAGCCAATTAAATGCGAACGGGATTTGTACTATCTGCCCAGGCTTGATGAGTTCCTCAGTGAACTGACTGTTCCGAAATCGGGCACGGCGAACATCTTCCCCCAAACGAACCGTCGAGCCATCTGGGAGCACCATCAGCACCTGTGCCCACAAATCGAAGTCAGGTGTATCGGCCGAGCACTCTAGAGTCAAACGAATGTGCCCCGCGATCTCGGTATCCTGGGCGAGCGGGTCCGAATGAAATGTCACGGCCCGCTTCTGGTACGCGCGGAACTGACTTGTTAAATCCTCGTTTGCCGCATAACTGGCGACCTCGAGTTCCGGCAGCTCGTGAGGATCGCTGACGATGTTGGCCGGCGGATCCTTGGGATTCGGCTTCGGTGTGAGCCGTCCTGAATGGAATACATCCTGCGGTGTCCCCGCCGAATCTGAGAGGAAGAGCGTCAGCTGCTTCCCCGACGACGCTGCGTCCAAAGATTTTGCATATCGCCATTCGTCGGCACCCAACATGAAGTACGCCACGGTGTCGTGCAACAGCGCGGGGGACGCGCCGCGTCCCAGCACAGAGTCGTACCAGTCGGCATGCAGTTTCTGCATGTCAATGACCGCCGCCTCTGGTATCGCGACTCCTTCGACCATCTTGGTCGGCGCCTGGGTGGCGAAATGGTCCCACGGTCCGATCACCAGATGGTGACGCGCGACTGCGGCGGCGGGCGCATGAGCAACGTAGTTGCGGTAGTAATGGAGCGCCCCGGGCTGGTCATCGTCGTAATAGCCGGTGACCGTCAGGACGGGAAAGTGCATGCGAGAGTAGCTGTCGACCGTTGGTTCAGCCGCAAGATTGAAGACGGCATCGCCCACGTGGTTCAGCCACATCTTCATCATCGATAGCCTTTGTCCGTGCTCGTCGAGCATCCACCAATCATCCGCCGAGATGCCGATCGCACGATCGAGTTCACTGAACGGCCGGTAGGCGGCGTACTGCTCCAACATTTTGCCCGCGATATATTCTTGATTGCTGACATAGCCGGTGTTGAGCGAGCGTCCTGATACATAACCCAGGATCAGCGCCGTTTGTGCCTGCGGAATTCCGTTGGTATTCGGAATGTCCCACCCCGGGTAGATGGGTACGTAGGGCGCTATGGCGGCGAGATGCGGAGGCAACTGGGCGGCTGTGCGCCACTGGGTCATGCCGACGTAGGAGCCTCCGAACATGACGACTCGTCCATCGCTCCATGGCTGTGCGGCGATCCATTCAACCAGATCGTAACCGTCCCGACCAACCTGCGTTCCGAGGTTGTCGCTCTTGAAGCCGCCGGATTTCCCGCGTCCGCGGACATAGGCTTGTACAAACACATAGCCGCGCCTGGCGTAGGAACCCGGGGAATCTGCGTGGCGACCACCGTCGATGTCGTATTGCGTCAGCGTTAGGATTGCCGGGGCTTTCACCTTGAGATTAGACGGCTTGGTGATCCATGCCTCAAGTTCGACGCCATCGCGTACTCGAATCATCTGGCTCATCTCAATGTCATAGCCCGGGCCGACATCGGCGGCTCGCGCCAAAGTGCCGGCAATGATGGAAAGCGGTGTAATCACGACCAGCCACAGAGAGAGATAGCATTTCTTCTTATTCATAGCCCTGACTCCCTCTGGCACTCAGCAATTTAAGGCACTAGGCCGCACGGTCACGCTTCACGATATCGAGGACTTCCCTCCGTTCGGCCCGATCGTCCTTGGCTCCGCACGCGGTTTCTTTCCAGACTCCGACGATCTTGTAGCCGGCTTTCTTGGCGAAGGCGCGAAGGTCACGCTCCTGCCGCGCGCAGGTCTGGTCGGCGGTCGATACTCGGCAATAGAGTGCAGCAGACTGTCCCAATTGAAACCTCGGCGCAAAACACCCCGGAAAAAGCACATTTCGTGTGGCAGAGTGTTGCTCTGTTCAAAGTGTACTTTAGTTGGTACAAGGCGAGCATTCGATCTCGATTCGAGTCGAGAAATGGACTGTAATTTCTTGATATATATGGATATGGTCTCTGTTCGTACAGTCCATCTTGGAATGACGGGTCAACCCGTTGATTGCGGATGAATGGCTGCCGCTGCCAGAATTTTAGCGCCGCCGGCCGCCGCCCTCTTGAAATAAGAATTGCAATCCATAGCTTTGGCGGCAATCGCCCTCGCGACTGCTCGAGGGGCGGGTTCCGTCGAAACAATTGCTGATCAAACAAGAGGAGTGGTGTCATGAGTGCTGTAGTGCGACAGGAATCTTGGGGCGCGATGCCGCGCCTGCAGGAAGAGATCAATCGGCTGTTCGGAAACGCCCGAGAGAACGACAGTAGTTCCGCAACGGCCATGTGGGTTCCGCCCGTGGATATCCACGAATACGCGGATCGTTTCGAACTGTATGTGGACCTACCCGGCGTTGATCCATCATCAGTCGACCTCACCCTTGATGGGGGGATCCTGACGCTTTCCGGCCAGCGACCACTGCCGGCTCGCAAGAACAACGACGAGGCGCAGGGAAGGCGCATCGAGCGCGGTCACGGCCAATTCCACCGTCGCTTCGTCTTGCCGGATACCGTTGATGGCGAAAAGGTCAACGCCAGCGGCAGTCACGGCGTGTTGACGGTAACGATCCCGAAACAAGCCAAAGCGATGCCGCGGCGCATTCAAATCGGAGGCTGAACTACACCGGCCCAAGAGCTGCCCTGGCCTTGGGCCGGTGGCACTTCGGCTCTCGGCTGACGCTGGAGTACCACTGTCTCAGGTGATAACGTGTCCTGGAGAGTCACGCGAACACCATGACACAATGAAGCAGCTGCACATTGCGGAGTGCGAAAATCCATCGCGCCGCCGGGCAATGCTACTCGGCCTCTGCGTGCCTCTGCTTCCTGTTGTGAGTGGATGCCGGGCCACTCTGCCGGTTTCATTGCCTGCGCCTTCCGATCAAGATGCGATTGCGCTGCTTCGACAAAGTGCCGACGCGCACGGTTTGGCGGCTTACCCCTCGATACAGGACCTGAATGTGAGTTACGCCGGTCATTGGCGTCGGCTGGTGGGTGTACTGCAACCAACATTGGTGGACTCTGGTTTTCGCGGCGGCTCGCAGGAACGACTGTTGCTGCGCGATGGAATCACCGCGCAGTCGCATCTTGGACCGAAGGGACATAAACAGGTCGTCAGGATCAGCGCGGGCACCGGCAGCAGCACCGAAGTCTGGTTAAATGAAGTGCAAATTCATGATCGGGACCGTGTCGATGCAGCGGCATTGGTGGTGGAGGCTTACGCGCTGTTCTTGTTGGGTCCCATCCTGTTGGTCGCCAACCAGAATCCGCATCGAGAGACACAAGCCGCTTTGGCGAAGATGCAGGAATTGCGTCAGGGCAAGGCGCGGTATTCATGCGATGTGTTGAACTTGAAGGTGCGGCCGGGCTTTGGAAACGCAGACGAGGATGAACTGGCGCTCTACATCGATCGGGATACCCATCTCATGCGACGAGTTCGAATGACGATCAACGGCCTCGAGTCTACGCGCGGAGCGCTGGTGGACGTCGACACCTACGAGCATCGTTTGATCCACGGAATCATGTGGCCAACTGCTTTCCACGAGAGGCTGTTGCGACCCGCTCCTCTCGATGTTCATCAGTGGAGGCTGACGGGCCTGGATATCAACCGGGGATTGAGGCCGGCCGAGCTGACCGGCCCGCAGTTCACTGGAAACGCTTTGATCCCCGCGGCCCTCATCGAATAGCAAACAATAGCGGCCGCGCGAGCCTCAAATCTCGCCGTAGGAAACCGCTCGATCGGACGTTTCCTCCATCAAGCTTGCACGAACGCCGGCGTCCAGATCGCCATACTTCAGTACGACGCCAAGTTCCGCCAGCATTCTTCGATTGTCCACGCGGCGAGATTCTGCATGGAACGACCAGGACATCGCCGAGAAGCTTCTCTGGGCGTCCGAGCGGCTGATCAATGGCGGCGCCGGCAGGCGAGCGATCGTTGCCACTCGCTGCAGAAACGCGGTGTGACTGTCTTCGCTGCCGTCGGTCACATTGTAAATGCGCTTATCTGCCTGAGCATCGCGCCCTGCGGCTACGCAGGCCGTTACCAAATCGGTGACGTGTATGCGATTGCCGGGAGTGCCCTCGGAAGGGGCGATCGCAGGCTCGCCCTGCAGCAGCCGCTCGAGCGGTAGGCGGCCGGGACCATAGATGCCCGGGACTCGCAGGATGCACCACGACAGGGCTCGTGCCTCGGCCCACTCACGCAAACTATTCTCAGCGGCCAGTCTCCGAGTCGCACGTTCGGTACGGGGAACAGGCAGGGTGTCCTCGCTCACGAGGCCCCCTCCATGATCGCCGTATACGCCCGTGGTGCTCAAATAGATGAGTCGCTTGGGCCGACCCCACGCGGCTTCGAGAAATCGCGTCAACCGCCTGTCGCCCAACTCGCGCGCCGGCGGCACGGTGTAGTAGACCAGGTGTTCGGTGACATCGACAGGCGCAACCTTTGAAGCGTCGAGATCGAGGCTATAAAAGTCAGCTGCCGCAAGCGCCCCCTGTCGCAGTTCCTCGATTCTCCTCGCAAAGCCGCGCACACGCGCTCCGGTTGCAAGAAACCGCGCAGCCAAACGCCGGCCCACATACCCACAACCGATGATTGTTACGAGCTGCATGGAGTCGAATCGGTCTTGATGCCTCGGATGAGCCGGTCCGTCCTGTCATCGAGTCGCACAGAGCGGTTGTACGTTCGTCGATGCGGGTCGTTGGCTCGCGAATGAACCGCCGCTGCGGCCGGCAGCCGCCGCGTGTATCTCCGCAACAATGGACAGCGCAATTCCCTCCGGTGTGGTTGCACCAATATCCAACCCAATCGGAGCGCGCAAACGATCGCCGATGCCGCGGGCTGCGGTGCCTATTTCCTCGAGCAGCCGATCGCGGCGCGGCCGCGGACCGAGCAGCCCCACATAGTCGATGTGGGAGTCGGCCAGAGCACGCAGGTAGGCGGCATCCGATTCCAGGTGATGGCTCATGACCACGGCGGCGAAGAACTGCTGAAAGTCCACCCGGCTACCGAGAGCGCCCGCGGGGCCGGAAACGACGCATGCACCCGGGAATTTTTCGACGCTGGCGTACGCCGGTCGGTGGTCAAAAACCGTCACCGGATAACGCAGCGTTCGAAGTCCGGCAACCAGCGGTTCGGCGTCGGGTCCGCCGCCACAAATCAACACGGCCGGAGGCGGCTGGACCACGTGGATCCAAGCCCTGCGGGGAAAGTTTGCATGCATCCACGATAAGGACTGCGAGCGGCGTGAGTCGACGGCGCGGATGCACGCCATTGCAAGTCCGTCGCTCACAGGCGCCGGCAGATGCTCGTGCCAAAGCTGCGTCCCAAGCTCTGTGTCGGGACCCTCGAAAACCGACACCAGCGCCACGGATCGACCGTCATGCGACATCGCAGCGGCCTGGATGAGGGCTTCGGCGGATGCGGCGCCGGGGTGCGCGGGTTCGAGCAGGATTCCCATGCAGCCCTCGCACCCCGACCCGATGCCGAAGATCAAATCGTTATCGGCGCGCATATCGTACGACACGGTGCGCGCGGTGCCGCTGGCCAACACCCGTGCAGCATGCCCACGCAAGTCCTGCTCGAAACAACCTCCGCTCAACAGTCCGGTGACGCGCCCATCGCTCTCCAACAGCATGCGCGCGCCCGGCTTGCGGTAGGTCGAACCCGCCGCGGAGATCACCGTGGCGATGACGCACGGGCCATCCAGCATGGACAGGCGCTCGGCAAGCACTTCCAGGCTGGTATCGAGGCGCACGGGATTTGGCTGGATCGGCATTTGCGATACAGTATCGATGATTCAACGCGAACTCTCCAGACTGCAGATCGTGGTGCTCGCCGCCGGCTTGTCGCGGCGCATGGGGCGGTCGAAGGCCCTCGCCAGGATCCATGGCGTGAGCTTGATTTTGAGGACAGTCAAAGTTCTGGCGCCCTTCGCCGCAAACAAGATCATCGTGGTGACGGGCCCCCGGGCGCAGCGGATGCGGGTGGAACTGCGCAATCGCTCGATCGTTTTCGTCGCAAATCCCGCTTGCGCTTCGGGGCTTGCCACCTCGGTGATCAGCGGTGTCAGAGCGTCGCGATTCAGCGGTGCGGTGCTGTTGCTGCCCATGGATCTCGCTGAACTCAGTTCACGAGACCTCGAGCGGCTGATCTCACGCTGGCGCGGTGCGCGGCGCCGCGTGGTTGCACGGCGCGCGGGTGAACGTGCCTCCGTACCCCTCATTCTGCCGCGGGCGCTTTTTCCGCGGGTTCGCGAAATTGCCGGCGACATCGGGTTACGCAACCTACTTGCAGTCTCTTCTGCAAAGCTGCGCATTCTGGTCGATCTGCCGTCGGCCGAACGCGATGTCGATACGCCGCAGGAACTCGGCGCTGCACGCCGCAAACTGCCTCGCTATATCTGACGCGATACAACCGTACTTCGTAGAATCGGCCGAGGAATCAACGGAGCGCGCGCCCATGCCGACCACTTTCAAGCTCAACGGACAGTCGACCACGCTGGATGTCGACCCGACGATGCCGCTTCTGTGGGCGATCCGCGAGGTGGCCGGCTTGCCGGGAACCAAATTTGGATGCGGCATGGCCCTGTGCGGCGCCTGCACCATTCACTTGGATGGCAAAGCCACACGGTCCTGCGTGCTGCCCGTGTCGGCGGTTGCCGGTCGCGAGGTGACCACGATCGAAGGCTTGCAGGGCTCACTCGCGAAGGCAGTGCAGGCAGCGTGGATCAGCTTGCAGGTGCCGCAGTGCGGCTATTGCCAATCAGGTCAAGTCATGTCTGCTACCGCCCTGCTGGAGACCAACCCCTCACCGAGCGATACGGACATCGACGCCGCAATGAGCGGTAATGTCTGCAGGTGCGCGACCTATTCGCGAATTCGCGCAGCGATTCACGCTGCCGCCCAATCCATGAAGTCTTCCGTATGAGCACCGATCAGCAAACAGGCGTTACCTCGCGCCGCGCCTTCCTGAAGAATTCAGGCACCGCCGCCGTCGCGGCTCTCACCGTCGGTTTTCAGTGGATGGGACCCGCCAGACGCGCCAATGCCCTGCCCGCTCCGGCTTCCGCTGCAGCCTTTGCACCCAATGCCTTTCTGCGAATCGGCACGGACAACAGCGTAACGGTCATCGCCAAGCATGTTGAAATGGGCCAGGGCGCCTACACCGGCATTGCAACCATCGTCGCCGAGGAATTGGATGCCGATTGGGCTTCGGTACGCGTCGAAAGCGCCCCGGCGGATGCAAAACGCTACGCGAATCTGGCATTTGGCACCATACAAGGCACCGGCGGCAGTTCGGCAATGGCCAATTCCTGGGATCAATTGCGCGAAGCCGGCGCCAAAGCGCGCGCGATGCTGCTGACCGCGGCCGCAACCGAATGGAGAGTACCTGTCTCGGAGCTCACAACAGACAAGGGTGTCATCTACCATGCGGCCAGCAAACGCCAGGCCGCCTTTGGTTCGCTGGTTGCCAAAGCCGCGGCATTGCCGGTTCCGGAAAAGGTGGTCCTCAAAGCTCCCGCAGATTTCAAACTGATCGGCCGCAAAGTGCCGCGTGTCGATGTGCCGCCGAAAGTCAACGGCACAGCCGAGTTCACCCTCGATGTCGCTCTTCCCGGTTTGTTGGTGGCGCTGCTGAAGCGGCCGCCGCTGTTCGGCGGTACGGTCAAGTCGGTCGATGACGCCGGCGCTCTGGCCGTTCCCGGCGTGGTCAAAGTGGTTCAAGTGCCGCGCGGCGTCGCGGTGATTGCCAAAGGCTTCTGGGCCGCGAAGCTTGGGCGCGACGCGCTCAAGGTTGAGTGGGATGACTCCCATGCCGAGAAGCGTAGCTCTTCAGCCATCATGGCTGAGTATCGTCAGCTGGCCGAAAAACCCGGCCTGTCGGCACGCCGGGAAGGTGATGCAGGGCCTGCCATCCGCGATGCGGCTCACAAGCTGACCGCCAGCTATGAATTTCCCTATCTCGCCCATGCGCCGATGGAACCGCTCGATGCCGTCGTCAAGCTTACCGCCACGAGTTGCGAAATCTGGGCGGGCGATCAGTTTCAAACCATCGATCAGGCGAACGCTGCCAAGACTGCGGGACTCGACCCGCAGCAGGTGAGCATTCACACGCTGTACGCGGGCGGCAGTTTCGGGCGGCGCGCCAATCCCGGTTCCGATTACATCGTCGAGGCCGTGTCGATCGCCAAGGCCTACGGGGCCGACGGCACGCCCATCAAGCTTCAGTGGACCCGGGAGGACGATATCCGGGGCGGTCTGTACCGGCCGATGTATTTTCACAAGCTCGAGGCGGGACTCAATGCCAACAAGGAGCTCGTGGGATGGAGGCATGTCATCGTCGGCCAGTCGATCGTGGCCGGCACGGCGTTCGCCGGTTTGATCAAAGATGGAATCGACAGTACCTCCGTTGAAGGGGCATCCACCATTGCCTATGCGATACCCAATATCTCCGTTGACCTGTCTACCACGAAGGCCGGCGTGCCGGTTCTGTGGTGGCGGGTGGTCGGCAGTTCGCATACCACCTTTGCCGTGGAGACCTTCATCGACGAAGTCGCACATTCAGCGGGCGAGGATGCCTTTGCATTCAGGCGCAAGCTGCTGCAACACGAGCCGCGCATGAAGGCTGTGTTGGAGTTGGCTGCCGAGAAGGCCGGCTGGAGCAATCCGCTGCCCAAGGGTAAAGGCCGCGGTATCGCCGTAGCGGAAGCCTTCAAGACATTCGTCGCGCAAGTTGCGGAAGTCAGTGTGGACGATCAGGGGCGCGTGACCGTCGATCGCGTCGTGTGCGCAGTGGATTGCGGTACGCCGATCAATCCGGACGTCATCACCGCACAAATGGAGGGTGGTATCGGCTTCGGTTTGGGCGCCGCTCTGTTCGGGGCAATCACTCTCAAAGACGGCCGAGTCGAGCAGGACAACTTCAACAGCTATCGTGTGTTGCGCATGAATGAGATGCCGAAGGTTGAAGTGTATATCGTGCCTTCGACGGCGCCTCCGACCGGCGTCGGGGAACCTGGCGTCGCGCCGGTTGGACCCGCCGTCGCCAATGCGATTTTTGCGGCCACCGGGCGGCGCACTCACATCCTCCCCTTCCCCACTTCGGGCGCCGCCTGAGGCTTTCCAAGGAACCGCTCATGCGCAAGCATCCAGTCTTGTGGACTCTGGCAGGCATCATCGGCGTCGCATTGATCGTTCTAGGCTACTTCGTGTTCGGACCCAAGCCGACTGACTTCGCTCAAGGTAAGCGCGTGGCGCTCGAGCAATACCATGGGCAGGACCCCACCGGGGTTCCCGCCGAATTGAAGTCGGCCAGTGCATTGGAGCGCGGCGAATACCTGACGCGGGCCGCGGACTGCATGGTCTGCCATACCGCGGAGGGTGGAATCCCCTATGCCGGCGGACGCGCCTTCGTACTGCCTTTCGGAACGCTGTATTCCACCAACATCACGCCCGATCGCGAAACCGGCATTGGCAGCTATACGGACGCCGACTTCTTGAACGCGGTGCACAAGGGTCTGGGCCGCAATGACACCAAGCTATATCCGGCAATGCCCTACGCCAGCTACACCTACATGTCCGATGAGGATGCGCTGGCCATCAAGGCCTACCTCTTCAGCCTGCAGCCGCTGCATGCGCCAGCACTGCAGAATACCCTGGCATTCCCGTTCAACCAGCGCGGTCTGATGCGAATTTGGTCAGCACTCTTCAATCCGGATGTGCGCTTCGAACCGAATGCGGATCAAAGCAACGAATGGAACCGCGGTGCGTATCTGGCAGAAGCCATGGGACACTGCGGCGAGTGCCATACGCCGCGAAATCCCGCGTTCGCACTCAACAATCGCAAGAAATTCGCCGGCGCAGTGCAAGCGGGGTGGCGAGCCTACAACATTACGTCCGATCACGGCAGCGGGGTCGGCACCTGGAGTAACGCGGAGCTGGCGAGTTATCTCGCGACCGGACATGCCGACGGACGCGGTACCGCTTCCGGTCCCATGGGGGCAGCAGTCGATGAAAGCCTGAGCCGGCTGCAGCCCAGCGATATAGCGGCCCTGGTGACCTATTTGCGCACCGTGCCGGGTATCGCCAGCCCTGATCTCCCTGAGCCAAAAATGATTCCTGCTTCCACAGTGTATTCAGAAGAAAGTTCGGCCGTTTCAGACCCTCATGGGCGGATGGTGTACGAAGGAGCCTGCGCGGGTTGTCATGGCTGGACGGGAATTAGCCCTGTCCTGCCCACAGCGACCCTTGTCGGCACACGCGGAGTCAACGATGCAACCGCCATCAATGTTGCCCAGGTCATCATTCGGGGCGGCCAACGGCATTCGTCGCCAGGTTCCACTGACATGCCCGCCTTCGGCACCAGCTATTCCGATGCGGACATAGCCGGCGTGGCAAATTATGTGACAGCTCGTTTCGGGTCGCGGGGCTCGGCACTGGTCGCGGCCGACATCGCAAAATTACGCGCGGCGGACTGACCGAAAGATCATCGAAGCTGCTCCGCACGGATGGGCAAGTCCCTGATCCGCTTGCCGGTTGCATTGAACACCGCATTGGCCACCGCGGCATTCATGCCCACAATGCCGATTTCCCCGATGCCTTTGACGCCGAGCGGATTCACGCCGGCATCATGCTCCGGCACCATGATGATTTCGACCACCGGCACATCGGCATTGACCGGGATTAGATACTCCGCCAAATTATTGTTGACGTAGCGCGCCGCGCCGGCGTCTATTTCCGTCGCTTCGAACAGCGCCGAGGATAATCCCCAGATCGCTCCGCCCATGAACTGGCTATGCGCTGTGGTGGGGTTGATGATGGTCCCCGCGGCGAATGCCGACACCACCCGCGCCACCCGCACCTCGCGCGTGAGCCGATGCACGCGTACTTCAACGAAGTGGGCCCCAAAAGCAAATGCGGTGGCGTCTTTGCGCCCTGCCCCGCTGAGCATCACGGGTTTACCCTTGCTCATGTCGGCGATGGCCGTCGACGGCAGCCCGGCTGGAATATTTTCTGCATACACCTCAACCCGTTGTCCGATACGGGCGACCGCATCGTGCAGCGTTTCGCTGCGGCCTGAAGGGCCGATCAATTTGCCGCCGCTGAGCGTCAAGGTGGCCGCGTCGGCGCCGTGAAACATGCCACCCGCAGCGCCGACGGCCGCGGCCGCGAGCCGGCTGCGGATTTCCTCGCATGCCTTGGCTGCCGCATTGGTGGCTGAGGCTGCATTGTTGGATCCACCGGCAATCATGACGGGCGGCAGATCACTGTCGCCCATCTGCACACTGATGTCCTCGACGCTCAAACCCAGGAACTGCGCAACGGCCAATGCCACGGTGGTGTACGCGCCCGTGCCAATCTCATGTCCCGCCAATGCCGCGGTCGCTTTGCCATCCGCGGCCAGCGTGACTCGGATCGCGGCCGGCGCCACATTGCTCGGATAGCAGGCCGTGGCGCAGCCGTATCCGACCTGCCACTCCCCGTCGAGCTTCTTACCCGGCTCAGCTGCCCGCTGCTGCCAACCAAACTGGGCCGCGGCCTGATCGAAGCAGGCCATCAATGAACGCGATGTGAACGGCAGGCCTGTCACCGGATCGGTCTGAGTATCGTTTACCCGCCGCAGTTCAATGGGATCCATTCGAAGTTGATGCGCCAATTCGTCGATCGCGCTCTCCAGCGCAAACATGTAGGGAGTCTCGGGCGGCGCCCGCATGAATCCTGGCGTCGCGCGATCGGCATGCACCACATTCACTGCGGTTGCGATATTCGGGCAAGCATACATGCGTGCGGTGGACTCGACGCCGGCAACGTTGTATCCGGAAGGCCGCGAAGTCACTTCCCAGCCCTCGTGCGACAGGGACACCAGCCTGCCATCGGGCGTCGCCCCCAGCTTGATCGTCTGCTGGGTCTCAGCGCGATGAGTTGCGATGGTGAAACCCTGATCTCGCGTCGGAACCAGCTTGACCGGACGACCCACGCGTTTCGCGGCAATTGCCAGCCACGCCGTACGCGGATTGGGCCCCTTTGAACCAAACGCACCCCCAACGTAACGCGATACGGCGCGAACGTTTTCAGGCGCGATGCCAAGACGCGTCGCCGCAGATGCTTTGGTGCCCCACATGAACTGCGAAGGATCGTAAATGGTGAGTTTGGATCCTTCCCACACGCAGGTCGTCGTGAAGAGTTCGATGGGGTTGTGATGCTGGGTCGGCGTGCTGTAATGCACTTCAAGCCTGACCGGCGCGCCCGCGAACGCACTGTCCGCATCTCCCTTTTTCGGATCCGGACCCTTTTCCGGCTTGTGAGGTTCGGTCTGAACGCCTGGGGAACCAAAAGTGGCGCTCGGCGCCTCGGCAAGGTAAAGCACCTCCACTTTGTGAGCGGCTTCCCGCGCACCCTCGTAAGTCTCGGCCACCACGATGGCGATAATTTGACCCGCATGCCAGATTTTGGCGCTCTCGAGCGAGGTGGTCGAAGGCTTGCCGTCCGGACCCGGCGCCACCTTGGCCAAACCTCCCACATTTTCGTAAGTCAAGATATCGAGAACGCCGCGAACTGCCCGCGCCTCCTCCAGCTTGAACGAGCGAATGCTGCCGCGCGCCACCGCGCTGGTGACGAGATAGGCGTAGGCCGGGTTCGCAACGGATTCGTCGGAGGCGAACTTGGCAGATCCGGTGACCTTCGCGATACCATCGATGCGCGAGGTTGCCTTACCCAGCATGGCCAGCGTCCTGCGGCAGGGCCTGGGCGTGCAGTAGCGCACGCACAACGGTCTGCTGCGCCAGCCAGGGCTTATAATCGTTGTGCCCGTGGGTTCTTGCGCCTTGCACAGCCCGCTGCGCAGCGGCGGCGGCGCTCGCCTCGGTCAATTCCTGTCCCACCAACAGGTTCTCGGCATCGACCGCGCGCCAGGGGCGATACGCCATACCACCCAAGCCAATGCGCGCGTTGCGCACCCGGGCGCCGTCCATGTCCAAGGCGACTGCTGCAGAGGCGATGGCAAATTCATACGATGCCCGATCACGAACCTTGACGTACACGGAGCGGCGATTCCACGGCGCGGCCGGGATATGAAATGCGACGATGGTCTCGCCGGATCTCAAGGTCGTCTCCAAATGCGGCTGGCCATCGATCGGCCGATGCAACTCGGCCAATGGAAAGCGTCGGCTGCTTCGCGCGCCGCTTACTTCGATCTGCGCCTCGAGCGCCACCAACGCGACCGCAAAGTCACCCGGATACTGCGCTATGCAGCTGTCGTCTATGCCGAGGATGGCGTGATTACGGTTGAATCCGGCGATCGCCGCGCATCCGGAACCCGGCACGCGTTTGTTGCAGGCGGTCCAGGTCGGATCGCGATAGTACGGACACCGCGTTTTCTGCAGTACATTGCCGCCGAGCGTGGCCATGTTGCGAAGTTGGGCGCTCGCCGCGAGCTGCAAACTTTGCGCAATGACAGGATAGTCGGCGCGCAGCTCGGGGTGGTCGGCCACGTGCGACATTTTTGCCAGAGCGCTGAGCCGCAAACCTGTCCGGCTCGCCTGAACCGCCCCGTGAGCATCCTTCAAGCCTGTGATGTCGACGACCCGCGAAGGCCGCAGCACGTCGAGTTTCATCAAATCCAGCAAGGTCGTGCCGCCCGCAAGGAACTGAGTTTCGGCATCGACCTGACCTTGGCCGGTGTGCGCACCGAGGCTGCGAGCTTGCGCGAGATCAGCCGCGCGTTCGTAGGCAAAGGGCCGCATCAAACCCCTCCCATTCGCCCGCGCGCTTGTTTGATGGCTGCCACAATCTTAGGATAGGCGGCGCAGCGACACAGATTCCCGCTCATATATTCACGTATCTCATCGTCGGTCGTCGCATGGCCCTCCTTGACGCACGCCACCGCCGACATGATCTGCCCCGGCGTACAATATCCACACTGAAATCCATCCTGGTCGATGAAGGCTTGCTGCATGGGATGCAAGCTACCGTCAGGTCCCGCCAATCCTTCGATGGTCGTTATCTTCCTGTCTTGAGCCGATAAGGCCAAGGTGAGACAGGACAACACCCTTTCGCCGTCGATGAGAACCGTGCACGCACCACATTGACCTTGATCGCATCCCTTTTTCGAGCCCGTCAAATGCAAATGATCGCGCAGCGCATCGAGTACGGTGACGCGCGCATCGAGATCAACTTCATGGACGGTGCCGTTGACATCCAGCTTCACGGGCGCCGTTGCTGCTCGCGCGCCGGCTCCTGCTTCGCTGCTTCGCGCCGGCGCTGCTGCGGCCACCGTAACGAGCGCAGCTCCGCCTCCTAACACTTCTCGCCGGGTAATCATTGAGCGGCAGTATAGGAGCGATGTCGCTCGGCGCTACGGCGTCGAGCGACGACTCGCGGTAGGAAGGGGCTGACGCGCTGTAACGTAGACATCCTGTCATTCGACCTCCTAGATTCTCAGCTTTCGCTTGGTCGAAACGGCGCTGACCAAGGGCCAGCCCGAATTGAGCTTGGCGTGCGAGGCCAAATCTGCAAACTGAGCCTTCGCGAGTACTTGAAGATCGGATTCCAGCCTCCGGTAACTGGCCAGCATCTGTTTGCCGAATGCGGTCACCCTGGCGCCGCCGCCGCGCGCGCCGCCGGTGCTTGATTCGACCACGGCCTCATCCAGATTTACCTTCATATCCTCGACCAGCAGCCAGGCCCGTCGATAGCTCATGCCGACCTCACGCGCCGCCTTGGAAATCGAACCCGAGCGCATGATCGCCTCCAGCAGCTCGATCTTTCCGATACCGATGGAGCAATTGTGCGAAAGATCGACCCGAAAGCGAACCACGATCTGGGGTGGCTTAGCCATTGAATTTCCTGCGGCTTGCCTTGCTATTGGGCCTTTTGCACCACTACGCGTCCCTGAGCATTGACGAAAACGTGATAACGATTCCCATCCTTGCAGGTCACGGTGTAATCGCTGTCGGCGTTGCGCGCCTGCTGCTTAACCTGATCGCAGGGCAACCCCTGCAGGACGATGGTGGCTTTGAGATCGCTGCCGATATCTGCAGCTACCGCGGTTGTCTGGACCAACGCGACGGCGCCGGTCACGACAATCAGCTTACGGTTCAGCATAGTTTCTCCTGACGGTCTTTATATCGACTCAAACGACTCTTTGTTCGAGAGTCTGTCCCAGATGGCGCCACGCGAGGCGGATATGCA
Source organism: uncultured Steroidobacteraceae bacterium (assembly GCA_964657945.1). Lineage (GTDB taxonomy): Bacteria > Pseudomonadota > Gammaproteobacteria > Steroidobacterales > Steroidobacteraceae > Bog-1198. Next base: position 33,383 of record CAZZWM010000023.1, read on the forward strand.
TGAAGCCAAGGTTGCGTCGTCATCTTGAACCAAGGTAACGACCTTCAACACAAGCCCGTCGAATCGCTGGTGCAGCTCATCCAGTGTCGGCGGAATCTGCCCGGCATGATATCCCCGGAATGCCTTCAGCAAATCGTCGACCTGATTCTTGATGGACAGTTTCGTGAATACTCCGATGGCTGAGGTGTCACGCAAGCGTTGTTCCATGGCTTTGAAATCCAGTGGCGGGTGCGGCAGTTTCGCAGCGGATGCAGCAACGGCGGCTGCCGGCGCGACCGTCGGCTTCGATTTTGGGGGGGCCGATGTCGGCACCTGCGGCGCGGGCGCGCTGGGCGCGACGGAACTCGAGGTCCCCGGAGGGGGGCTGGGAGTCCTTTGGACGGGAACGAAAAAAGCAGGAGGCGCAGAAACGGGGGGCGGCTCCACCGGCTCGGCTGGATGCGACACGTTCGCAGGCGCGTGTGCGCACGCAGCGATACAGCATGCAACCAACAGCGGAAACCCCCTATGTACGCGCATCACGCGAGGCTACCGCGACCGCGGCGAGAACGCCAATATATGCTCGAGCCCTTCGCGCGATCTCGGAATCCTCCTACCTCCGACGCCGCGTCCCACCCCTTTGATAACACGCAAGGCGGTTGCATGCTGAGATCGACATAGAACGGAGGTTCATTAATGAAGAACGATATTCAGATCCAGCAGGAAGTTTTGGCAGAGTTGGAACGCGATCAGAATTTGCCGCCGGAATCGGTGGGTGTGGAAGTGCACCACGGCATCGTGAAGCTGGCAGGCAGAAGCGACGATGCTGAGATGAAGAAAAGCGCGGAACTCGCGGCGCGCAGGGTCAGCGGCGTGCGACGAATCGTGCTCGATATGGGAATCGAACAGCGCTAGATGCAGTCGCAGCGACGAGGACGTGCGTGCTTCGAGCGTAGCTCGGATTGCGGATTTCCCCTCAATTTCCGGGGTAGCCACTGTCTGCCTGGCGCGCCGCTTTGGGGTGGGCTGGCAGCGGCCGCTGGCCGGCCTTTTCATCGCCCCTCGGCTCACCCAACCGGACCGCCCGCCCAAAAAACCCCGACCTCAATCCGCGGCTGCGCGATAGTTTCAACTGCAACGAACCGTTTGCATCGCGTAAAGCCTATAGGAAACATCTTACATATAGTCGCCACCATGTCGTACAGGGCTGGCACGAGGAAGAGCGCAGATTGGTACCCGGTGATTTGTAAAGTTTGTTGGGGAGCAGCACACATGAACGCAGCCCATCTCACGCACAGTCACGTCGACCGCCGATCTCCGGATCTGGAGGGCGCGTTCAACGACGGCTTTCAGTCGGCGGCAAATTCCATCACCGCAGCGCTGCTTCGCTGGCTGGTGATATTGTGGGTCGTTACCACGCTTGGCGTGGGAACCTTCGTGATCGCACGGGGCATACTCGAGTACGCTCCCGGCGTCCTCGCAAATATCTCTCAGATCTTTTCTTAAGGGTCACGCTCGCCGCGCTGTTGACAGTAAAATCCGACTCTGCCCAGTGCTTCAAGAAGATTGAGCGCGCAGGCGATTCGTGCGTTGTTGCAGCACGTCAGCGCATATTTCGGATAATGGGACAATGCATCCCCTCCCCGTCAAGCCCATCAGCATCGACGTTGGCACGTCAACCCGCGTTTCCGGGTTGCTGGCACTTCCACCCAGGTGCCGCATGGCCTTGGTATTGGCACACGGGGCGGGCGCCGGTATGCAGCATGCCTCGATGACCGTGCTCGCGGAGGGGCTTTATCGACGAGCGGTGGCGACGCTGCGCTATCAATTCCCTTACATGGAGCAGCACGGCGGGCGCCCGGATCCTCCGCCCCTGTGTCACACCACGGTGCGCGCGGCCGTGCGCAGGGCCGGCGAACTCATGCCGGGGTTGCCGCTGTTTGCCGGCGGTCGCTCCTTCGGGGGACGCATGACCTCTCAAGCGCAAGCGCTGGAAGCATTGCCCGAGGTTCGTGGGCTGGCGTTTTTTGCTTTCCCGCTGCACCTGGCCAAGAAGCCGGCGGACACCCGCGCGGCACATCTCGACCAGGTGAGCATCCCGATGCTGTTCTTACAGGGCACCCGCGACGAACTCGCGGACCTCCGTGTGCTGCACCCCGTCATTGCGCATTTAGCGCCGCTTGCCACGTTGCAGGTACTCGAACACGCGGACCATTCCTTTCACGTGCTGGTGCGCAGCGGGCGCACCGATGCCGAGGTGCGCGAGGCCATGCTCGATGCATTCATGGCGTGGGCCGAACCGCTACTTGACTGACTTGCGCCGCG
>CAZZWM010000024.1:0-35536 GCA_964657945.1 uncultured Steroidobacteraceae bacterium
CGGCCGCCGCTTTGTCGCGAGCGGCTTCCTGGTCCCGCAACTTTTCACGATGATGCTCGATGATGCATCCGGCAGCGGCGCCGGCAACCGCATGGTGTCCGGCCACGTGCCCCGCCACACCACCCACGGCGGCGCCCTTCAAACAGCCCTTGGCCTCACTGCCTCCGGTTACGGCAAGGCAGACCATCGCCGCCAAAATCATCGTGATCAATGCGCGCATCTCGCTTTCCCTTTAAATGGCCCCTTCCGCAAGAACACGGCCCCGCATTCGAAGTTGCAGCCATTCAGCTCTCGGCGATGATCCACTGAGCCGCCTTCTCGGCCATCATCAACGTCGGACTGTTGGTGTTGCCGCTGGTGATGGTCGGCATGGCGCCGGCGTCGACCACTCGCAGCCCGGCAACTCCACGCAGCCGCATGTGCGGGTCGAGCACAGCCATCGGGTCGCCGGGAGCGCCCATTTTGGTGGTGCCCACGGGGTGAAAAATCGTGGTCGCGATATCGCCGGCAAGCCGCGCCAGATCATCGTCGGACTGATATTGCACGCCCGGCTTCCACTCCTGGGGCTTGTACTTGGCCATCGCCGGCTGGGCCACGATGCGTCTCGTTACCCGCAATGAATCGGCTGCCACCTTTCGGTCCTCCTCGGTGCTGAGGTAGTGGGGATGTATGGCGGGCGCATCCGCGAAGCGCGGCGAACGTATTTCCACGCTGCCCCGGCTGGTTGGGTTCAAATTGCAGACGCTGGCCGTGAATGCCGCGAATCGATGCAAGGGTTCGCCGAAGGCATCCAAAGACAGCGGTTGCACATGGTATTCGAGATTCGGCCACTGGTGGGCGGGAGAACTGCGGGTGAATGCGCCTAGCTGCGACGGCGCCATGCTCATCGGGCCGCTGCGGCGGAGCAGGTATTCAATGCCAATCCTGGCCTTGCCGTACAGGGAGGCACTCAGCACGTTCAGCGTGGGCGCACCTTCTATCTTGTAAACCGCGCGGATCTGCAAATGGTCCTGCAGATTCGCGCCGACGCCGGGAGAATCCACGACGACATCGATGCCATATTTACGCAGCAGTGCGGCAGGACCGATGCCGGAAAGCTGCAGAAGCTGCGGCGAGCCGATGCTGCCCGCGCACAAGATCACCTCGCGGGCGGCGCGCACGTCCATCATCCGCCCGCCCCGGCAGACCTGCGCGCCGACGCATCGCTGCACGCCATCCTGCGACTCGATCAGAAGACGCGACACATGCGCATGCGTCCATAGACTGAAGTTTGCCCGGCTCTGACAGGCGGGCCGCAAGAAAGCCTTGGCCGTATTCCAACGCCAACCCGATTTTTGATTGACCTCGAAGTACGCAACGCCTTCATTGTTGCCGCGATTGAAGTCCGCTGTCCGCGGTATGCCGTATTGCTCTGCGGCTGCGGCAAATGCATCGAGCACCTCCCAGCGTAAACGCTGTTTCTCGATGCGCCACTCGCCGCCGACCCCGTGGTAGCGCGTGAATTCCGCATCATCGCAGTGAAAGTGGTCTTCGTGCCTGCGAAACGCCGGCAGAACGTTTTCCCACGTCCAAGTCGAATCCCCGATCAGTCGAGCCCAGTGGTCGTAATCGCGTGACTGGCCGCGCATATAGATCATGCCGTTGATGCTGGAGCTGCCGCCCAAGGTCTTGCCCCGAGGATAGCGCAGCGAACGTCCGTTCAATCCAGCCGCAGGCTCGGTGTTGTACTGCCAATCGGTGCGCGGATTGCCGATGCAGTACAGGTATCCCACGGGAATGTGAATCCAATGGTAATCGTCGGGCCCGCCGGCCTCGATCAGCAGCACACGGCGGTTCGGATCGGCACTCAAGCGGTTCGCCAGCAGCGCGCCCGCGGTACCGGCACCGATGATCACATAGTCGAAATTCGAATCGGACACGCAATCGGCAGCGCGGCTAGCGCTGCACTTCTTCCACCACGGCCTGCCCTGACACCCGCACGCGGATCAATCCCCAGCAAATCCCAATGGTCAGCATGAAGGCGACGATGAGCAAAGCCAGCCAGATGAGCGAATCGTGGCTGGTCGCACCGAGCCAACCCCAACTGCTCAACAGCCAAACGACGGCGGTAAAAAAGGCGGTGCCGAGACACACGCCGAGTGCGCCCAGAGAGCGCCATGTGGCATGGACGAAGAAAATCCAGACGGCGAGCAAACCGATGCCGATCACCGCCTGTGCCGGTTGAATGTGCGGAAAGTTGCTGCGTATCCATCCCAGATAGGAGTAGCCGCTGGGATTGTAAGTCGCGAACACCAGCGCGAGGGACGCCAGAAAGCGCGCGCCAAATCCACCCAATGTCAGCCTACCCATAACTTGCCCCGCTGGTTCGCGAAGAAGATGTTAGCCCGAAGCCGCGGCAAAAGGCGACTTGCCGCCGTTGACCACATGTTCTGCCATCAAAAAAGCCGCGGCATTCCACGACTGGCCAGGCATCCCGCGCAGCGCCAAGGTCTTGCCCTGCAGCCATTCCGTGAATCGCCAGTTCCGCAGTGCGCAGACGCGCGCCAGTTTCACCAACTCCCGCCGCGCCAGGTCGATCCTGCCCGTCTGTGCCAACGCAGCAACCCAGAATCCGCCGACCATCGGCCAGATCCCGCCGTTGTGATATTGCCAGACGAAATTTTGCCGGTGGCGCGCCATGTAGGGCCGCCACAGGGAATTGCTCTGCTTGATCGGATGAGTCACGGCGCGGATTGGGTACGGCGTGCTCGCCTGCGAGCGCAACAGCGCTTCGAGGGTGCGGTTTTCAGCCGGTCCAGCGCACAGTCCCAGCAGAACGGCCAAAACGTTGCCGAAGACGTCGCCCTCGTCACCGAAGAACGAGAAATTCACGAAGCTCAGGTACAGATCGCGGTTGCGTCCGCCGCGCAGCGCGTAGCCATTCAGCAGGCGTGCGCGACGATAATCCGGAAGCCCTGCTGAAAACGGATGGAACAGCCCATTGAAGTTATCGCGGGTCTGCGTGGCGGCATCGATGCCGTACAGCCGTTTCGCGAAAAACCACAGGGCATTGGTGTAGAGCACGAATCCTGAGCGCGGCATGATGTCAGCCCAGTCGCTGGCTTCGTTTTGCTGCAGCAAGAAAAAGCGCTGATGTTCCTGGGCCTGGAGCCACTGGATTGCCAGCTTTACCTTTGCCGCATATCGCCGCCGCAATCCGCCGGGACATTTCAACTCATCGAGCAACGCCAACGCGATGATCCACCACAATGTTGCGTCGATGCAGCCCAAGTACCAGAAATCCGCCTCGCGCTTTTTCAGATCGACGAATTTTGGAATTTGGCCGTTGGCAGCTTGGTGCCGTGCCAATGTGTGCAAACCCGCCGGCGCAGTCCGCTGCAACGATTTGTCACCCGAAACGGCCATGCCGATGGCGCACACCGCCGCGTCGCGACCGAATATGGCCGTGTAGCCGCGTTTATCCGCTTTTCGCCCGGGCGCCGCCGCCAGCACGCCTCCCCGAACGCTGTTGGCCTTCAGCAATTCGATCGACTTGCGATGACAGGCCTTTAGAAGTTCGGCATCGCTGTATCTGTTCACGAGGGAGGTCATAGATCTTGAACGACGCCAGGTTACTTCCAGGCGGGGGTCAGCAGTTCATCCAGAGCCGCGACGATCAATTGGTTTTCATCGTGGAGCGAACCCACCTTGCCACCGAGCTGGTCGAGCGGCACCGAAACAATTTCGAGCGGATGCAGCACAACCGTCGTGCCGCGTATCTTGAAAGTTGGGTTGAATGCGGCGTATGCGATTTTGCCGATGGCCTTCGCTCGAACCAAGGGTACGACCAACCTTCGCCGATAACCATCAAACTGCGATGATTGCACCACCACGACGAATGGAATGGTGTCCTTGTGCTTCCCCAAGTTACGATGGACATCGAACTGCGGCATCAAAGAGAGGAGTATTCGTCAGCGATCGAACCCGATTTGGAATTGAACTTGTTCCATGCCGCCGTCGTCGCCTCCAGCACTTTGCTTCTTGCCAGACGCTCCCTACACTGTTGAGCAACGAACTCCGCAAGCAAGGCTTCCACGACACTGGACAGGTTGTCCGTCATCGATTTGGTTTGGACTACCAATTCTTCGTTCAAGGTCAGATTGACCGGTCTTTTGCGAGCTGCTGAGTTGATACCCGACGCCACGATGCCTCCGTATGCGCATACTATGCGCATACGGAGGTACGGAGTCAATTGAAATTCAGCCGGCCAGATCTTCCGTTCAGCGAATCCCCCGCTAAAAAACTGCGTGATCGCCGCGCTCGACCGTGGCCGATCCGTTGACGAGCTGCGAATAGAATTCGAATAGCGTTTCATTCCCCGTCGAGGGCGTGGATTCCGGGTTGTACCGATTCGTCTGGCTGTCCCACACCAGCATGGATTCCGTGGCGTAGTAGCGGCCGATGCGGGCCAGTTCCGCCTTCTGGGCGAGCGATGGCACGAGAAGTCCCAACGCACCCAGCACCGCGATGATCACATCGAGCATCGCCACGGGGACATGCCTGAAGCGCGGCGCCTTTCCGAGCAGTGAAAAAAGCAGCTGTCCCTGTTGTAAAGGCGTCAGCGCGAGACCCGGTCCGCCGATCGGCATGACCCGATTCCGACGTTGCTCATCGTTGATGCAGCCCGCCAGAAAATTCGCCAGATCGGCGTCACTGATCGGCTTGCAAGACGTCAACATTCCGTCACCGAACACCAGATACGGCTTGCCCAGCCTGACGCGCTCGACTTGTCCAGACAGCGATTTGAAAAAAGCCGTCGCTCGCACGATGGAGTAGGCGATGCCAGACTCCATCAGCGCCTTTTCGAAAGCCAGCTTCGCATGTTGGAACGCCAACAAGGGCTTTTGAACGCAGATGGCCGATAACAGCACGAACTGGGAAACTCCGGCGCGCTGCGCAGCCTCGAGTACGTTCAGGTTCGCTTGGTAGTCGACCGCCCATGCATCCTGCGGAGCGCCGGTTCGCGAGGCCATGCACGATACGACGGCATCGAAGCGCTCGTCGCGAAATCCATGCTGCTGCAGCGACAGGCGATCTTGAAGGTCAACGAAGCGAATCTCGGCATCGCCGAGCAACTTGACGCAGGCATCGGCGGAAAGGTTGCCGCCGCTTGCGGCCCTGGGGCGGAGCAAACAGACCAGCTCATGGCCCTGTCGCAGCAGGACCTGCGCGGTTGCGCGACCGATGGTTCCGGTTGCGCCAAGCAACAGTACGCGCAGCGCGGGCATTGATGGTGTCTGCAGCACAGGAGATCAATTTGCGGCTTTGGGCGGCAATGCGCAAGCGAAGCTCCCAATAAAGCGCGCCATCCCGTAGCATAGTTGCCGTGAGGCGCGCGCTACTCTTATCCACGGCCGCTTTGGGCACCGTCTTGATTGCAGCGGTACTGTGGGCGCGAGCCCCGGATAAATCCCGAACCGAACTTCGCGCGAAGTACGATGACTCGTCCACCCGCTATCTGGACATTGGCGGCACGCATTTGCGGGTCCGCGAGACCGGCTCGAAGAGCGCGCCGGCAATCATCCTTTTGCATGGTTTTGGCTCCAGTTTGGAAACCTGGCAGTCTTGGGCTGACTCGTTGAGCAAGAGTTACCGCGTGGTGCGTCTTGATCTGCCCGGATGCGGAATTTCAGATCCTGACGACACCGGCGATTACTCGGACGTTCGCAGTCTCGCGATTCTTCGCGGCTTGATGGAACGGCTGAGCATCGATAGCGCCGTGATCATCGGAAATTCCATGGGTGGACGCATCGCTTGGCGCTTTGCAGCCACCTATCCCGAAAAGGTCGCCAAACTGGTGCTGATCTCACCGGACGGCTTCGCGAGCCCGGGTTTCTCCTACGGCAAGAGCGCGCGGATCCCGGCCACGCTCACCTTGATGAAATACTTTCTGCCCAGGGCATTCATCCGGCCGAATCTGGCGGCCGCGTATGCCGATCCGGCGAAGCTCAGTGATGCGACCGTCGATCGCTATTATGAGCTGCTGCTGGCCACCGGAAACCGCGCTGCCATGATCGACCGAATGCAGCAGACGGTTCTGGCAGATCCGATTCCTTTGCTGCAACAGATACGCACGCCCACGCTGTTGTTGTGGGGCGAGAAAGATCGGCTGATTCCCTTCGCCAATTCAGCCGACTATTTGCGCGCATTGCCCAATGCCCGCCTGGTGTCATTCCCGGACCTGGGTCACGTGCCCCACGAAGAGGCGCCGGCCGAATCTCTGGCGCCGCTGCAAACCTTCTTGGCGCAACTTCCATGATTAGAAAACTTTTGAAGTTTTTGCATGAAGCCGGGGCGATGGGCGTCATGGGGTCATTTGCCGCGTGCATCGTGCTTCTTATCAATGCCCCCGCCGATTCGCTGGTTGGCTACGCCGCCGTGATGCAGGGGGTTGCATCCATTGCGCGCTGGCTGCTGGTGCCTTCGTTGGCGGCGGTGCTGATCAGCGGGTTACTGGCCATCGCCGCCACGGAAAGTTACAAGAACGCCGCATGGGCATGGATCAAGGCACTGCTCGGAATCAGCGTCTTCGAAGGCACGTTGTTGACCGTAGGGGCGAGCGCCAGACGCGCCGCTGAACTCTCGTCGATGGCGCTCAACGGACAGGGCGACGGCATCGAGCTGGCACAGGTCATTCACACCGAGTGGGGCGGCCTGTGGGTGCTGTCGGCGCTCGCCGTCGTCAACATCGTTCTGGCTGTGTGGCGCCCCAGAATCTATCGGTCGATAGGCAACTAAAACAGGAAACCGCCGCTCCACCGGGCAGCGGCGGAGGTCCTGGTTACGGTTTGACTCTCGGTGCAGTCATCAAGCTGGCTTCTGCGCCCAGACCTTGCACCAACCGCCTTGCGGCACCGAATGCCCGGCGAAGATGTTGCAGCCGCCGGTTGCATCCCCCGCCTTGCCCTGGAACTGGGCACAGGTGCCGCATTTCTGCGTCGGTTTGTGGGTCGGATTGGCGGCGGCGTCGACCTTGGTCGAATCAAGGACGAAATTCAACGCCTTCGCCGTCGGATCGTTCGGATCGAGCGGCGGCAGAGCCGCTGCGCGCGCCCTCCATGCCGGCAACCCCAACATGGGAATCACCGCACCTGCGATGAGTCCGCCTCTGACAACTGCCCGCCGTGAAATCTTGTTTTGCATGGCTATATCCTCAACCAAATTGGATGACAAAAACCCGAGTTATCTGAATCTTAATCGATGCGCTGCATCGGCCGCCGGTGCACTGAACGCAGCGTCAAGTCGATGGCATGCCCGGCCAGCGCCACCAGCAGCCAAAAAGCGGCCTGCGGCCAGGGCGCGCCTACCAACGCCGCCCTCAGGGCCAGCAACAGCGCAGCCCCCGCGCTGACACTCGCCAGCAATTCGGTCAGCCTCGGCCCGTTGCCGGATCGTCGCCGCCACCACGCCATAGCCAGCACTTCGCACAGCATCAGGCCCAAGATGCAGTCGACCACCCTGCCGTTGGCAAATAAATCAGCCACTGCCTGCGAACGGCGCATTCAGCTGCACGATTTTCCAGTTCAGGACCGAGGCGAAACTGACCCACGCAAGATACGGAACCAACAGCAAAGCAGCCTTGTTGCTGGTGCGCCCGATCAAAACGATCAGCGCCAAAATGGAAAGCCAGAGGAAGCCGACCTCATATAACGACCAGTCCGGGCGTTCGAGGCGAAAGAACAGCAGACTCCACAGGACGTTCAAACTGCAGTTGACCGCAAATGCGGCAAGGACCCGCCGCCGTGCGCGACTGTCACGTTCATGACGCCAAAAAATCACCGCAGCCAGTGCGGCGCAGGCGAAGATCAACGTCCATGCAGGCCCGAACAACCAATCGGGCGGCTGCCAGCTCGGCTTGCGCAGTTGGTAGTACCAAGCACCGAGCTTGGTAATCAGCCCTCCCAGGGTGGCCACCGCAACCGCAGCCAGCGCCGCCGTCAAAATCGGCCTGGATCGACGTCCAAGGAGTGCACTCACGCCCGCGCCAGTCCCAGCAGGTGTGCCATATCCTTGACGAAGATTCTCAAGTGGGTGAAGGGCTTCGCCCTGACCAACTTTTTGTGCATGTAGGCTTGCCAGGTCAGGCGCTGCACATCCGAATCCCTGCAGATGCTGACGAAGCGCTCGCGCCGCTTGTCGGTCGAATACCAAAATCGCTGCATGATGCCGAGCACCCAAAAAACGGTGCCGTGCGCTTTCATGAAATTGCGGCGTGCGGCGCATAACGCCCTCGAATCGCCGCTGTGCAAAAATTCAGCGACCGCAGACGCGGCATAACGCCCGCCTGCCATGGCGTAGTAAATTCCTTCACCCGAGGCCGGCGCCACCACGCCGGCCGCATCGCCGGCCAGCACCGTATCGCGGCCGTTGTCCCAGCGCGCCAGCGGCTTCAAGGGAATCGGCGCTCCCTCACGCCTGATCGTTTCGAGGCCGCTCATCTGCGCCGCCGTTCGTAAATCCACAACCGCGGAACGCAGCGAGAATCCCTTGCTGGCGCTGCCGACGCCGACGCTTGCCGTATCGCCATGCGGAAAAACCCAGGCATAGAAATCCGGCGATAATTTTCCCTGGTAGTACACGTCGCAGCGTGTGCTCGAGTAGGATCCCTGCGTGGCGCGCGGCACCCGCACGATTTCGTGATAAGCGGCCACATAGCGGATTTTATCCGCGCCCTTGACCTGGCTCTTGGCGACGGCAGACATGGCGCCGTCCGCACCGATGATGGCGCGCGTGCGAACTTCCTTGGTCTGGCCCGCCTCGCGATAGTGAACTCGCGCCGTGTCATCCGGGTCCCGCGTAATCTGCGTGAATGTCCCGCGTATCCACCGTGCGCCTGCCGCGGCCGCGCGCTCGCGCAGCCATTCGTCAAAGGACTCGCGGTCCACCATGCCCACGTAACCGCCTTCGATCGGCATATCCACCGCTTTTTGGGTGGGCGAGATCATGCGCGCAGAATTGACGCGGGCCACCAGCAATGATTCCGGAATGCAAAACTCTTCGATGAGTTTGGGCGGGATGGCACCGCCGCAGGGCTTGATCCGTCCGCCGCGATCGAGCAGCAGGACCTTGCGTCCGAGGCGCGCCAGATCCGTGGCAGCCGTTGAGCCGGACGGGCCGCCGCCCACCACCACGACATCGAAAGTCTCTACATCGCTCATGCGGGCAGTGCTCCGGCTTGCGCGGCGGCAGCGCCCGCCGGCCGCGTATGGATTTTTGCGGCGTAGCGCGCTGCCACGCAGAACAAGCCCGCCTCGACGAAGAATACGATTCCAAACGCGGCGATGGCGGAGCCGAATAGAAAACGAATCAAATCCACCACGAACGTGCCGAACAGGCCCCCGAGCGCGAAGGCAATGGCCTGTGCCGCTCCCCATAGCCCCATGCGGACACCTGCGCTGTGAGCATCGCCTCGATGTGCGAGTTCCATCATCGAGCCGATCGCAGCGACTGCGAAGACGCCATTCGCGACGCCCAACACAGCGACGCAAAGGCGCAGCGGCCAACCCGGTCCAACCAGGTCGGCGCCGGTCAAACCGATCAGCGCAGCCGCGCTGCCGCAGCAACCGGCCACGGTCCAAGCCCGCAGCGAGCCCCAGCGCCGCTTGCCGCTGGCCGCAATTCCAACGCTGATCATGCCGACAAGGACCGCCGAGTGCCAAAGCCCCGACAGCCCGGCTGATTCACCCAGTGAGTAGCCAAACACCAATCCGGCAAAAGGCTCCAGCAACAGCTCCTGCGCGCTGTAGGCAAGCATGGAAATGAACACGAACAGGGTAAAGCTTCTCGCCTCGGGTTCCGCCCAGACGCGGCGCAACGCGGTTCGAAAGGGAGCATGGCGCAAGGCTGCACGGGCTTTGTCCGGCAGGGCTATCGACACTTCGCCTGCCACAGGCCGGCCTGCCACGGGGCGCGCATCTTCGACATTCCACACCGCCGCCGCAGCCACCACACAGGCAATACAGGCCGCGACGGCGGTCACTTGAATCAACCGCTGCGGCGTGAAGGGGTCGAGGAAGTGGGCGACGGTGGTCGAGGTAATCGCAAAACCTGCAATCATCAAAATCCACATGATGGTGGCCGCGGCGGCACGCCGGCTCTCGCCCACCCGCTTGGCCATCAGCACCAGCAAAGAGGTCCCCGCGGCGCCAACCCCCAGCCCGACCAGCGCATACGCGATCACCGCCAACAACAGTGCCGGCGCCTTGTGTGTGGTGATCCAAACTGTCGCCAACGCGCACAACACGCCGCCGCCTCCAAGCAGCCCCATGCCGCCGAGGATCCAAGGCGTTCGACGGCCGCCTCGATCGGATCCATGACCGAAGCGCGGGCGTATCATTTGCACGGCGTAGTGGAGCGCGACCAGCATGCCGGGCAGCAATGCCGGGAGCGAATACTCGACCACCATGACGCGATTCAAAGTCGAGGTTACCAGCACGACCACCGATCCCAACGCCGCTTGAACCATTCCGAGGCGGATGATGCCCATCCAGCCCAGCGGCGGCGCCGCGTGATTGCGCATCGTACTCATGCGGCCGCTCCGCGCAGTGCAAACGCGGCGATCAGCATGCCGAGCACATACAAACTCACGCCGGTACCGTTGTACCAAGGCGCCAAGGCGCGCGGGTCGCGCAACAACCGCCGCATGAGCAGCAGTTGCGTCGCCAACATCATGCCGATGGCGCCCGCTGCATAGGGTTGTCTCCATGCCATGAGCAGCGCAATCACACACAGCTGCGGCAACGCCATGGCCACGCAGGCCACCTCCCCTGCATGCTCGGCTCCGAGCTTCACCGGCAACGAACCGATTCCGGAGCGCCGATCCCCTTCGATGGACTTGAAATCGTTCAGCGTCATGATGCCGTGCGCGCCCAGGCTGTAAAATGCCGCAATCAGCAATATCTTGAACGAGGGCGTTACGCCGCCGGCCATGATGGCCGCGCCGGTGACCCAGGCAAAGCCTTCGTAGCACACCGCGCAGGCCAGATTGCCCCACCAACCGTTGCGCTTCAGGCGCACCGGCGGCGCGCTGTAGGCCCACGCCAATATCAGTCCGGCAACCGCCGCACCGAACACCCAACTTCCCAGGGCCGCAGCGCACGCAAGCGACAGCACCGTCCACGAGATCGCGATGTACAGCCCCCATCGCCCGGGCATTCGACCCGATGGTATGGGTCGATTCGGTTCGTTGATGGCATCGACGTGGCGGTCGAACCAATCGTTGACCGCCTGACTACTGGCGCACAGCAGTGGTCCGCACAACAACACCCCGGCCGCTATCGACGCCCAGCGTCCTTGGGTGGGGACTCCTGAAGAAACGACTCCGCAACCGAAAGCCCACATCGGCGGAAACCAGGTGATCGGTTTGAGAAGCTCCAGAACCACCGCGGGTGCCGGAACTTCGCTCGACAATGCAGCGACTGCTGGACGCGACATGGCTACCTTCGTCAACTATTGATAATCGAACTGCTCGCTTTCAGCCGACGTGAGATCACCAAGTCCGTAGCGCCGCAACTTCGCGTAAAGACTTTGGCGGCTCAGCCCGAGAATCTCGGCAGCCGACGCGCGATTGTCGCCCGTCAGTTCCAGCGCAGCCTCGATGCAAAGCTTCTCGATCATGTCGGTCGACTCGCGCACCAGGTCTTTGAGCGGCACACGGCCAACCAACTCGGTCAACTGAGCCACCGAGCGCGGCTTGTCACGGCTGACCTGCCGATCGAAGGTCACCCGTTGGCCCACATCGCGAATCGTGAAGCCGAAACACGGCTCCTCGGCATCCACGACCGACACCGCGCAAATTTCAACGTCGCTGGTGGAACCGAATTCGCCGCGTACCTGAGTGGCAAACAGGCGCAAGGATCCGTGTTCGCGCAGTTGCGCGGTCAACAGACTGAAGTCGACGCCTGGACGGCCCAACCAGCGTTCCAGAGATTCATTGCGCGCCTGCTCTTCCGACGCCAATTGCGCCAGGTCGAGAAATGCGCGGTTCGCAAACAGCACCCGGCCGTCCATCCCGGTAACCACGAACCCCTCGGGCGCGCCGGCGACGATTTCCATCACTTTCGACTGTTGGGTGGCGGCTGACCCGGTCGGCAGGTGTGCTCCGGAGGGCGCCAATCGAATCAAGAAAAAGGAGGCACGCTCCTCTCGAAACAGGGAAGCGGAGATCAGGAAATCGCGGGCGCCGTCGGCCGAACGCACCGGCACATCGTTGGTGCGGCCCGTTGCCGCCACCGCGCCGAGCAAACTCTGCAGCGACAAAGTGCTCGCTTCGTCGAATCCTTCGGGAAACAATCGTCCGACCAGGCGCTTATTGCCTTCGCCCAACACCCGTCCCGCCGCCGGGTTCGCTTCCAGGACTTTACGCGTCGCCGCATCGACGATCAGCACCGCTTCAGAGGCCACCTGGAACAACAGCCGATGCCGCGCCTCGGCCTGACGCAGCTTCAAATACTCGCGTTCCATCGATTGCTGCGTGTTGATGAGCTGTTGCTGCATCGTGGCCATGGATTGCATGCTGCGTCCAAACGCAACGATATGCCCATGACTGGGCAATTCCACCGCTGAATACATGACCGGCGTGTCGGTGCCGTTCACCGAGCGGTGATTGACGATGCGCCATCGCGGCGCGCCCTTGGCGCTCGAGTCGCGCAACAAGGCTTCGATTTTCGGGCGGCTCTCGACGGTTACGGTATCCACCCATTGCTTGCCGATCCACTTATCAGCCAGCGCGTCCGCCAATTCAGCACTTCCGAAAGAGACATCGCGGATCACGCCGCGCTGCGAATCGGACACCACCAGAGCGATGTCGGACGCAGCTGTGATCAGCCGCCCCGCAGTTTCGCCGTCGATATCGCTTAACCACTTCTTTGGACCGCTGAATTGCTTCACATGACCTCGTTATTCCGAACCGTGGGCTGTTAGTTGCTCGCCGCCCGGGACTCTCGCCGTTCGCACATTTGCTGCGCTTTCAATACTGCTTCATTGCCGTCCACCGCCGTTGCATCGGCACCCAACAGGCTCGCTATTTCGGGCCTGCCCACCAACAGCGGACCTCCTATCAATACGCCAATACTGCGATTTCGGGAGAATTGCCGGATGATGCTGATGAGCGCAGCCACATCGTCCAGCCGCGTTTCCGTGCCAATGGACAGTCCGACGACTGTAAACGAATTTTGACGTAAAATATCGATTATCTCGGTGGAGCGGGACGGGAACTCATGCCAGACCTCCCACCCCGCGCGGCGCAGGAATTGCGCCACCAGCGTGATTCCAAATGTGTGCTGATCCCCCGGAATGGGCGCCAACAAGATACGGCGGCCCGGCTGAGATTCGCACTCATCGACCCTGAATTCGGCGCTCAGCACCCTCAATACCTGGTGCAGGCGGCACAGCCCGACCGTCACCTGCATGAAGTCGCATTCGTCCTCTTCCCACAGCAGTCCCAGCTCGCGGGCGGCGGGGGCCAACAGCTCCAGGCAGATGACTTCCAGGGAAATGCCGCCCTGCCTGATGGCCTCTACGTAGGCGGAGGCAACGGGCGCATCGTGGGCTAGCAAAAGCCGCACTAACTCTTTGATATCCAAGACAGTTGGGGACTTTCGCTCCCGCGCCGAAACGGTGTGTGGAACCCGCACGCGCCGCGACAGCACGAGTCGCGGGACGATTTCGCCTTCAATGGTACGAACCAACTTGGCCATTCTGGCTTCCGAGTCAGCCGTGCCCTCCTTGGGGCCACGTGCATCGCCGTCTCCCCACACGCCGCCATCCTCAACCTGCTCAACATAGTCACCGATACACATTGGTCCCTACCCTCCAATGAGAACGCGGGTTCAACCCGCCGGCCAACCGTTATCTCTTCCCTAAGCCCAATCCGTTTTAGTCGTGTCCACGATCCGCAATGACGGTTGGGCACCATCGCAACTTCACCAAAAGTTGTCAAGACATCTTTACGTATAGTTTTGTTGACAGAAGTCATCGAACCGGACTAGGGTCTTATACCGATGCCGCTTTACACACCTGAAGAACGAATTCGACGCGACGCATCACCCTGGACTTTGGTGCAGGGGATTCTCGCACCCATACAATTTCTGGTTTTTTTGGCCAGCGCGGCGCTGGTCATCCACTTTTTGATTTCAGGCACCGGTTTCGCGGCAGCAACGATCTCGGTTGTCATAAAGACCCTCGTTCTTTACACGATCATGATCACCGGCTGCATCTGGGAGCGGCAAGTCTTCGGCCGTTACTTGTTCGCACGGGCGTTTTTTTGGGAAGACTTTGTCAGCATGTTCGTGCTTGCCTTGCACACGGCGTACCTATACGCGTTGCTGTTCGGCAGAGTGCATGCCCGCTATCAGATGTACATCGCGCTGCTAGCCTATTCCGCCTACTTACTCAACGCAACTCAGTTTCTGATCAAGCTGCGCGCGGCCCGGCTGGAAGGCGCCAGCAAGAATCGCGCCGCCCCCCGCCCCTCTTACGGACTGACCGCATGATGTCCAGCGCCGGTACCTATGTTTCCAGCGACGTGCCGCTGCGCGCGGACCTGAAAATTTCGGCTGAGAAAGGCCAGCGGGAGGTGTTTTGCGGCCTGACTGGGATCATCTGGCTGCACCGAAAAATTCAGGATGCCTTCTTCCTCGTGGTCGGCTCCCGCACCTGCGCGCACCTGATTCAATCGGCCGCGGGTGTGATGATATTTGCCGAGCCGCGCTTTGCCACCGCCATCATCGATGAACGTGATCTGGCCGGATTGGCCGATGCCAACGAGGAGCTGGATCGAATCGTCACGCAGTTGCTGGCACGGCGCCCCGACATCAAGCTGCTGTTCTTGGTGGGCTCTTGTCCCTCCGAAGTCATCAAGCTGGATTTGTCCCGCGCCGCACTGCGCTTGTCGGGCCGCTTCACCCCTGACGTGCGGGTGCTCAATTACTCGGGCAGCGGCATCGAAACCACATTCACGCAGGGTGAAGACGCCTGCCTCGCCTCCTTGGTGCCGAGCCTGCCGCCGCGGGCTGCGGGCGCCCCCGCCAATCTGCTGGTGGTTGGCGCACTCGCGGATGTGGTTGAAGACCAGATGTTGCGGCTTTTTCACGAGATCGGCATCGAGCATGTGGATTTCTTCCCGCCGCGGCGCTCCACTGAGCTTCCCCAGGTGGGTCCACAGACCCGATTCTTGCTGGCGCAGCCCTTTCTCGCAGACACCGCGCGGGCCCTGGAGGAGCGCGGCGGCGCCTTCATACCGGCGCCATTCCCGTTGGGAGCAGAGGGGACTTTGGGTTGGCTGAAAGCGGCCGCCTGCGCCTGGAACATCGACAAAGAAGCCTTTCGACGCGCGACCCTTCCTGCCTATCAACGCGCCAACCGCGCGCTGGCCGTGTACCGCGAACGTCTGGCTGGCAAACGCATTTTCTTCTTTCCCGACTCGCAGCTGGAAATCCCGCTGGCGCGATTTCTCTGCAATGAAATGGGCATGCAGTTGGTGGAGGTGGGCACGCCCTACCTGCATCGCGCACATCTCGCGGCAGAACTGCTGCTGCTGCCGGCGGGCGTCTCGATCGTGGAAGGCCAACATGTCGACAATCAGTTGGACCGCTGTCGCGCGGCGAAACCGGATCTGGTGGTCTGCGGCTTGGGACTGGCGAATCCCTTGGAGGCCGGAGGCCTCACGACCAAGTGGTCGATCGAGTTGGTGTTCACGCCGATTCAAGGTTTCAATCAAGCCTCCGACCTGGCGGAGCTGTTTGCCAGACCGCTGGTGCGTCGCGCGCGGCTGGTGGCATAGCCATGCAGCTCACCGTGTGGACATATGAGGGACCACCGCATGTCGGCGCCATGCGCGTTGCCACCGCCATGCGCAACCTGCACTACGTGCTGCATGCCCCGCAAGGCGACACCTACGCGGATCTGCTGTTCACCATGATCGAGCGCCTGCCGCGCCGTCCACCGGTGACCTACACCACCTTTCAAGCCCGCGATCTCGGCGGCGATACCGCCGGCCTGCTGCAAAATGCGGTTGCTGAAGCGTACGAACGCTTTGCGCCGGAAGCCATGCTGGTGGGCGCCTCGTGCACGGCCGAGTTGATTCAAGATGATCCGGGTGGATTGGCCAAGGCGTTGAATCTACCCATCCCGGTGATTGCGCTGGAGCTGCCCTCGTACCAGAAAAAGGAAAACTGGGGCGCTGCCGAGACCTTTTACCGCTTGGTGCGCACGATGTGCTCGCCGCATGCGCCGGCGGCCGGCTTCAAACGCCCCGTGAAAGAGGCCGGCGTACGCGCCACCTGCAACATCCTGGGACCGACGGCCTTGGGTTTTCGTCATCGCGACGATCTGCGCGCAATCACAGAAATCCTGGATCAGCTGCAGGTGGATATCAATGTCGTCGCGCCATTGGGCGCGACGCCTGCCGATTTATCGCGCCTGGGAGATGCGGACTTCAATGTGCTGCTGTACCCGGAGACCGGCGGAGTCGCGGCGCAGTGGCTCGGGCGCGTCTTCGACCAGCCCTGCGTCAAATCCATCCCCATCGGCCTTAACGCCACCCGCGAATTCATCGCGGAAGTCGCGGCCCTGGCGGGCAGCGACCCGGCGCCGGCACTCGCGGGTACCCCGTCGCACTCGAAGTGGTATTCGCACTCGGTGGATTCGAACTATCTGACGGGCAAACGAGTGTTCGTCTTCGGCGATGCCACCCATGCCGTTGCCGCGGCGCGCATCGCGCGCGATGAGCTGGGGTTTTCGGTGGTCGGGTTGGGTACTTACAGCCGTGAGCTCGCGCGCGAAGTCCGCGAAGCGGCGAAGCTGTATGGACTCGAAGCGCTGATCACCGATGACTACCTGGAAGTCGAAGCGAAGGTGGCCGAGTTGCAGCCGGAATTGGTGCTCGGCACCCAGATGGAGCGGCACATCGCCAAGCGCCTGGGCGTACCGTGTGCCGTGATTTCCGCGCCGGTGCATGTGCAGGATTACCCGGCGCGCTACTCGCCGCAAATGGGATTCGAAGGTGCAAACGTCATTTTCGACACCTGGGTGCATCCGCTGATGATGGGCTTGGAAGAGCATTTGTTGACCATGTTCCGCGGCGACTTCGAATTCAACGACGCGGCGCCCGCCTCGCATCTTGGCTCGAGCAGCCCGGTGCCCGAACAACCCATCGCGGCGGCCAATTCGGTGGGATCCGCGTGGGCCCCGGAGGCGGAAAAGGAGCTGGGCAAAATCCCGTTCTTCGTCCGCGGCAAGGCGCGCCGCAACACCGAGCGATTCGCGGCGGAGCGCGCCGTCAGTTTGATCACCGTGGAGACGCTATACGATGCCAAAGCGCACTACAGCCGCTGAAGCGACCGCCATCCGTTTTGTCATGGTGACCATGGACAGTCACCTGTCGAGCGCGACGGCACGCGCTGCGCAACGCTTGTCGCTCGAGATGCCCGGCTTGACGCTCACCATTCACGCTGCGGATGAATGGGGCAGCGATCCTCTGGCATTGCAGCGCTGCCTCGACGACATCGCCCAAGGCGACATCATCGTGACCACCATGCTGTTCATGGAAGATCATTTTCAGCCCCTGCTGCCGGCCTTGCAGGCGCGGCGCGAGCATTGCGACGCCATGATTTGCGCGATGTCGGCGGCAGAAGTCGTGCGCCTGACCCGCATGGGACGTTTCAGCATGGACGCAAAGCAGAGCGGACCTCTGGCCCTGCTGAAACGCCTGCGTGGCGCCAAAAAGGACAGCCGCACAGCCGGCGCGGATCAAATGAAGATGCTGCGGCGGATTCCGCAGTTCCTGCGTTTCATTCCCGGCACCGCGCAGGATGTGCGGGCTTATTTTATGACGCTGCAATACTGGCTGGCAGGTTCCGAAGACAACCTGGTCAATTTGGTGCGCTTCTTGATCGGGCGTTACGCCACGGGCGCACGTGCCGCTCTGCAATCCGCGGCCAAAGTGGCGCCGCCGATCGAATACCCCGAGGTCGGCGTGTACCATCCGCGGCTCGCCAAACGATTCAGCGATCGGGCGCAGGATCTTCCCTCGGCGGGCGCACAGGGCACCGTTGGGGTTCTGTTGCTGCGTTCCTATCTCCTGGCGGGCAACAGCGGTCACTACGATGGCGTGATCGCGGCGCTCGAGGCGCGCGGCCTGCGTGTCGTTTCCGCCTTCGCCGCGGGACTCGATGCGCGGCCTGCGATCGACAAGTTCTTCACCCGTGACGGCAAGCCGACCATCGATGCACTGGTGTCTCTCACCGGCTTTTCGCTGGTGGGCGGCCCTGCTTACAACGATTCCAAATCAGCCGAAAACACCCTGGCCGCCCTCGATGTTCCGTACATCGCGGCACATCCGGTTGAGTTTCAAACGCTGCAGCAGTGGGAAGCGTCGGAGCGCGGGCTGCTGCCGGTCGAGTCCACCATCATGGTGGCCATCCCGGAACTCGACGGCGCCACCGGCCCGATGGTGTTCGGCGGACGCTCGCAGTCGGCCACCTCCAGCAAGGACATGATTGCGCACACCGAACGCGCGGAATCCCTGGCTGCGCGGGTTGCCAAACTGGTTGCGCTGCGCCGCACCGCCCGCAAGGACCGCAAGATCGGGGTGGTATTGTTCAATTTTCCACCGAATGCCGGCAATACCGGCACAGCGGCATTTTTGTCGGTGTTCGAGTCGCTGTATTGCACGTTGAGCGCGTTGCGCCGCGAGGGCTACAGCGTCGAGCTGCCGGCAAGCGTCGACGAGTTGCGCGAGCGCGTGATCAACGGCAACGCCGGCCAGATGGGAGCCATTGCCAACGTGCACAAGCGTATCGCGGCCGGCGAACACGTGCGGCGCGAGCGCTACCTCAAAGAGATCGAAGCGCAATGGGGGCCTGCCCCCGGCAAGCAGCAGAGCGACGGCTCGTCGCTGTTCGTGCTGGGCGAGCGTTTCGGCAATGTGTTCGTCGGCATCCAGCCCGCCTTTGGATTCGAAGGCGACCCGATGCGGCTGCTGTTCGAGAAAGGCTTTGCGCCCACGCATGCGTTCTCGGCGTTCTACCGCTTTCTTCGCGAGGATTTTGGCGCTCATGCCGTGCTGCATTTCGGCACGCACGGCGCGCTGGAATTCATGCCCGGCAAGCAATCCGGCATGAGCGCTGCCTGCTGGCCCGACCGTTTGATCGGCGATATGCCCAATCTCTACTTGTATGCCTCGAACAATCCGTCTGAAGGCACCATCGCGAAGCGGCGCATCGGCGCAACTTTGATCAGCTATCTGACGCCGCCGCTGGCGCGCGCCGGTTTGTATCGCGGTCTGGCGGATTTGAAGAGCTCACTCGACAGCTGGCGCGCGCTGGAAGCCGACGCCGCCAATCGCGACAACCTGGTTGCGCTGATTCAGTCGCAGGCCGCCGCGTTGGACCTGGCGGCACCTGAACCGGCCTGGAGCGCTGCATCGGCAGCATGCATCGAACGGCTCGGCGCGCAGATTCTGGAACTCGAATACACCCTGATCCCGCACGGCCTGCACGTGGTGGGCAAGGCGTCCACGCCGCGGGAACAGCTCGACTTTCTGATGGCAATGGCCGAATCCTCGCCCAATGCGGATTTATTCGCCTCGAATCCCCAGGAATTCCAAACCGCGATCGAGGCGCTGGTGGCGGGGCATTCACCGGAGCAGGCTCTGGCGCAATCCGCGTTGCCGAGTTCGCCGGCGGCGCTCGAACATCTGACGGAATTGGCGCATGCCAGCCGACACCTGGCTCAAGATTCGGAAATCGGCGCCATCGTGCATGCCTTGGACGGCGGCTTCTTGAGGCCCGCGCCGGGCGGCGATGTGGTGCGCACGCCGAATGTGCTGCCGACGGGTCGGAATCTACATGGCTTCGATCCATTTCGGATTCCCAGTCAATTCGCCGTCATGCAAGGCGCCGTTCAGGCCAAACAGCTGCTGGAGAAGCATCTGGCATCGGGCCATCCGCTGCCGGAGTCGATCGCTCTGGTTCTGTGGGGTACGGACAATCTGAAAACCGAGGGCAGCCCCATCGGTCAGGCCATGGCCTTGATCGGCGCGCTGCCGCGCTTCGATGCCTACGGCCGCATTGCCGGCGCCACGCTGATTCCATTGGCCGAGCTGGGCCGTCCGCGCATCGACGTCATGGTTACGCTATCCGGTATCTTCCGCGATCTGCTGCCGTTGCAAATCAAGCTGCTCGCCGAGACTGCTTTCCTTGCCGCCTCCGCAGAGGAACCGCTGGAACAAAATTTCGTCCGCAAGCATGCGCTGCAATATCAGAAGGAACACAACTGCGATCTGGAGACTGCGGCGCTGCGCGTCTATGGCAACGCCGAGAGCACTTACGGCTCGAATGTGAATCACCTGGTCGAGAATGGCCGCTGGGATCAGGAAGACGAACTGGCCGAGACGTACACGCGGCGCAAGAGCTTTGCCTACGGCCGCGCCGGGCGCCCGGTCCAGCACGCCAAACTGTTGCACAGCGTGTTGGCCGACGTACAGCTCACCTATCAAAATCTCGATTCCGTGGAGCTCGGCGTGACCACGGTGGACACCTATTTCGACACCCTCGGCGGCATCAACAGCGCCGTGCGCCGCGCCAAGGGCGGCGTCGCAACACCGGTGTACATCGCCGATCACACCAGCGGCACCGGGGCGGTTCGCACGCTCGCCGAGCAAGTCGGGTTGGAAACCCGCACCCGGACCTTGAACCCCAAGTGGTACGAAGGAATGCTCGAGCACGGCTACGAAGGCGTGCGCCAGATCGAAGTGCAGGTCACCAACACCATGGGATGGTCCGCGACCACGGGAGAGGTTCAGCCGTGGGTTTATCAGCAAATCACGCAAACATTCATCTTGGATCCTGAGATGCGAGCCCGGCTCGCGAAGCTCAACCCGACCGCATCGACCAAGGTGGCCAACCGCCTGCTCGAAGCCTCGGAACGCAAGTACTGGCAGCCGGATGCAACGATGCTGGCCGCCCTGCGCTCCGCCAGTGAAGAATTGGAAGATCGTCTCGAAGGCATTTATCAAGGAGTAGCCGCATGATGACCGCGACCGTTCCGGTTTCGGCTTTGAAGCATCGCGCGGTTCGACCGCCGGATGGCGATGGCAGCGTACAGGTTCCGCTCGACCCTAATTTGAAGATCGGCAACGCCAAGGTGTTTGCGGTGTACGGCAAGGGGGGAATCGGCAAGAGCACGACCTCCTCCAATCTCTCCGTCGCATTCTCCAAGTTGGGCAAGCGGGTGCTGCAAATTGGTTGCGATCCGAAACACGATTCGACCTTCACGTTGACCAAGCGCCTGGTGCCCACGGTCATCGATGTGCTCGAGTCGGTGAATTTCCACTCCGAAGAGCTGCGCGTCGAGGACTTCGTCTACCAGGGATACAACGGCGTGATGTGCGTCGAGGCCGGTGGGCCGCCTGCCGGCACCGGGTGCGGCGGCTACGTCGTCGGCCAGACCGTCAAGCTGCTCAAGGAACACCATCTGCTCGAAGATACCGACGTGGTGATCTTCGACGTGTTGGGCGATGTCGTCTGCGGCGGCTTCGCGGCGCCGCTACAGCACGCCGATCGCGCTCTGATCGTCACGGCCAATGATTTCGATTCCATTTTTGCCATGAACCGAATCGTCGCCGCCATTCAGGCGAAGTCGAAGAACTACGCGGTGCGGCTCGGCGGCGTGATTGCGAATCGCAGCGCGGGCACCGACCAGATCGACAAGTTCAACAACAAAGTCGGCTTGAAAACCATGGCGCGATTTCCGGATTTGGACGTCATCCGGCGCAGCCGTTTGAAGAAAGCGTCGCTGTTTGAAATGGAAAGCTCGCCTGAGCTGGACGCCGTGCAGGCGGAATACATGCGGCTGGCGCAGTTATTGTGGGACGGCACGGATCCGCTGATTGCGGAATCGATGAAAGATCGCGATATTTTCGACTTGTTGGGCTTCGACTGATGAGCCAGTTCAGCTACCAACAGCGGCGCGGCGAGTTGCAGACGTATTTCGACCGCACGGCCGTGGACGCCTGGGCGAGACTGACCTCGGCGGCGCCGGTCAGCAAGATCCGCGCCACCGTTCGCGCCGGCCGCGATGAAATGCGATCGACGCTGCTGTCGCTGTTGGCGGTGGACTTGGTCGGCAGGCGCCTTCTCGACGCCGGATGCGGCACCGGCGCGCTGAGCGTGGGGGCTGCGCAACGCGGCGCCGAGGTGGTCGCGATCGACCTGTCGCCGACGTTGGTGGGCTTGGCGCAGGAACGGCTGCCGGCGCGGCTCGGATTGGGAAAGATAGATTTTCGCGTGGGTGACATGTTCGACCCGGAATTGGGGACTTTCGATCACGTGGTGGCGATGGATTCTTTGATCCACTACGCGCTCGCCGATGTGGTGCGCGTGCTTGCCGGCTTTGCTGCCCGTACCCGGCATTCGATAGCCTTTACCTTCGCACCCAAGACTCCTGCGCTTACGCTGATGTGGGCAGGCGGACGGCTGTTCCCTCGCCAGGATCGCGCCCCGGCCATCGTGCCGATTTCCGAGAAGGCGCTGAGGCGTGCCTTGGTTGCCGAACCCGGATTGAAGGATTGGCGGGTGGCATCCAGCCACCGGGTTACCAGCGGTTTTTACAAATCCCAAGCCATGGAGCTCGTCAGACAATGAACCTGGTCAGCGGCAAACTCGCGCGCCGTTGGATGCGCATTGGCACCGAATTCCTACCCTTCGCGGACGCGGCCAGCTCACAACTGCCCCTGTCGCGGTTGATGCGGCTGTCGTTGTTCCAAGTGTCGGTTGGCATGGCCATGGTCTTGTTGATCGGCACTTTGAATCGCGTCTTGATCGTCGAGTTACAGGTGCCCGCCTGGCTGGTGTCGCTGATGGTGGGACTGCCGCTGGTATTCGCGCCGTTTCGCGCCGTCATCGGTTTTCGCTCGGACAATCATGTCTCGGCGCTGGGATGGCGCCGCGTTCCCTATATTTGGATGGGCACCCTGCTGCAGTTCGGCGGGCTGGCCATCATGCCCTTCGCGCTGCTCATCCTGTCCGGCGACACGCATGGACCGGTCTGGATCGGTCAATTCGCTTCGGCCTTCGCATTTTTGATGGTGGGCGCCGGATTGCAAACCACCCAGACGGCGGGCCTGGCGCTGGCCACCGATTTGTCGCCCGCCGAGTCTCGTCCCAGCGTGGTGGCTCTCATGTACGTGATGCTGCTGGTCGGCATGGTGGCGGCCGGTTTGGCATTTGGCCGGCTGCTGGCCAATTTCAGTGAAATCCGCCTGATCCAGGTGGTGCAGGGCTCCGCGATGGTGACCATGGCGCTGAATATCGCCGCCCTATGGAAGCAGGAAGCGCGCGGCACCGTGCGCACCGCGGCGCAGGAGACCCGCGCGAAGTTCCTCGACTCGTGGCGGGAATTCACCAAACACGCGCGCGCGATCCGTTTCCTGATCACCGTGGGGCTTGGCACCGCCGCCTTCAATATGCAGGACATCGTGCTCGAGCCGTACGGCGGCGAAATCCTGCACTTGCCCGTTGCCGCAACCACCGCGCTGACTGCCATGTTGGCCGGCGGCATGCTGGCTGCGTTCCTGCTGGCGGCGCGTTTCCTGGTGCATGGCGCCGATCCGTATCGGGTGGCGGCGTACGGCACGCTGGTCGGCCTGGTCGCGTTTGCGGCGGTCATCTTCGCAGCGCCGATGGAATCGGCGCTGATGTTTCGTATCGGCGTGCTGATGATCGGCTTCGGCGGCGGATTCTTTCTGGTCGGAACACTGGCCGGCGCCATGGCGCGGGAACGCAACGGGGAGACCGGACTGGCGCTCGGCGCGTGGGGTGCGGTGCAGGCCACCAGCGCGGGGATCGCCATCGCCTTGGGCGGCGCCATCCGCGACGGCATCACCAGCCTCGCGGTACATGGCTCTTTGGGCCCGGCGCTGACCGGCGCTTCCAGCGGCTATACGGCCGTATATCAGATAGAAATCATTTTGTTGTTCGCGACGCTGGTCGCGATCGGTCCGTTGGTCAGGTCGGGGAATCAATCGATTCCGCGCCGGACGACGGGCATGGAGATGGCTTGATCATTTCATGAACGTGCTTGCGAAGGGGACTGCGTAATGAACACAGGTGCTGTGACTGGTTATTTTGATGTCGCACAAATTGTGCTATATGCGTTTTGGATATTCTTTGCGGGGTTGATCATTTACCTGCGCAAAGAAGACAAGCGCGAGGGTTATCCGCTCGAATCCGATCGCTCAGGCGGTCGCATCCGGGTGCAAGGCTTCCCGGCCATGCCGTCGGCGAAGATTTTTCAGCTGGCTGACGGCACCATGGTGAAAGCGCCGCGCGATGAACGCGATACACGCGTGCTGCGCGCGTCCCCGGCGGGATCTCACTTGGGCGCGCCGTTGTTTCCCAGCGGCAATCCGATGCTGGACGCCGTTGGTCCGGCGGCGTTTGCCGAACGCGCCAATATCCCGGATCACACCATCGACGGCCGGCCGATGATCGTGCCACTGCGGGCCGCACCGGGATTCACGGTGGCAGGCGGCGATCCCGATCCGCGCGGCATGGGTGTCTACGGCGCCGACCGCGAACGGGGCGGCACGGTGTCGGAGTTGTGGGTCGACCGGGCTGAACCGCAAATCCGCTATCTCGAAGTCGATACCGGCGCGCGGCGCGTGCTGCTGCCGATCAATTTCGCAAAAATTGACGGCGATCGCCGTAGAGTCAACGTGAAATCCATCCTCGGGTCGCAGTTCGCGACGGTGCCGGGGCTGGCGAATGCCGAGCAGGTGACCCGCCGCGAGGAAGATCAGATCACTGCGTATTACGCAAGCGGACATCTCTATGCCACCCCGAGCCGCTCGGAACCGCTGCTATGAGCCACGATGATTTCGACTTCGAACCGCAGAAAGGCCTGCCGGCGCTGCTGCCGGCGGGCGAGACGCTGTTGTGGCAAGGCTCTCCGAATTGGCGCTCCCTGGCGGTGCGTGCCTATCATGTGCGCAAGGTTGCCATCTACTTTCTGCTGCTGATGGCTTGGAGGGTGGGCGTGGGTGTCAGCGCTGGCCACAGCATTTCCGCTATCGCGCTTTCCTGCGCGTTTCTGCTCGCGCTGGGGATGGTGGCCATCGGCGTGCTGTCGCTGCTGGCCTACTTCACCAGCCGCGAAACGGTCTACAGCATCACCAGCCGCCGCATTTTATTGCGCCACGGTGTCGCGGTGCCCATGACCATGAACATCCCCTTCAAAACGATCGAAGCTGCCGACCTCAAGTCCTTTGCCGACGGTATCGGGGATGTGTCGGTGAGGGTTCAGGCCGATCAGCGCGTGGGGTACCTTATCACCTGGCCTCACCTGCGGCCTGGATTCATCACGCGGCCGCAGCCAAGCTTCCGATCGTTGCCCGACGCGCGCAACGCAGCGGCCATCCTCGCGAATGCGCTGGCGGCGGACTCGGACAGCGTGGCCGTACGCGTGGATTTGCAGCCGCACTCGCCCGTCGCGGGCGCGGCGCCTGGGCGAGTGGCCGCAACGGCATAAGGAGGCGGTATGCAGAACATCGTGGTCCAGAATGCAGTGCCGCGGGGTGCACTGATCGGCGCGGGCATTCTGGTGCTCGCCTCGCTGCTGATGGTGGCGGTCGCGCGCTTGACGGGCTATGGGCCGGCGAAGCCGCCGGTCAGCGCCGCGGTGACGCAATTGGATCTGCGCTTCGAAGATCGGTCCGACGGCGCCGTGCTGATCTATGCACAGGATACCGATCGGCTGGTCGATACGCTGGCGCCGGGCACCAATGGATTCGTACGCGGCGTGTTGCGCGGCTTGGTGCGGGAACGTCGCGCCGACCATATCGGTCCCACCCCGCCGTTTCGGCTGACGCGATGGGCCGATGGGCGTCTGTCGCTTGACGACCTCTCCACCGGCAGACACGTGGACCTGGAAGTTTTTGGTCCGACCAACGCGGGCGCGTTCGCCGACATTTTGATCGCCGGCAATTCGCCGAAGGAAAAACCATGATCGATGAAGTGATCGGTATCGATTCAGCCTCCGCAGCCACCCGCAAGGCCGAGTCCAACACCTTATTGAGTCCGCGCTTCTACAAAACCGACTACGCCGCCTTGGAACGATTCGATGCGAGCCCGGTCCGCGCTGAATGGGACCAGATGATGGGAGAGTTCAAACGCGACGTCAACCGCGATCACTTCGAAAGAAATGCGCAGTTCGATGCGGAAGTCAAAAAACTGCCGGCCGACCTGCACCAGGAATTTCTCGATTTCCTGATCAGTTCGGTGACCGCGGAATTCTCCGGCTGCGTGCTCTACAGTGAAATAAAGAGACGCGTGGCGAATCCCGATATGCGGGAACTGATGGGCTACATGGCCCGCGATGAAGCGCGCCACGCAGGCTTCATCAATCAGGCGCTGAAGGATTTTGGCGTGGGCGTCGATCTCGGCTTCCTGCGGCGCGACAAGAAGTACACCCACTTCCGTCCCAAATTCATCTACTACGCCACCTATCTATCCGAGAAAATCGGCTACGCGCGCTACATCACCATCTACCGGCACCTGGAGAGAAATCCTGACCAGCGCTTCCATCCGATCTTTCGCTGGTTCGAGCGCTGGTGCAACGACGAATTCCGACACGGTGAAGCCTTTGCGCTGATCATGCGCGCCAATCCGCATCTTTTGCGCGGGCACAACAAGCTTTGGATCCGTTTTTTTCTCCTGGCCGTGTTCGCCACGATGTATGTCCGGGACCATGATCGACCGCTGATGCACCAGGCGTTCAAGATGGACCCTACCGAGTACGACTTCACGGTGTTTCGCATCACCACCGAGATTTCCAAGCAGGTGTTTCCGCTGACGCTGGACTTGGACAACCCCAAGTTCTTTCGAGGACTCGAGCGGTTGCGCACACTCGCAGCGCGCTCGGCGGCCGCCAAGGCACGCGGCGGTTTCTTCAGCGGCCTGCAGCGTGCCGGACTGGCCGCGGCAGCGGCGCTCACTTTCGGGCGCTTATACCTGCTTCCCGTGAACCATCACGGTTTGCCGAGCCAGGTTCGCATGGCGCCGGCTTGGTGAGCGTGTAATGCCTGCGATCGTTGCGCCGGCCGTCTACGCAGTCGTGGCCTGGTGGTTCACCACCGGCGTCATCCTGCTGCTGGATGGTCTGCCGCGGCGGACTTTTCCGTGGAGCATGACCACGGCCAGCATGGTACTGCTGGCGGCAGGCTACATCGTGCCGATCAACGCGGCAGATGCCACGGTTCGAGGGGCCTACACCGGCTTCAGCTGCGCCATTCTGATCTGGGGCTGGCTGGAAATGAGCTTTCTGATGGGCTTCATCACCGGCCCTCGCAAACACGGCTGTTCGGAGCGCTGTTCCGGGTGGGGTCACTTCGTGCACGCCACCCAGGCCATCGCTTACAACGAGATCGCCACCCTGATCGGCGGGGCGGGCATGTTCTTGGCGACGCGTCATGGCCTCAATCGCATCGCGTTTTGGACCTACTTGATACTCTGGGCCATGCGTATCAGCGCGAAATTGAATCTGTTTCTGGGCGTGGCCAATCTCGGCGAGAAATTCCTGCCGCCGCATCTGCA
The DNA here is from genome assembly GCA_964657945.1 of uncultured Steroidobacteraceae bacterium. Classification (GTDB taxonomy): domain Bacteria; phylum Pseudomonadota; class Gammaproteobacteria; order Steroidobacterales; family Steroidobacteraceae; genus Bog-1198. Next base: position 27,630 of record CAZZWM010000024.1, read on the forward strand.
ATACTTGAAGGGGTTTTTCCGCAAGCGCCCGATGAACCTCTTGTTTCCCCTCTCGATCAGCGGCTCCACGGTTGCCGCAGCCGTGCTGCTGCAAAGATATTTCAGCAGCGCCGATGCGTTTCAGAGCGTCAGCTATGCATTGTTATTCAGCCTGCTGAGCCTTGCGGTGCTCGAACACTGGTTCATGGTCATACCGCTGCCGAGCGAAAGGCTGTGGAACTGGGCCATGAAGCCCAACTCCGCACGGAGCGAAGACCATAAGCTGGAGCAGCGGATAGCCGTCAAGGCGCCGTAAGCGTTCGAAAGGGCCCTGGGGCAGGAGCGCCCGCCTCCTCTCATCTCATGATTGCCTCTTTGGCTCTTGGCGAGTAAGGTCTGGACGTGCTCTAGGGGATGAGTTCGAATCTAATAATATCGGCCGCATGTCCAACCGACCTTCAAGCGTTTCCAATGGCTATACCGATGGAGGCACGTCCGAACTTATCGAGGCGGTCCCGGCAGCTAATACCGTTGAAAATCAGCGTCTTGCGCGCCTCAGCCGCCTCATCGAAGGTGAAATCGTTCCCCGCCTGCTGATATCCCACACGGTAACCAGCCGCAAGTTGACGGCAGCTAGCGCGGTTAATCTCCCCACGCCCGCAAACGTCGCCGAACTGGCTCGCCTCATGCTCGAACCGGAACGCGACCTGGCGGACGCATACCTTGAATCCCTGTGGCTGCGCGGCGCATCGCGCGGTCTGCTTTGCGCAGAGCTGCTGGCGCCAACCGCGAAACATCTCGGCGAACTGTGGGAGCGAGATGTTTGCGATTTTGCAGCCCTGACTCACGGACTCCAGCGCCTCGAGTCCGTGCTGAACGAGTTTCGCGACCGCTAGCCGGACCGGCTTCCCGCTAGTAGGCGCCTCCTTGCACTGAGGCCGTGGGTGCCGATGCCGATCCGCCGACGGGCGCCGCCGCGGGAACATCGGGATGGTGCATCGCCCCTTGCAGCTCGGGATAATCCTTCGCCATGCTTTCGCCATACAGCGGTTTGAACAGACCTTGATGGCAGGTGGCGCAGTTGACTTTCGCCACATCACCCAAGACCCCGAGCCGATGCTGCGGGAATGTCGAGGTGAGCGGCAACAGGTAGTTATTGTTCAGGTCGCGCGCCAGTCGAATGCCGTACCACGCCGTGGTGCGCTTCGGCGTGCTCGCATCCCATACCGCAAAGGACCGTGAGTTGTGGCAGTACGTGCAATTCACCCCCAGCGACTCCGACATGTTGATCATCAATGCGTAAGTGCTGTCGGTTTGTTTGATCGACGATCTATTGCCGTCGGGCAGGGCATCGTTGGAGATGACACGGATGTTGTGGTCTTGCAGCAAGTAGCGCGTCAGCGGATCGTAGGGCAACGAAGTCAAGCCGGCGGTCGTGGACGGTTTGTTCTTGCCGGCATTTCCCGCGATCAGGCCGCTCTCGTTCGATAAACCCGGGTTGGTGAACCAGACATTTTGCGGCACGGCGTTGCCGCGATGACAGGTGTAGCAGGTGACGCCGGTGCCGGCCACGTGGTCCTTCCAATCGGAATTGATGTGGCGGACCATTTCCAGCATGCGCCGCGCCACCACTTTCGTGTAGCGATCGTCGCTCGCCATGTTGCTGCTATGACAATAGTTGCAGCTTTGATCCGGCGGCGCGACCCATTGGGTCATCGCCAGCATGACACGGGTGAACTGCGCCACATTCAAATCCTTGAGGACTTGAATGTTTTGATAGACGCTGCTGGCGGGCGGACCGTCCGCAGCAGCTGGAGGAATCGGCGCCGGCACCGCGTTGTTGCTCGCCTTGAGCGCATCGGTTCGCGGGTTGATCTCTTGCTGCATCGCCAAACCGCGATACCCGCCCTGCACGGTTTCGATCGGGGGGCGCTCACAGCCGCTCATCGCAACACACAACGTTGCCGCACAAATCTGCACAGCGAAAGCTTTTTTCATTACGGCGTCCCCGTGAGCGTGGCGGGATCGACAATCGGCGGAAATACATGCGGATACATGGGCGCGACGTGATGTTTGACCGCCCACAAATACCAGTTATCGACCACGGTTCCCGTCAGAAGAATGCCGATGCCCCCGACCAGCGGGCACAACACCGCGAACCACCATGCCCAGCGGTGAATCGATTCCATGGTCGCGTTGAATCCCATCGTCCAGCGCCAAAACAACGCTGCGCGCTCGGTTGCAGTTCCCCGGTCGACGATCTGCTCCAACTCGCGATCGCCGCCGAGACGGCTGACCGCCAGGATGGTTCCGCCGTGCATGGCGAACAGCAGCGTGGAGCCGTACAGGAATGCAATGGAAAGACAGTGAAATGGGTTGTAGAACAGGTTGCCGTAGCGGATCGAAAACGCCGCGGTCCAATCCAAGTGCGGGAATATTCCGAACGGCACCGCTTCACCGAAGCTGCCCATGAGAACCGGACGGATGATGCCGAGAACCAGCATCAACCAGATCGCCGATAGAAATGCCCAGGAAACATGGGTTCCCATCCCCAAGGCGCGCGCGCGTCGGTACATGCGCAGCCACCACAGCAGCACCGAGGTGGTCAGAAAGAAGCCGGCCATCAGCCACCATCCGCCATCCTGCAACCGCGGAAAATGCAGGCCATTCGACGGCGCCGGCGGCTCCAGCGCCAGCCATGGCAACTGCCGCACGAATTGGATCGGATTCCAATGCACGGATGCGAACATGTTGAGGCCGATGATCTCGAAGGCAATGAAGCCGCAGATCAACGACAACAATCCCGTGGTGCCCAGATAGATCGGACCGATTTGCGCGTCGCCGAATCGCCCCAGCAGATGGCTGAAGCCACCCTTGCCTTCACGTCCCCAGGCGCCGCGAGGCAACGGTACGCCGGGATAAGCCGGCGCCCGGATCTGAACGCGCGTAAATATATTTTGATATTCAGCCATGGTAGTCCCCGTTCAGTTCGTTCAGTTCCAGATCGACAGATTCAGCCACCAGCCCCACCACTCGGGCCAGCCGCGCGTCCAAAATGGCCCGCTGATCAGAATGCAGACCGCGCTCCAAAATCCCGCGCTGATGGCGAGAAACAATCCCAGGCGATGAATGCCCAGCGAGCCGATCGAGTAGCCGATCGTGTCCCGGAAGTAAGTGTTCTCGTGTTCCGCCGTCAGCACCGGTCCGCTCTTCGGATTGGCGGCCGACAAGATCACCGCGCCGTGCAGCGACAGCGCCAAGGTGGTCGCGAAGAAGAAGCTCACCGCCAGCATGTGAGCGGGATTGTAGTGAAAGTGCAGGTATTGATAGCCGGTGTTCGACACCCAGTCGAGGTGGCTGAAGATTCCGTACGGGAAGCCGTTGCCCCAGGCACCGAGCAGCAATGGGCGGAACACTTCCAGCGAAACGTAGGCGAAAATCGCCACGCCGAAGGCGAACGGCACGTGATAGCCGATGCCGAGCTTGCGGCAGATCTCCACTTCACGCAAAGCCCAGGAGACGAATGCGCCGACGGCGCAGATCGTGATGATCTGCCAGAGGCCGCCCTCCCGCAGCGGCGCCAGCCCGAGACCGTATTTGATGTCCGGCGGCGCAATGTTGATTTGCCAGATGTTCCACGTCGGGCCGATTGCCGCGCCCCACACGATCAGTGCGGTGCCGAGCGCCGCGAAGAACGCCGTGGTCACGCCGAAGAATCCGACGTAGAAGGGGCCGACCCAAAAGTCGAACAGATCGCCGCCGAGCAAAGTGCCGCCGCGGACTCTATATTTTCTTTCAAAGCTGAGCATCGCCATGATTGTGCTCTCTAGTCAGAAGTTTTCGCGCATTCCCAAATCATCAGGTCGCTTCCGGCAGCGGACGGGTCAGATGCCACAAGGACATGCGCCCCGCCGCTGCCTTCGGCAACAGCTCTAAGGCTTGGCCGCGTCTGGCAGCGTCGACATATGCTGCGTAGCTGCCGAGGGCGCCGCGTGGCCGCCCAGCCAATTGAATCTGTCGGTGCTCAGCAATATGAAATGAATCAACAATGCCAACACGAACAGAAACGTGAACAGAGCTATCAACGCCCTGCGCGGATCGAAAAGAAGCCATATTCGCCACATTTTTTAGTCTCCTATGCGAAGTGAATCGAGACAAACCACCTGTGCGCGTGGAATGCCTAGAGCCACGGCCGCCATTGCCACACTAAAAAGTGAGCGACTGCCGCAATCACCGTGAAAATAATAAAGCTCGTCACGAATATCCCGTGAAACTCCTTAGCTTCTCTTTCCGTGAGCCCCGAGAGCGAGCGTTTGTCTTCGTCTGCCATATCATCTCCTCCTCAACCGGCCCCGCGGCCGTCATCTGCGCTGAATGTCGCGCACCTTATGTAGCCAAAACGGTTGGCCTTCCCGTCCCGCCACGCCTTCCGTCCGAATCACTCCGGCCGAATTTCCAATGTCTCTGCGCTGCGCGCACGCCGCGCACGCCGCTCACGCCGGTTCCGGCTGCTGCGCGGAACTTCGGCGCGCCGGCAAATGCGCAACCGTAATCTCATCGTCGGATGCCAGCCTGGCGGCGCGTTCGGCGGAATCGCGCAGGCGTTTCGCGGCCGAGATGCGCACCAATACGGGCTCTGCGGACACCAGCTGCTCGAACACCTGCTGCGCGGCGTCGGTCCACGGCAATTCCTGATGCAATCGCGACGGCGTCGGATCGACTTTGTCGAGCTCCGAGCCCAACGGCAAAATATTGAACAGCGCATCGAACAGCGCGTTGCAAACTTCCTGAATGAGGTACGTCGCCCCGCTGTAGCCCATGAAAGGGGTGCCGGTATGCCGGCGAATGATGGCGCCGGGAAAGGACGCGGGTATGTACATCGCGCGCACGGCGTTCTCGGCCATGTACATGCGTTCATTGAAGCTGCCGAACATGACCAGCGGCGGCGTATCCTTGATTGCCTGTCGGACCGCTTGGTTATCCGGCTTCACCCCCGGTCGGCGGGAAAATGCGAAGGCGCAGGGCAGACCCATCTCGGTCTCGAGGAAATGCCGCACTCCGCGCGAGTAGGTTTCGTTCGCGACAATGGCAAAACTCGCGGTGCCGAAGAAATCCTGCGTCACCGAACGCCACAGATCCCACAAAGGCTTGATGGTGGTGTGCTTCTCGCGTTCGATGAACGGCTCCGGATCGAGACCCAGCAGTTCGCCCAGCTTGCGCAGGAACTTGGTGGTGCTGTGCAGACCGATCGGCGCCTGCAGATAAGGACGTTCCAAGGTTTCGCACAGCAGCCGGCCAAATTCGCGGTACATGCAGACATTCACGTCGGCATCGACCAGCTTCGGCACGTCCTCCAAATGGCTGCCGAGCGGGAAGGTCAGGTTCACCTCGGCGCCGATGCCTTCGACCAGCCGGCGAATTTCGGCCAAATCGCTCGGTGTGTTGAAGGTGCCGTAGATGGGCCCGATGATGTTGACGCGGGGCTTGCGGCCTTCTTCGCGGGCTTTGGGCGCGGGGATTTTTTTCTTGCCGTATTCGGTCCACAACCAGCTCATCGCCCGGTTGGCGCATTGCCATTGGTCTTCATCGATGGTGCGCGGCAGAAATCTTTGGATATTGGTGCCTTCGGGAGTGACCCCGCCACCGATCATCTCCGCGATGGAACCCGTGACGACCACTGCCGGAAGGTCGGGATTCAAGGTCTTGTGTGCGCGCTTCATCGCGCCTTCGGTGCCGTGCTGACCCAGTTCCTCTTCACCCAGGCCCGTGACGACAATCGGCAATTCATGCGGCGGCAGACCGTCGGTGTAGTGCAGCACCGAGGTGACCGGCAGATTCTCGCAGCCCACCGGGCCGTCGATGATGACCTGCAGTCCCTTGATGGCGGTGAACACGTAGACCGCGCCCCAGTAACCGCCCGCCCGATCATGATCGAGGATCAGCATCAGCCCATCTCCTCGGCTTTGCGCTTGGCGGCAAGTTTCAGGAGTTGCGACTTGTAGCGCTCGCGGAATTGCGGGTGGTCCTTCGGCGCCTCCTGCCACACGCCGGCTGCATGGTCGACGCCGACGCCCTCGAAGAAATCGCGCATTTCATCGAAACGCCCCTGGTTCGCCAGCGCCGCATTGACGACTTGCGCCAGCGACCCCGCGCCCGCAGGTCCCATCAAGGGCCGTGCCGAGATCAGATTGGTGAAGTACAGCGAGGGAATGGCCAGCTCCTTGGCTTTTTGCACCACCGGCGTCGTGCCGATGGCCAGATCCGGTTTGAATTCCGCCATGGCCGCCAAATCTTGCTCCAGCGAGGCGCGGTATTGCAGCTTCACGCCTTTCGCCTCGAGCCATTCGCGGTCTGGGTCTGACCATACGGTGCGCGGGCACGCCGTGCCGACGTAGCGAACGTCGGCGCCGCTCTCGATCAACAGCCGCGCCACCAACAATTCCGAGCCTTCGTATCCGGACAAAGTTATGCGCCCGCGGATCGGCGACTTGCTGAGCGCGCCTTTGATGGCCGGAAGAATCCGGTTCTGGGCCGCAGCGACACGCTCCGCGCCGACTCCACAGGCATCGCCAATGGCCGCCAACCACGCCGCGGTGCCGTCGTAGCCCACCGGTGCGGAGCCGACGATTTTCCGACCCGCGGCGGCAAACTCCCGCAGCGAAGCGGTGTAGAACGGATGGATGGCCGCAACCACCGCGCAATCCAGCGCCGCGTACAGCTCACGCCATTCGCGCGTCGGCACCACGGGCCCCGCGGCAAGTCCCAGCGGCTCGAGCATCATGCCGATGCCGATGGGATCGGCGGGAAAAACTTCTCCGAGCAAGGTCACCGTCGGTTTCGAGTGGCGGCCGCCGCGCGGCGCCTGCACGGGGCCCTGCAGCGCCTCGGCGCGCGCATAGCGCAGCATGGCGCCGGCCAGCACATCCTTGGCTTCCGCGTGGGTGGGAACGCCGAAGCCGGGCACGTCGATGCCGATGATGCGCACACCGTTTATTTCCTTGGGCAGCAGCTGCAGGGGCACGCCGGAGGCGGTCGGTACACACAGGTTGATGATGACAACGGCGTCGTAGAGTGCAGGATCCGCCAGCTTGAATACCGCCTCGCGAATATCCTCGAACAACTTGCCCGTGACCAGCGTCTCGGAATTGAAGGGCACGTAGCCGACAGTGCGGCGCGCGCCGTAGAAATGCGATGTAAAGGTCAGGCCGTACACACAGCATGCCGATCCGGACAGCACGGTTGCCGTGCGCCGCATCCGCAGCCCCACGCGCAATGAACCGAAGGCCGGACACATGCTCTGCGGCTGATCGTGCGGACCCAGGGGATAATCAGCCGCATATTTTGCGAGTGTCGCGCTCTTGCCGGCCGCGAGCGCGGCGCGGCGCAACTCTTGCTTGCCGCCATGGCACCCGATGCCGTCGCCGGAGCGCGCCATCGTGGGATCCAATGCCGGAGTTTGAGGTACCGCGCTCATGGTTCAAACCGTGTCGTACACGATCTCGAGACTGGCTTTTTCGATCAGAGAGCTGCCGCACATGTCTTCATGAGAAGCCGGCTCCAGCACCACATTGCGTCCCACCACTTCGCTCTTGAACAGCGCCAGCAAACCGTCCTGGGTGAGCGGCTTCGGTCTCAGCGGCGGCGCCTGCTCGACATTCGCGGCGAGCTGCTCGAACAATGGCCCCCAGGCCGTGCCGGGACGCCCGACGATGTCGTAGTTGGCGCTCTTGCGCCGGATGTCGTCGTTCGCAGGGATGGCCGCCAACACGGGGATGCCCGCGGCCTCGGCAAAGGCTTGGGCTTCACCGCTGCCGTCGTCCTTGTTGATCACCAATCCGGCCACACCGACATTGCCGCCGAGCTTGCGGAAGTATTCCACCGCCGAACACACATTGTTGGCGACATACAGCGATTGCAGATCGTTGGAG
>CAZZWM010000025.1:0-6871 GCA_964657945.1 uncultured Steroidobacteraceae bacterium
CGGGTTGCGCAGCTCGTCGCGCAGCGCTCGGCGCAAGATCTTGCCGACATTGGTTTTGGGCAATTCGGTGCGGAAGTAGACATGCTTCGGGATTTTGTAGCCGGTCAGTTGTGTGCGGCAAAACGCAATCAATGCTTCTGCTGTGAGCGCGGGGTCTTTCTTCACCACGAACAGCGCGACCACTTCGCCTGAGTTCTCGTCTGCTTGCGCCACGGCTGCAACTTCGAGTACGCCGGGATTTTCGGCGGCGATGCTTTCGACTTCATTCGGATACACATTGAAGCCGGACACCAGGATCATGTCCTTCTTGCGGTCTTCGATATAAACGAATCCCTTGGCATCCATGCGGCCGATGTCGCCGCTGCGCAGCCAGTCGCCGAACATGACCTTGTCGGTTTCGTCCGGCCGATTCCAGTAGCCGCGCATCACCTGCGGGCCGAACACACAAACTTCTCCCACGCCATCGACCGGCAATTCTCTGCCTTCGTCATCCAGGATGATGACGTCGGTGGATGGCACGGGCAGGCCCACCGAGCCATTGAAATCCAGCCCGATGGGATTGGCGGTGGCGATGGGCGATGTCTCGGTGAGGCCCCAGCCTTGCGAGATCACGCTGCCGGTGACTTCACGCCATTGCTTCGCGACCGCCGGCGTCACCGCCATGCCGCCGCCGAAGCTGACGCGAAGTGCGCTGAAATCGACGGCGTCGAAGCCGGGCGTGTGCAGCAGTCCGTTGAACAGCGTGTTGACGCCGCTGATGAAGTTGAATTTGTATTTCTTGAGTTCGGCCACGAATCCCGGCATGTCGCGGGGATTGGTGATCAAGATGTTGCGCGTGCCCAATAGCATGAACGCCAGGCAGTTCGCGGTGAGCGCAAAGATATGGTAGAGCGGCAACGCGGTGATCACGATTCCGGCGCCGCCGCCCTGCATCGACGGCCGGATCCAGGCCATGGCCTGCAGTAGGTTGGCCACCATGTTCCGATGCGTCAAGACGGCCGCCTTCGCCACGCCGGTCGTGCCGCCGGTATATTGCAGAAAGGCAATGTCCTCCTGCCTGAGATCCGCGGACTGCAGCTTGAGGCCGAGTCCATTGCCCAGCACGGCGCGAAATGTCACAGTGCCCGGCATTTTCCACGGCGGCACTTGCTTGCGCACATGACGCAGCACGAAGTTGACCATCAGGCCTTTGGGGAACCCCAGCAAATCGCCGATGCCGGTGACGAGAACATGCTTCAGCTCCGTGCGCGGCAGGACTTGCTGCAGTACGTGCATGAAATTTTCGACGATGACGATGACTTTGGCGCCGGAATCCTGGAGTTGATGTTCGAGCTCGCGCGCCGTGTACAGAGGGTTGGTGTTGACCACGACCATTCCGGCTCGCAAGGCGCCGAACAAAGCGATGGGATACTGCAATACATTGGGCATCATCAAGGCGACCCGATCGCCGCGCACCAGTCCGCTGCGATGTTGCAGCCATGCCGCGAAGGCGCGGCTCAGCTCATCGAGTTGCGCATAGGTCAGGGTGGCGCCCATGTTGGTGAAGGCCGGTTGCTGACGGAAATTCGAGAACGCTTCGTCGATCACTTCCTTGATGGACGGATATGCGTCGGGATCGATATCCGCTGGGACGCCGGGCGGATAGTGATTGAGCCAATTTCGTTCCAAAGCAGCCCTCGTTTTTTGTGGCCCCTGTATAGCATCGGACAACAAAGCCAGCAACGTGGGGCGGCCACGAGGGTAGACTCGCGTCATGAACGATGCGGCGGATGCGCGTGGAGCTGGAACGATGAAAATTTGGCGGTTAGCGAGTGCGGTTTTGAGCGTGGCCTGTTGCACGGCTTCGGGCGGCTGCGTGATCGGGGCCGGCCCCTGTCTGTGGCTGGCACCCGTCACACACACCTTCACCGGCACGGTGCACTTCCGCGACTTTCCGGCGACCAACGGCGTCGACAATGTGCCGGTGCTGACCCTGGATGACACCGCATACATCTACGCGCCCAATCATCGGCATCAGTGTCTCGCGGCAAATGACATGCAACTCATCGGAGTTTCCGAGTTTCCCGATAACGTGGGCGAGAAATCGCACGTCAAGGTGAAGGGGTCGATTGCCGAGGAGGCGACTTCCAGCCAATACACCCGCTATTCGATCAATGTCTTCTCCATTCAGCCCATCAAGCCGGCCCCATGATTAAAGCGGCGCAATGCTGGGCACCGCCGCAACGATGATGAAGCGCGGCCTCAGGGAATGGGATTAGAATCCAATTTTCCGCCAAACAACATAGGGAGTGCCGAGATGAAAAATACAATGCTTGCCGGCTTGATCGCCGCACCTTTGATGGCTTTTGCTTTGTCGATTCCAGCATGGGCGGATGATGCGGCCCCGACCACCTGCAAGGACGGCACTACCACCACCTCGACCGGCAAGGGAACTTGCAGCGGTCACGGGGGCGTGCAGAAGAAGGCTGCCGCCGGTGCCGCAACGCCTGCCGCTCCCGCCGCGGCAACGCCCGCCACGGTTCCTGTGCAGTCACCTCCCGCGGGTGCCGTCACCACCTGTAAGGATGGCACCACCAGCACCTCGAGCGGCAAGGGCACCTGCAGCGGTCACGGCGGACAGGTGAAAGCCTCGACTGCGAAGGCGGCACCGGCGGCCGCGCCTGCCGCCGCGACGCCGGCGACAGTTCCCGTGCAGACACCGGCGCCGGCATCGGCTGTGACGAATTGTAAAGACGGCACGACCACCACCTCCAGCGGTAAAGGCACTTGCAGCGGGCATGGCGGGGTACAGAAAGGTTCCACGGCGGCGCCGGCCACGGCCGCCGCCCCGGCCGCGGCTCCTGCCCCAGCCGCGGCAACGCCCGCCACGGTGCCAGTGCAGACCCCGCCTGCAAGCGCCACCACGGCTGCCAAGACCTCAACGGCGACGAAGTCGGCGCCCACGGCCACCGCCAGCAATACGGATCCCACGGGCGCGACCGCCAAGTGCAAGGATGGGACGTATTCCAAGTCGCAGCATCACAGCGGCACCTGCTCCAGTCATGGCGGCGTCGCTGAGTGGCTCACCGCGCAGTAACTTTTTCAGCCATCACTTTTGCAGCAGAGGCTTGAGGGCCGGCCACACGTTATTCAAAAGAATGGGCTGAGCTGCGGCATTGGGGTGAATGCCGTCGGCCTGAATCAGGTTGGGATCCAAAGCGGTGCCGTCGAGCAGAAAGTCGACGAGCGCCGTTTTCCTTTCGCGCGCCAGGCCGGTGAAGACGGCGTGAAACTGCTCGGTGAATTCGGGACCATAATTCGGCGGCATGCGCATCCCCAATAACAGCACTTTGGCGCCGGCAGCCGCGCCCAAGTCGATCATGTGCGAGAGGTTGGCGCGCATCTGATCGATCGGCAGCGCGCGCAACCCATCATTGCCGCCCAGTTCGATCACCAAAACCTTTGGATGCTGCACCTGCAGTGCGCGCGGCAGCCGCGCGAGGCCTCCGGCAGTGGTTTCGCCGCTGACACTGGCGTTGACGACCTGGTATACGTAACCTTGTTCCTTGAGCCTCGTCCTGAGCAATTCCACCCAGCCATCGCCTAGGTTCTTCAAGCCGTAGGCAGCACTGATGCTATCGCCGTAAACGAGAATCACCGGTGCGTCGGCTTTGGCCGAAACCGAACCCATTGCAAACACGAATAGGAAAAGAAGCCTTTTCACCGGCACTCCTGATGCAAGACACCATCGTTCTCGAAGCTAAAAACGTATCCAAGACCGTCGCCAGCCCGGAAGGACCGCTGACCATTCTCGCCGATGTCAGCCTCCGTGTGCGAGCCGGCGAGAGTCTCGCCATCGTCGGCGCGTCGGGCGCCGGCAAATCCACTCTGCTCGCGCTGCTGGCGGGATTGGACAGCCCGAGCACGGGACATGTAGCCATCGCCGGCATCGACTTGACGGCGCTGGACGAAGATGGCCGCGCAGCGATTCGCGGCAAGCATGTGGGCTTCGTGTTCCAGTCGTTCCACTTGATCCCCTCGCTCACGGCGATCGAAAACGTGATGTTGCCGCTGGAGTTGGGCGGCCGTGCGGATGCGCGGCAGGTTGCTGCCGGCGCGCTGGCGCAGGTGGGATTGACGCCGCGCATCGCCCATTATCCGAAGCAACTGTCGGGCGGCGAGCAGCAACGCGTGGCGATCGCGCGCGCCTTCGTGACTCATCCGGCGGTGTTATTCGCCGACGAACCTACCGGCAATCTGGACACCGCCACCGGACAACGCATCACTGATTTGTTGTTCGAGCTGAATCGCAGCACGGGAAGCACCCTGGTGCTCGTGACGCATGACCGCACGCTCGCGGGACGCTGCAATCGAGTGCTGGAACTCGATGCCGGACACGCGCTCACGTGATGCAGGCTCTGCGCTTCGCGCTGCGCAATCTGTGGCGGGATCTGAAATCCGGCGAGCTGTCGGTGTTGCTGCTGGCCTTGATGATTGCGGTGCTGTCACTCACGGCGGTGGGATTTTTCATCAGCCGCGTCTCGGCAGGCGTAAGCGCTCAGGCATCGGAAGTGCTGGCCGCCGATCTGCGGCTCGAATCCTCGGTGCCGATTCCGGACAAATACTTCACCGATGCGCAGACGCGCGGCCTGCAGACCGCGAAAATCCTGTCGTTTCCCACGGCCTTGTTCAACGGCGGCAAGAATCAACTCGTGGCGTTCAACGCCGTTTCCAATGGATACCCTTTGCGCGGTCGAGTGCGCGTCGCCGATGTCCCGTTTGGCGCTGCGCGCGAGACGGACCGCATTCCAGCCAAAGGCGAGACCTGGGTCGATGCGCGCGCGATGTCGCAGCTGGAACTGCAGGTGGGCGCCTCCGTGCATATCGGCGCGGCAACTTTTCGCATCACGCAGGTGCTCGACTATCGGCCCGATCAGGGCGGCGGCTACGTCAATCTGGCCCCCTCGGTGTTGATCAACTACGAGGATCTGGCCGAGACTCAGCTCATCCAGCCCGGCAGCCGCGTCAACTACTACGCGTTGTTTGCCGGACCCGCTGCTGCAATCGCCGACTTCCGCACCTATCTGCAACAGGCCAAGCTGCCGTCGGAACGCATCGACGATGTGGCGGGATCCAGCCGTCAGTTGAGCGCCGCCATCGACCGGGCGACCCGTTTCTTGAATCTCGCCAGCCTGGCAGCCGTGCTGCTGGCGGCGATCGCGGTGGCCATGGGTGCGAGACGCTACGCCAGCCGTCACATCGACACGGTGGCGTTGATGAAGTGCATGGGCGCCTCGCAGAACTTCGTGCTGGGGGTGTCGCTGGTGGAGCTGACGCTGCTGGCATTGTTCGCGGTGTTGATCGGCTCTGCATTGGGGTATGTCGCACAACTGGGGCTGGCCTGGCTGTTGAGGAATCTGATTCGCGGCATTCTGCCCGGGGCTTCGCTGGCGCCGCTGCCGATTGCGCTGGTGACAGTGGGGGCAATGTTGATCGGATTCGCTGCGCCGCCGTTGCTGCAGCTGAAGAACACGCCGCCCGCGCGCGTGCTGCGCAAGTCGGTCAGTGCGCCGCCGCTTCGCTATGGCTCGAGTTATGTGCTGGCCCTGGGAGCGCTGTTGGCGATTCTTTGGAGCCTGGTCCACGACACCGAACTGGTGTTCGAGGTCATGGGCGGCGTCTTGGGCGTGGGGTTGGTGCTGGCGCTCGCCGGCTTTGGACTGGTGCGCCTCACCGGCCGTTTGCGTGGCGGCGTGGGTGTTGCGTGGCGCTATGGCCTCGCCAACGTGTCGCGGCGCGGCGCCGGCAGCGTGGTGCAAATCGTCGCCTTTGGTTTGGGCTTGATGGTACTGCTGTTACTGGCCGTTGTGCGCGGCGACTTGTTGACCGACTGGCGCCGCAGCCTGCCGCCCGATGTGCCGAACAATTTCCTGGTCAACATCCGGCCCGACGAGCGTCAGAGCCTGCAGGAGTTCTTGGATGCGCACCATTTCGGCAAGCCGACGCTGTATCCGATGGTGCGGGCGCGGATGACGGCCATCAATTCGGAGAACGCGGCGGAATTGAAATCGCGCGACGAGGCGGCGCGCAATTACATCGATCGCGAACAGAACTTGACCTGGTCGGCGAACTTGTTGGAGGACAACCAACTGGTCTCAGGCAGCTGGTGGACGGCGGCGGATGCCGGAAAGCCGCTGGTGTCGGTTTCCTCCGAATATGCCGAGGCCTTGAAGCTGCATGTCGGCGACAAGCTGAGTTTCGATGTGGCTGGCGAGCCGCTCACCGTCAGCATATCGAGCATTCGCAAAATCCGCTGGGACAGCTTCCGTCCGAATTTCTTCCTGGTGTTTCCGCCGGGCTTGCTCGATGGCGCCGCGGGAACCTATATGACGGCCTTGTACCTGACTCCTTCGCAGCGGTCTGCGCTGGGCGATCTGGTGCGCCAGTTCCCGACCGTCTCGGTGTTCGACGTGGATGCGATTTTGAAGCAGATCCGCGACATCATGGATCGTGCTTCGCTGGCTGTTCAGTATGTATTCCTGTTCACCTTGTTGGCGGGCGTCATCGTGTTGCTGGCGGCGGTGCAATCGACGCGTGACGAACGGCGTTACGAGAGCGCCATGCTGCGCACCCTCGGGGCGAGCCGCCTGACGGTGCTGCAGGGGGTTGCCGCAGAATTCGCGGCCCTGGGCTTCTTGTCCGGAACCTTGGCGGCACTGGGCGCCACCGGCATCGGGCTGCTGCTGGCGCGGCGGCTGTTCTCGATCGAGTACACGCTCGACCCCTGGGTGTGGGTCGCAGGACTGGTTTGCGGCACGGTGCTGGTGGGATTGAGCGGCACCTTGGCAACGCGCAGCGTCATCAACACGCCGCCCATCGTCACGCTGCGCGA
>CAZZWM010000025.1:6971-35200 GCA_964657945.1 uncultured Steroidobacteraceae bacterium
GCCTATCGGACCTCGAGCAGCAGCCAGCCGATGGGCAGCGGGACGCCATGATAGGGCAGCGCTTCGATGCGTACCGAGTAGATACCCTGGGCGAGACCGGTCGAATTCAGCGTCATCACCAGCTCGCCATTGGAATCCTTCAACAGATAATTGAGGATCATGGCGCGGCCCTGGTCCTTCTTGTCGACGACGATGCGGAATTGATTGAGTTTCTGGGTGTAGCCGAGATCGAGGTGCACCTCCATCAATTGCGGCGCGTTGTGATTCAAGACGATGCGTGCATGATCGATGCCGGGTGAATGGTCCGGCGATACCCGTACCGTGGTCTCAACCGCCGGCTGTACCAGCGAGCCTTGGGTCATCTGGGTCTTGGTGTCTTCCAGCACGGTCTTCAGCAATTCGTACTTGCCGAACAGAAACCAAAACGCCACCAGGCATATGAAAGCCAGGGCGCACAAGCCGAACAGCACGTTGATGTGCTTCCACCAAGGCGGCTTTTGCTCGCTCAAGTCAGGCGCCGAGCCGGCCGCCTCCAACAACTTCAGGCTGCTCTGAGCCCGTTGCGACATCTTCAGTTCTTCGAGGTAGTCCGGATTGGCCCGGCACCAGTTTTCGAGATCTCGAGCACCCTTGAACGGCAGCTTATTGTCGAGATAACGCTCCACGAGGTTGTGGTCTTCGATGAATTTCCGATCGAAGCGCGGTGTCGGGGGAGGTGGTTTGTCGGGTGAAATGGTTCGGGCGTTCATGCAAGAGCTTTCCTCGAGACCTCCATTTTGCCGCGTTGCCGCTGCGCAATATGTGAAATGTAGCGCATATGCGGCAGCGTCATATCGGGGCTGAGACGGGCATCACGCTCCGGCCATGTTAGCGTGTCATGACCCCGTCGATCACCTCGCATAGGGCTCCAATGGCGGCGCCGCGCGTGGTGGACTTGCGCCATACCGCGCCAACCGTGCGCGAGGGAGCGGGCTTGGCAAACTCGCGGATGGTGAGACCCCGCTGCGAGCCAAACGGCGATTCGACCGCCATTTCCGGCAACAGGGTGATGCCCAGTCCGGCGACCACCATCTGGCGCAAGGTTTCCAGACTGGTGGCGCGAAAGTCTTCAGCCTCTTTGACATCGACCCTGCTGCACACCTCGAGCGCCTGATCCCTGAGGCAATGGCCGTCTTCGAGCAACAGCAGGGTGTGGCCTTTCAGGTCCTGCACCTTGATGCTGGTCTTGGCGGCCAGGGGATGATGGTTGGGAAGCGCCACCGTGAAGTTCTCCTCGTACAGCGAGCGTGATTCGACGCCATCCGCAAACGCGGGGAGAGCCATGATGCCGAGGTCGATCTCGCCGTCCCGCAGCCGCTTCAGCAGCGCTTCGGTCTGGTATTCGTACAGCATCAGCCCCAGCTGCGGCAGCGCCTTGCGGATTTTCTGCATGACGCGGGGCAGCAGGTAGGGGCCTATGGTGGGAATCAGCGCAACCTTCAGTTTGCCGGCGAAGGGATCGGTGTTGCTGCGCGCCAGAGCGATGATTTCGTCGCCTTCATCCAGCATGCGGCGGGCGCGCACGACGATTTGCCTGCCCACTTCGGTGAGCTGCACGTTTTTCGGCTGGCGCTCGACCAGCTTCACGCCCAGGTATTCCTCCAGCTTTTTCAGCTGCGCGGACAGGGTCGGCTGACTGACGAAAGTGCGCTCCGCCGCCTTGCCGAAGTGGCCTGTGTCGGCGAGTGCCACCAAGTACTTAAGATCCTTGAGATTCATGAAGTTATAACCATAGATAGAGTCTATCAAAAGTATCATTATAATCAATGCCGACGATGGCGCGTACTGGTATCATGGCTGCAGTTCAAAACCTGTCCCAGGAGTTCTTCATGTCTCTGATCAATACTGAAATCAAGCCGTTCAAGGCGACCGCCTATCACAACGGCAAATTCGTGCCCGTCACCAACGAAACCCTCAAGGGCAAGTGGTCGGTCTTTGTGTTCTATCCCGCCGACTTCACCTTCGTGTGCCCGACCGAGTTGGGCGATCTCGCCGACAACTACGAAGAGTTCAAGAAGCTCGGCGTGGAAATCTACGGCGTGTCGACCGACACGCACTTCGCGCACAAGGCCTGGCACGACACCTCGGACACCATCAAGAAGGTGCAGTATCCGTTGGTCGGCGACCCGACCGCCACTCTGGCGCGCAACTTCGAAGTGTTGATCGAAGCGGAGGGCTTGGCCTATCGCGGCACCTTCGTGATCGACCCGTCCGGCAAGATCAAGGTCATGGAAGTGCATGACAACGGCATCGGCCGCGATGCCAAGGAATTGCTGCGCAAAGTGAAAGCGGCGCAGTACGTGGCCTCGCATCCGGGCGAAGTTTGCCCGGCGAAGTGGACCCCCGGCGCCGACACCCTCAAGCCGTCGTTGGACTTGGTCGGCAAGATCTAAGGCGATTCTCGAAAAAGACGATTCTCGAAATTCAAGCAAAGCCCGGTTGGTGGTTTCCGTTGCATGGCGGACGGAAACCACCCGACCGTCAGATTGGAGCGCAGCATGCTCGACAGCACCGTACAAGCACAGTTGAAAAGCTACCTGGAGCGAATCTCGCAGCCGGTGGAAATCGTCGCGTCCACGGATGACAGCGATAAATCGCGCGAGATGCTCGAGCTGCTGGGCGACATCCAGTCGGCGTCGAATTGGGTGACGCTCGCCCCGCAACAGGATGCAACCCAGGTGAAGCCTTCGTTTGCCCTGCGCCGCCCCGGCGCGGATGCGCAGATACGTTTTGCCGGCCTGCCGATGGGCCATGAATTCACCTCGCTGGTGCTGGCACTTCTGCAGACGGGCGGATATCCGCCCAAGATCGACGCTGCGACGATCGAGCACATCAAGAATTTGGATGGCGAGTTCAACTTCGAAACCTTCGTTTCTTTGACCTGCCAGAGTTGCCCCGATGTGGTTCAGGCATTGAATGCCATGGCCGCGTTGAACCCGAAGATCCGCCACACGATGATCGACGGCGCGGTGTTTCCGGCCGAAGTCGAGAAGCGTCAAATCATGGCGGTACCGGCGGTGTATTTGAATGGCGCGCCTTTCGGTCAAGGCCGCATGGAATTGAATGAAATCGTGGCGAAGCTCGACACCGGCGCCGCCGAGAGGGATTCTGCCCGCATCGGCGCGAAGCCGCCGTTTGACGTACTGGTGGTGGGCGGCGGCCCCGCGGGCGCGGCGGCGGCCATCTATGCCGCGCGCAAGGGCATTCGCACCGGGATTGCGGCGGAACGCCTCGGCGGTCAATTATTGGACACCGTCGGCATCGAGAACTTCATTTCCGTCAAGGAAACTCAAGGCCACAAGCTGGCCTCGGGTCTGGAGCAGCACGTCACCACCTACGATGTGGACGTCATGAACTTACAGCGCGCGGAAGCGCTGATTCCGGGCGAAATGATCGAAGTGAAATTGGCGGGCGGAGCGTCCCTCAAGGCGCGTTCGGTGATCATTGCCACCGGGGCGCGCTGGCGCGAAATCAATGTGCCGGGTGAGCGCGAGTACCGCAACCGCGGCGTGGCTTACTGTCCGCATTGCGACGGTCCGTTGTTCAAAGGCAAGCGGGTCGCCGTGGTCGGCGGCGGCAATTCAGGCGTCGAAGCCGCCATCGATCTGGCCGGTTTGGTGAGCCATGTGACGCTGATCGAGTTCGATCCGCAACTGCGCGCAGATGCCGTGCTGACGCGCAAATTGATGAGCCTGCCCAATGTCAGCGTCGTCACCAGCGCGCAAACCACCGAGGTGATCGGCGATGGCAACAAGGTGGTGGGCCTGAAGTACAAGGATCGCAGCAGCGGGGAGATTCGCGATGTCGAGCTCGCCGGCGTGTTCGTGCAAATCGGCCTTGTGCCCAATACGGATTGGCTCAAGGGCACCGTGAAGCTGTCGCCGCGAGGCGAAGTGGAAGTCGATGCACGCGGCCAAACCTCGGTGCCGGGTGTATTCGCGGCAGGCGATTGCACCGTGGTGCCCTATAAGCAGATCGTGATTGCGGTGGGCGAGGGGGCGAAGGCTTCCTTGAGCGCCTTCGATCACCTGATCCGCTCGCCGTTGTCCGCGGCCGCCTAAGCGTTGCCCGGCAATCGACTTTCCTCCGGCGTCGTGGTGGTGAACGGCGCAGGGCCGCAGCGGCAAGTCCTGCTGCTGCGGGCCTATAAGAACTGGGATTTCCCCAAAGGCTTGGTGGAAGCCGGGGAGCAGCCGTTCGCCGCAGCGCTGCGCGAGGTACGCGAAGAAACCACCTTGCACAATCTGCTGTTCGATTGGGGGCATGATTACGTCGAGACCGGCCCATACAACAAGGGCAAGGTCGCGCGTTACTACATCGCGCGCAGCGATGAGCGAGAGGTCAGTTTGCCGGTCAATCCAAGCATCGGCATGCCGGAGCATCACGAAGCGCGCTGGGTCGGCTACGAAGAGGCCCTGGCCATGGTGTCGTCGCGGCTGATTCCGGTGGTGCAGTGGGCCCGCAGCACGACTAAAGATTGATCACACCCCGGCCGATTTCGACGACGCAGCCGCCGACGAAAATCCGATCGTCGCGCACATCCAGGAACAGAGTCGAAGGCCGGTTGACCATCGAGCCTTGAGAAATCGTCAGCTGCACCGGTTGCGGGCGCTGCATTGCAAGACACCAGCCACCGAAGTTGGCGGTGGCTGAACCAGTGGCGGGATCCTCCAAAATTGCTCCGTTTTGCGGAAAGAAGAAGCGCGCCAACACGCTGTGCTCAGCGGTGAAGGCAAACACATAAGCCATGCAATGGCCTTCATCGCTGACGTTCTTGTTGGGCAGCTCAGGGATGGGACTGGTACGCCGCACGGCATCGGCCGAGGTCAGCGGCACGATCAACTGTTCTTTGCCCGCCTTCACCCACAGGGGACGGGATCCCAAGTCGCCGGCGTCGAGATTCAGGGCAGCCGCCAGAGCGGCGCGGCTCGATTCGGGTTCGCGCCACGTCGGCTTGAGCGCCGTCAGCGTCCAGCGGTCGCCCGCGGCGCTCACCGGGATCAAGCCCGCCTGTGTTTCGAGTATCAATGCATCGCCGCCCAATTGCAGCGCGCGGCAAACATGCGCGGTTCCCAACGTCGGATGACCGGCGAAAGGCATTTCGTAATTTGGCGTGAAGATGCGTACGCGCGCGACCGCGCGGGTGGATGGAAGAATGAATGTGGTTTCGCTCAAGTTGAATTGGCGCGCGAGGTTTTGCATGACCTCGCCACTCAAGCCGGCGCCGTTTTCAAAGACGCAGAGCGGATTGCCGGTCAGCGCACCCGACTCGGTGAAGACATTGACGATGCGGAACGGGTGAGATGCCATGGGCTCATTGTCTCACCCGCTCCGCGCTGCTGACGAAGCCCTCATCGCCGACATGGCGATTACGGACGGAAGACGACGACGGGCGGCGGCGCGACCACGACAGGCGCCGGCGCCACGATAGCCACGCGCGGGCCGTAGTAACCACGGTGATAACCATATGGCGCCACAACACAGCCGCTCATTGCCACAATACTTATTGGAATCAATAACTTAAACAGGGTCTTCATGACATCCTCCAAAGGTTTTTCGGCTCTCAGACTGATCAACGCGCGGAGGTTGTGTGCGATGACAGGATGAATAAAGCGTAAGCAGCAGGCCCCTGGAGGGGCCGTTTAAAAGTTAAGAACTCTTCATGCCAAGACCTGTGGACAGTTCTTAAGCGAGGGTGTGAAACACCTTTTGTACGTCATCGTCCTGTTCCAGCTTGTCGATCAGCGCCAATACCTCGGCGGCCTGATCCTCAGGCAACTCGGTGTGCATGGAAGAGATGTATTCGTGCTCGGCGGACAAGGGGGTGAGGCCGCGCTTTTCGATGGCTTCCTGCAGTTTGCCGAAATCGTTGAAGGCGCAGCGGATCACCAGCTGCGGCTCGCCCTTCTCGCCGGTGCTCTCGCCCATCTCTTCCAGGCCGTAATCGATGAGATCCAATTCCAGCTCGTCCTGATCCTTCACCTGCGCCGGATCGAGGCGAAACACACCCATTTTCTTGAACATGAAGCTGACGCTGCCGGTGGCGCCGAAATTGCCGGAATTCTTGGCGAAGATGTTGCGCACGTTGCCGACCGTGCGGGTCGGATTGTCGGTGGCGGTTTCCACCAGCAGCGCGACGCCGTGCGGCGCGTAACCTTCGTAGATGACTTCCTGATAGTTGGCCGCCTCCTTGCCTGAGGCGCGGCGAATGGCGGCTTCCGTCTTGTCCTTCGGCATATTGACGGCGCGCGCGTTCTGCAGCGCGCGTCGCAGCGCATGATTGGACTTCGGATCCGGACCGGCGGAGTGCACGGCGATGGCAATGTCCTTGGCGACCCGCGTGAATTGCTTGGCCATGCGGTTCCAGCGGGCGAACATCGCATGCTTTCTAACTTCGAATATGCGTCCCATGGCGCGCATGGTAGCAATACGCGGTTAAACCGCTAGACTTGCGGTCCAACAGACAAGGCCTTTTTTATGAGTGCAGTCCCCGAGGACCCGATCGACGGTCCCCCTAGTTTCAGCGATCTAGCCCTTTCGGAACCCGTGCTGCGCGCATTGGTGGACGTTGGTTACGAATCTCCTTCGCCGATCCAGGCCCAAACCATCCCGCTGTTCCTCGCGGGTCGCGACCTGTTGGGCCAGGCACAAACCGGCACGGGTAAAACCGCGGCCTTTGCCCTGCCGGCGCTGACCAGGATCGATCTGACCCGGCATGAACCGCAGGTGTTGGTGCTGGTGCCCACCCGCGAACTGGCCTTGCAGGTGTCCGAGGCTTTTCTGCGCTATGCGGCGCATCTCAAGGGCTTTCATGTGCTGCCCATTTATGGCGGCCAAAGTTATCAGCCGCAGCTGAACGCCCTGCGCCGCGGGGTGCACGTGGTGGTGGGGACGCCGGGGCGGGTCATCGATCACATGAATCGCGGCACGCTGAAGCTGAGCGGACTGACATTGCTGGTGCTCGATGAGGCGGACGAAATGCTGCGCATGGGTTTCGTCGATGCGGTGGAAAGCATCTTGGAACAAACACCACCGCAGCGCCAGGTGGCCCTGTTTTCGGCCACACTGCCGGCGCCCATACGGCGGATCGCCGCGAAACATTTGCGCAATCCGGCCGAAATTACCATCAAGAGCAAGACCACCACCGCCAACAATATCCGGCAGCGCTATTGGGTGGTCAGCGGCATGCACAAGCTCGATGCTCTGACGCGCATCCTGGAGGCGGAGACCTTCGACGGCATGCTGGTGTTCACCCGCACCAAACAGTCGACGGTGGAGCTGGCGGAAAAGCTCGAGGCGCGCGGCTTTGCGGCGGCGCCCCTGAACGGCGACATTCCACAAGCGCAGCGCGAGCGGACGGTGGCACGTCTCAAAGCCGGACAGATCGACATCCTGGTTGCAACCGATGTGGCGGCGCGCGGCTTGGACGTGGAACGTATCGGACATGTGGTGAATTATGATGTGCCGTACGACACCGAGTCCTATGTGCATCGCATCGGCCGAACCGGGCGGGCCGGGCGCAACGGCGAGGCCATCCTGTTCATCGCGCCGCGGGAACGCAATATGCTGCGCGCCATCGAGCGCGCCACCCGCCAGACCATCGAACCGATGAATCTGCCCAGCGTCGATGCCGTCAATTCCTTGCGCATCGCCAAGTTCAAGCAGCGGGTCGGAGAGACGGTGGCCAAGGGCGAGGGCGGTCCGTACCGGCCCGTGTTGGAGCAGTTGGAGGCGGAAACCGGCCTGCCGTTGATCGATATCGCAGCCGCCTTGGCGAGTCTGTCGCAGGGCGCGACGCCGCTGTTGCTGGCTCCCCAGCCTAAGCGCACGGATGTGCCCGAGGTTCGTCAAGACAACGACAGGCAGCGGCCGAGCGAACGGCAAGACCGGCCAGCTTCCCGCGACGCGGCGCCGCGCCGCAAATCAGGGCCCGCTCAAATGGAAACTTTTCGCCTCGAAGTGGGGTCGGTACATGGGATCAAGCCTGGGAATATCGTCGGCGCGATCGCCAATGAGTCGGGCATCGAGGGCGTGCACATCGGCCGCGTCGATATCCGCGAGGATCATAGCTACGTCGATTTGCCGGAGGGCATGCCCAAGCAAGTATTCAAGGATCTGCAAAAAGTACGGGTCGCCGGCCGCGAACTGCGCATCAGCCGCGTCACGGAGAAGCCGCCCAAGCCGCCGCGCGGCGTGCTGACCCGCAAGCGCGCCAAAGATTGATTTTGTCTGGTCGATAATCAGAGGAGAGTGCGATGAGTAAAGGCATGGAACGGAAGAAAGAAGAAAAGAAGAAACCGTCGAAAACTTTGGAAGAAAAGCGCGCTCTGAAGCGCGAGAAGAAGGCCGCCAAAGGGTAAAAGTCCAAACCACCCGGCCGCGCCGGCCACCTCGGCGGAAGTCGCGGATATGCTCCGCCATTTCGTCGAGAGCGCCGGCGCGCTTCTCTGGCCGACCAAGCTACACGCGCAAGACGAAACAGCCAGGCTTCGATCATGAATGCAAGAATCCCGTTGTGCGCTTTGCTACTGGCCGCCGCCGGCCTAGCCACGCCGGCTCATGCTGAATGGGTGCGCCGCATTACCGACGGCATCATGGGTACCCGCATCACGGTGGAACTTTGGTCGGATGACCAGGCCAAGGCCGATGCAGCCATCGATGCATTGCTGGATGAAATGCGCCACATCGATGAATCCATGAGCACCTACAAGCCGACCAGCGAAGTGTCGCAGGTCAATGCCAAGGCTGCGGATGGGCCCATGAAAATAGGCAAGGAGTTGTTCGATCTGCTGGTCAAGGCCAGGGAATATTCGGTCATCACGGATGGCGCCTTCGACATCACCTACGCCAGCGTCGGCTACATGTACAACTTTCCGAAGCACATCCGCCCGACGGAAGCACAAATCACCAAGGCACTGCCCGCGGTGAACTACAAACATGTGCTGCTCGATGCTAAAAATCAGACCGTGCAGTTCACTCAAAAGGGCGTGCGCATCGATCTCGGCGGGATTGCCAAGGGGTACGCGGTGGACTGCGGCATCGATGTGCTGAAGGCTCACGGCATCGAGCGTGCCTACGTCTCGGCGGGCGGCGACAGCCGCATCATCGGCGATCGCTTCGGCAAGCCGTGGGTGGTGGGTATTCGCGACCCCCGCAAAGGCGAGGGCGAGGTGATCAAGCGAGTGCCGCTGATCGATGCGGCCATATCCACATCGGGCGACTACGAACGGTTCTTCGATGAAGACGGCGTGCGCTATCACCACATCATCGATCCGCACACCGGCCATTCCGCCAGCAAGGTGCGCAGCGCCACCATCATCGGTCCGTATGCGACCCGCACCGATGGTCTATCGAAGACCGCCTTCGTGCTGGGCCCGGACAAGGCCATGGAAATCTACAACCGCATCGACGACATAGACGCCATCATCGTGCGCTTGGATGGCTCGGTGATCTATTCCAAGGGCATCCAGCCGGACGGGCCTGCGGCTTCGCCGCCGGCCGCCGCACCGCCGCCGTAGCGAAAAGCGACGATCTTGGACTGTTCGAGCCAGGAGAAAGCCGATTCAAGCCACGTTGCTTTGGGGATTGCTGTTTGGGTCCATCGGCACCGGCTATGTCATTTATGGACACAAGCAACGGGCGCCGATTCCCCTGATCGTGGGGGTGTGCTTGATGGTTTTCCCGTATTTCGTGCCGAACGTCTACTTGTTGGCGGCCATCGGCATCGCCCTTTGCGTAGCGCCGTATTTTTTCAGGGATTGAGCCGGGAATAAACTCGCCGCCTGTGTGGTCTATACCCAGCAGCAACGATGGGCATATGGAACGGGTTCTGAATCGCCGCCATGGATGATACACGCGCAAGATTCGAAGCGCAGGTGCTGCCGCACCTGGACGCCGCCTATCGATTCGCGCGTTGGCTGGCCTACTCCCCCGGGGATGCCGATGACATCGTGCAGGAGGCGGTCCTGCGTGCGTTTCGTGGCTACGATTCCTTGAGAGGTTCGGACGTGAAGTCTTGGTTGCTGACCATTGTGCGAAACTGCCATTTCACCGCGGCGAAACAGCAGCAAAGGCGGCGACACGTGCCGCTGCCCGAGGAGGGCGACGCCGACCACGCGCAGGCCATGGCGTCCGCCACGCCGGGTCCGGAAGACGAAACCATGCTGCGCGAAGAACAGCGCACTCTGGACGGACTGCTCGCCTCGCTGCCGGAAGAACAGCGCACCATCCTGGTGTTGCGCGAGCTGGAAGAAATGGACTATGCGCAGATTGCGGCGGTAATCGACGTGCCTATAGGCACCGTGATGTCGCGGCTGGCCCGCTCGCGCGCGGCGCTGAAGAACCGCTGGCTCAAGCAAGCCCAAGGAGAACCGCGTGCAGTGCGCTGAAGCTCATCGGGTCCAGGCTTTCTTCGACCGTGAACTCGATGCCGTATCCAGCGCCGACATCGAGCGGCACCTCGAGCATTGCGCGGAGTGCCGCGCGCTGCTGAATGATCTGCAGGACCTGCGCACGGCAATGCGCCGTGATCTGGCCTATGAACGCGCGGCGCCGGTACTGCGGGCGCGCGTGCTACAGGCGCTGGATGATGAAAGCCGCGCCGCTCCCGCGCAGGGCAGCGCCGTGCGCTGGTCCGCCAAGCCTAAACGCTCTTTTTTGCTCGGCGTCTTCAGCGGTGCCGGCGGCATGGCCATGGCCGCCGCATTGGTGGTGTTCTTGATCGTGCCCTCGTTCACCAATCCGCTGCTCGATGGATTGGTCACTGCGCACGTGCGCTCGCTGATGCCGGATCACCTGATCGATGTGGTTTCCACCGACAAGCACACGGTCAAGCCCTGGTTTGCCGGACATGCGGATGTGTCGCCGGCGGTTGCAGACTTCGCTGCGCAGGGCTATACGCTGCTCGGCGGGCGGGCCGACTACTTCGAGGGCCAGCGCGCCGCGGTCACGGTGTATCGCCATGGAGCGCATACCATCAATGTATTCAGCTGGGCAGGCAGCGGCGTATTGCCCCGGGACAGCACGCGCAATGGCTACCATCTGGCGTTCTTCCGCGAGGGGAATCTCGACTACTGCGCCGTGTCCGACACGGGCTGGGATGAACTCCATGGTCTGGTCACGCTGGTCAAGGATCTCAGTCAGAAGGAGAACGCCGAAGCAGCGTTCGCCCGGTGAGCTTTGTGTTAAAAGTGGCAGCAAGTACAGGAGCCACCTCATTGCCACTTCTCAAAAAATTGCGATTCGCAGTCGCGGCCCTGATGACTGCAGCATCCGCCGCGGCGTTCGCGGCTGATTCGATGCCGCAGACCGCACCCTACGGTTCCTGGGTTTCACCCGTCAGCGCGGAGGCCTTGGCCAACGGGCAGGTCGCTCTGGGCGATCTGCGCAATGCCAATCAAAAGTTGTATTGGACGGAGTCGGTGCCGGCGGCAGGCGGCAAGATTGCGGTGTTCAGCATCGGCAAGGATGGCGTCGCCGGCGCCCTGACTCCGGCCGGCAGCAATGCCCGCACCCGGGTGCACGAGTATGGAGGCGCGCCTTTCGTGGTGGCCGGAGAAGATCTCTATTACAGCGAGTTCGCCGACCAGCGTCTGTATCGCCTGAAGCCCGGCAGCAGCCCGGTGCCCATCACGCCCGCGGGCTATCGCTACGCCGACTGCGTCGTCATGCCCTCGAAGGGCGCACCGCTGGCGTTGATTTGCGTTCGAGAGGATCACAGCGACAAGGCCAATGTGCGCAATGCGCTGGTTCGTTTGCCCTTGCCGCAAGGCGGCGCGGGCGAGGTGCTGTTCGGCGACAGCGACTTCGTATCCTATCCGCGGATCAGCGCCGATGGCCGCAAGCTGGCCTTCATCGCTTGGAATCATCCGCGCATGCCCTGGGATGGCACCGAGCTGAAAGTCGCCGCCATCTCTGCCAAGGGCATCGGCGCGCCGATCAGCGTCGCCGGCAGCACGCAGGAGTCGGTGCTGGAGCCGCAGTGGGACGCGAACGGCGACCTGTATTTCATTTCGGATCGCAGCGGATATTGGAATCTGTACTCATGGCGGGACGGTCGCGTGCATCCGGTGTGGCCGAGGGCCGCGGAAATCGGCGGCCCGCTGTGGTCATTCGGCCAGGCGAACTATGTTCTGTTGGGCGACGGCCGAGCGGCGGTCAGATTCGGTGAGAAAGGATCGGATCGATTGGCGCTGCTGGATCTCAAGGATGGCAGCGCGAGGATCGTCGACTTGCCGTTCGTGTCCTATGCCCATTTGACGCCCATCGACTCGGATCACGTGGCAGCGATTGCCGGTTCAGCGACCAGGCCACGCGCCGTGGTACGGATCGATCTGAAGAGCGGCACCTGGCAGTCGTTGCGCGATACGGGCAAGGCATTGCTGCCGCCGGAAGCCGTCTCGGTTGCGGTGCCCATCGATTTTCCGAGCGCCGACGGCCGCATGGCCCACGCTTTCTTCTATCCGCCGCGCAATCCTGCGTATCAAGCGCCGAATAACACCCTGCCGCCGCTGCTCACCTTCGTGCACGGCGGCCCCACCGCGCAATCCGAACCCGCCTATGCATCCCGGATTCAATACTGGACCAGCCGCGGCTTCGGCGTGGTGGATGTGAACTATGGCGGCAGCACGGGATTCGGGCGCGCCTACCGGCGGGAACTCAATGGCAATTGGGGCGTGGTTGACGTGGAGGACGTCATCGCCGCCGCCCGCTATCTGGCGTCCAGCGGCCGCGTCGATCCGGCGCGCATGGCCATCAGCGGCGGCAGCGCCGGCGGTTTCACGGTGTTGACTGCCTTGAGCAGCAGCGATGTGTTCAAAGCGGGAGCGGACTATTTCGGCGTATCCGACATGACGGCTCTGGCCAAGGACACGCACAAATTCGAAAGCCGCTATTTGGATTCCATGATCGGACCGTTGCCCCAGGCACAGGCGGTGTACGACAGCCGTTCGCCGCTGAATCACCTGGATGGCTTCAGGGCGCCCCTGATCGTGCTGCAGGGAGCGGACGATCCGGTGGTGCCGCCCAACCAATCGGCCAAAATCGTGGAAGCGCTGCGCGCGCGCCAGGTACCGGTGGCTTACATACTTTTCCCCGGCGAAGGACATGGCTTCCGCAAACCTGAAAACACCATCCGCTCACTGCAATCCGAGCTGTCGTTCTATGGACAGGTGTTCGGCTTCACGCCAGCCGGGGATTTGCCGCCGCTGACCATAGAAAATCTCAAACCGAGAACCTAGCCGAGCGCATGGCGCCGGTACGCCAATTACCTGGAATAAATTCGCCGCCCCAGAAGTCTCTTTCTCCAGAGCCGCAAACAACCTGGAGTGGGATATGCCTGAGGACAAGATCACGCTGACGCGCCGCCATGCGCTGAAATGCATGGCTTACGGGGGAGCCGGGACCCTGTTTGCCTTGTCCGGCGGAGTATTGATGCCCGTCGACCTCGCCATGGCCGCCGCCGACAAAGACGGCACCGCCAAAATGGGCAAGCCGCTGTTCGTGCAGATCAGCGATACGCATATCGGCTTCAACAAGGAGGCGAATCCGGACGTCAACGGCACCTTGACCCGGACGATCGACTACATCAACGGCATGCCTGTGCAGCCTGCGCTGATCATCCACACCGGCGACATCACGCACCTGTCCAAGCCCGCGGAATTCGACATGGCGCAGCAATTGCTCGGCAAGCTGCGGACCGCGGAGCTGCATACGGTTCCTGGTGAGCATGACACCACCGATGCCACCCAGACCGAATACTTCAATCGGTTCGGCAAGGCCTCGAACAACAAGGGCTACTACAGCTTCGATCACGCCGGTGTGCACTTCATCGGTTTGATCAATGTGCTGCAGTTCAAACCGGGCGGTTTGGGGTCGCTGGGACCGGATCAAATCGCATGGGTCACGGCGGATTTGAAAGGTCGATCATCCAGCACCCCCATCGTCGTGTTCGCCCACATGCCGCTGTGGACCATCTATGAGCCCTGGGGCTGGGGCACCGGCGATGCCGATCAGATCATGTCGCAGCTGGCGCGCTTCGGATCGGTGACGGTGCTGAACGGCCACATCCACCAAATCGTGCAAAAGGTCGAAGGCAACATCACTTATCACACGGCTCGATCGACCTCCTATCCGCAACCCGCGGCCGGTCAGGCCGAGGGTCCCGGACCGCTGAAGGTGCCCGCAGATCAGCTTGGGAAAATGTTGGGCATCACCGATGTCAGCGTGGCCAAGCATCAGAAGTCGCTGACCCTGATGGACTCGACACTGGCGTAGTTCGAACAACCTACATAGCAACGAGGATCAATCATGTTTTCAATGCCAAGGCGCTCGCCCTGGACGGGATTCTGCGCGGCCCTTTCTTTGGCCGCCATCAGCTGCGGGGGCGTGCTCGCAGCCGAACCGATCAAGATCGGCGTGAAGGGTTTCATGTTCAATCCGGTCACCATCACGGTTCCTGCCGGTTCTCAAGTCACCTGGGTGAATCTCGACGATGAGCCTCACGCGGTGGCCAGCGATACCGGCCTGTTTCGTTCCGGTGGCATGGACACCAACGAGACTTTTTCATTCAAGTTCGACAAGCCGGGAACCTATCACTACACCTGCTCGATCCATCCGAAGATGGTCGGCACCGTGATCGTGCAGTGAGATGACATGAGCGGGAGCTGTCGCGAAAGACGGAGATCTAGTCGCGGAAATTGCTGAATTGCAGCGGCACGCCGACATCGGCTTTGCGCAGGAAGGCGATGGCTTCCTGCAGATCATCGCGCTTCTTGCCGACAACCCGTACTTTGTCGCCCTGAATCTGCGCCTGCACCTTGAGCTTCGAATCCTTGATGAGGCGCGACACCTTTCTGCCGGCATCGGCATCGATGCCATGCTTGAGGATCACCAGCTGCTTGGCGCGGGCCAGATTGACTTCCGGATCCTTGACCTCGAGGCAGGCGACGTCGATGCCGCGCTTGGCGATGCGCAACTTGAGAATGTCGAGCATTTGCTTCAACTGAAAGTCCGCCGGCGCAACCATGGTCACCGTGGTTTCGTCCAACTCGAAGGTGGCGTCGGTACCTTTGAAATCGAAACGTTGAGTCAGTTCGCGAACCGCTTGATCGACGGCGTTGGTCAATTCATGGGTGTCGATCTCAGACACCACATCGAATGAAGGCATCGCTTAAGACTCCGCCAGCAGTTGATCCAGGGTGGCCTGCACTTCGGCGACGAACTGGGTGTAGTGCTCGCCGGTCGCCGGACCCGAATAGCCGGTGTGAATCTTGCGCACGTTGCCGTGGCGATCGATGAATATCGTCGTGGGGAAGGCGTAGACGCGATCCAGCGACGGCAGCTTCTTGGCCGCCTCATCCTTGTCGGAGATGCCCGCGATCAGGGTGGTGTACTGGATGTCATAGTGCTGCCGGAAGCGCTGCGTGGCTTCCGCCGCGTGCTGAAAATCGCCGAAGTGCTCGAACATCAACGACACCACTTCCAAACCCTTGTCGCGATAGTCCTTGTACAGGGGCGACAGGAACATCGCTTCATCGTGGCAGTTCGGGCACCAGCTGCCTGCCAGTGTCACGATCAGCACCTTGCCCTGGAACTTCGGATCCTTGGAGGAGACCGTGGTGCCCGCAAGATCCGGAAATGAAAATTCGAACTGCTTGGCGCCGGCGTGCATGGCGGTGAGCGCATAAGCGTCGGGCAACGCCGCCTTGTCGTCGCGCTTGCCGCTCCAGCTTTCGTGATAGGTCAGACCCGACCAGAAATCGCCCTCGAGCGAGCCGTCCGGCAGGACCTTGGCCTTGTAGAGAAACGCATGGGCGCCGTCGAATGTGGACAGATACAACTCATCGCCGTGAACCTGGCCCGCCAGATAGCGATGATCGCCGGTGTCGGTGAGGAACGTGCCGGTCACCACATCATGCGCCTGGGAGAACTCGCCGACCGCCACCTCCGGCTTCGCGCCTTCCTTCTCGACGAAGTTCACCGCCCAGCGTCCCGACACGTCGGCGTTATCGCTGGCGGAGGATTCGAAAAAGCGATAGGTGGGGCCCAGCTGTGCCTTGAGCGGAATGTGCTGGTTCTTCGCGTTCAACTTGTCCAGAAACACCTCGCCGGACAGTTGATCTCCCGTGGCATCGGCGGTGAGCTTGTTCTCATAGCCCGGCATGGCAATTTCCAAGTGCGGCCCGCTGATCTTGACTTCGCTGAGCTTGAGGCGCTCCTTGCCATTGATCAGATAGCCGACGGTGTCGGATCCTTCCTTGACCAGTTCCAAGCCGAAGGGCAGTTCGCCGTTGGGCAGCGAAAGCACGGCACGATAGGTGCCGAGTTTCACCGCCGGCGCGCCGTGATTGCAGCCGGACAATACGGAAACGAATCCGCATAAGCTTAGAATCATCGCCGTCGTACGCATAGTGCTAACGATACCCCCGCGCCTGCAAAGTGAACAGGTTTGCATACTGACCGTCGGCGGCCATGAGGGTTTCATGACTGCCGCGCTCGACGATGCGGCCTTCCTCCAATACCAGGATCTGGTCGGTCATGCGCACCGTCGAGAAGCGGTGCGAAATGACGATGGCGATGCGATTGCGGGTGAGTTCGCGAAAATGCTCGAACACCTCCGCCTCCGCCCCGGCATCGATGGCCGCAGTCGGTTCATCCAGCACCAGGATGTCCGCATCGCTGCGCATGAAGGCCCGCGCCAGCGCGATCTTTTGCCACTGGCCGCCGGACAGTTCGCGGCCGTCCTTGAACCACTTGCCCAGCTGGGTGTGATACCCCACCGGCAGCTGCTCGACAAAATCGGCGGCCAAGCCCTTCGCGGCCGCCGCGCGCCAGCGCTCCTCATTCTCGAAGGCCCGCACATCGCCGGCGCCGATGTTCTCGCCCACCAGCATTTGATAACGCGCGAAGTCCTGGAAGATGACGCCGATGCGCTGGCGCAGCGCAGTCTCGTTCCACTCCTGCAAGTCCAGGCCGTCCAGCAGAATCCTGCCGCGCGTCGGTTCATACAGACGAGTCAGCAGCTTGATCAGCGTGGTTTTCCCCGAACCGTTCTGTCCCACCAGCGCCAGGCTTTGTCCGGGACGCACGTGAAGATTGATGCCGGTCAATGCCGGCGATGCGGCGCCCGGATAGACGAACTCCACATCCTCGAAGCGAATGCCATCGCCGGGCGCGGGCCCCAGCAGCTTCGCGCCGCCGTGTTGGCTGACCGGCTGCTCGAGATATTCGAACAGATTCGACAGGTACAAATTGTCCTCGTACAAACCACTGACTGCCGAGAGGGCGGCGCTCACCGAGGCTTGGCCCTGGCGGAACAACATCAGGTACATGGTCATCTGACCCACCGTCATCGCGCCGAGCACCGTCGCGGCGGCAATCCAACCATAGCCGCCGTACAGCGCGCCGATGCCGAGCAGTCCCAAGCCGAAGCCCCAGGCATCCCGGCGCAAAGTCAGGTCGCGATCCTCCCGGTACAAGCGCGTGAAAATCTCGCGATAACGATCGAGCAGCCGAGGGCCCAGCTCGAACAGCTTCACTTCCTTGGCGTAATCTTCGCGCGCCAACACGGCTTCCAGGTAGATCTGCATGCGCGACTCGGGGGCGCGCCAGCGGAACAGGCGAAACGCCTCACCGGAGAATTTCGCCTCGGCCAGGAATGCAGGCAGCCCCGCCAGCACCAGCAGCAGCACCGCCCAGGGCGAGAAGCGGACCAGCAAGCCGCCGAAGGAAATCAGCGACACGGCGTTTTGCATCAGTCCGAAGGTGCGCATCACCAGGCTCAACGGGCGGCTCGAGGCCTCGCGGCGCGCGCGCGTCAGCTTGTCGTAGAACTCCGAATCCTCGAACTGGGTGAGATCCAGCGTCAGGGCTTTCTCGAGAATCATCACATTGACCCGCTGACCGAGTTGTGCGCGCAGCAGCGACTGCGCCACGGAAATCCCCCGCTGCGTCACGGACACTGCCGCAACCAGCGCCGCCTCGAGGGCCACGTAACGGAATACTTCTGCGAAGGCGGCGTGGCCGGATTGCTGGTGCAATTGCGCCGCATGGATCACGGCATCGACGATTTTTGCGCCCACATAGGCAATACCGGCCGGCAGCACACCGGCGATCAGGGTGAGCACAGCCAAGCCGATGCTCAAGGACTTGTCGGTGGTCCAGACCAGCTGCAAGGCCCGGCGACTGTAGGCGAACACGTTGAACAATCCGCGCCGTGGACCGCCGCTGTCGGCAGCGTCGTGGCCGTTGGATGTGCTGGGAATGGAAGGATGGATGATGGGTGGTACCGGTGGGCGCCGCGCGGCGGTCTATAATCTGGAGGTTATATCCCGGTATGGCGGAGTAGTCGTGAAATTCAAGCCCTTGCTCGATCGCTGGAAGAGGGCGGCCAGTCCTGAACTGACCGCGCAGCAGTACGCCGTGCGCCTGCCCCTGGAAGATGCCGCCCGCTTGCGCGCCTTGAGCGAACTGTTTCCCGGCCAAGGCGTCGAAGCGATCATCACCGATTTATTGCATGCCGGACTCGATGAGATAGCGGCCGCCATGCCCTACGAGCGCGGCCCCAAGGTGATCTCGCGCGATGATCATGGCGACCCGGTCTACGAAGACGTCGGCCTCACGCCGCGATTCATCGAACTATCGCGTAAATTCAAGAAAGAACTGCAAAAAAGCCCGCAAAAATGAACTATCCCCGGCCGGCAAGCGGCTGCTCGTGCTTGACGGCCTGCATTCCGGGCGGCGATACTCGCCGCATGAGGATCGCAAAGTCTTTCCATATTGCGTGCTGGTGGCGTGGTTCACTCATGGAGTGGGCGCCGGTCGTTTAGTTTTTCAACACCTCGAATTCCAGAAACCCATCTCCGCCCCAGCGTCGATGGGTTTTTTATTGCCCGTGAGATCGTGATGAAGCCACCGTTCGACATTGCCGCCGATCTTGATACGCCGGTCTCGGCCTATCTGAAGCTGGCACCGTTTCGCCCGCGATTCCTGCTCGAAAGCGTCGAGGGGGGCGAACGGCTGGCGCGCTACTCATTCATCGGCTTCGGCGATTGTCTGGAAGTGCGGGTGGAGGCCGACGGCCTGTATATCGACGGCATTCACTCACCCCGCCCGCGCGGCAAAACCGAATTCCTGGACGCCCTGCGCGGCGCATTGGCGCGCGCGCCCAGTCCGAAGCCGGAAGTGCCGGGCGTGCCGCTGCTCGGCGGTTTGGTGGGCTACACGGCCTACGATGCGGTGCGCTATTTCGAGCGGGTGCCGGGCCGATCGCTGGATGAAACGCAGGTGCCGCATGCGCATTACGTGGCGCCGCGGTCCTTGCTGGTGTTCGATCATTTGACGCGCGGGGTCGCGCTGTTGCACGACGGCAGCGAGACGGAGCGCCAGAGTTTGCGGCGCGAGGTGATCCATGCTTTGCGCGGAGCGGTGCCCAGCCACTTGGCACCGGGCAGATTCTCCGCGGCCTCCCCGTCGCTGACCGAAGCGGCGCATGCATCGAGGGTGCGGCGCGCACAGGAATACATCGCTTCAGGCGATGTCTATCAATTGGTTCTGGCATCGCGTTTCGACGGCCGTCATGCGCTGGCGCCGTTCGAGGTGTATCGCGCCCTGCGGCTGCTCAACCCATCGCCGTACATGTATTTTTGCGAACTCGGCGACATCACCGTGGTCGGCTCCTCTCCCGAGGCGCTGGTGAAGTGTCACGCGGGCAATGCGCAGCTGCGGCCCATCGCCGGCTCGCGCCCGCGCGGCGCGGATGAGGCGCGCGACGCGGCGCTCGAGGCCGAGCTGCTGGCGGACCCGAAGGAAAATGCCGAGCACGTGATGTTGGTGGATCTGGCGCGCAATGATTTGGGCCGCGTGGCCACCGCAGGTTCGGTCATCGTCGAACCGTATCGGGTCATCGAACGCTACAGCCACATCATGCACATCGTCAGCGGCGTCAAAGGCAGGGTCGCGCCCGGCAAGGATGCTTTCGACCTGTTTGCGGCCACTTTCCCGGCCGGTACCCTGGTCGGCGCGCCCAAAGTGCGGGCGATGGAAATCATCGATGAATTGGAGCCGGTCGGACGACAACTGTATGGCGGCACGGTGGGCTACTTCGGCCGTCATGGCGACATGGATCAGGCCATCACCATTCGCACGCTGGTGTTTCGCGGCGATTCCTACAGTTATCAGGCAGGCGGCGGCATCGTGGCCGACAGTGTCCCCAAAGCCGAATACGAGGAGTTGATGGCCAAGAGTGCGGTGTTGCGACGCGCGCTGGAACTGGCTGCCGAGGGTTTGTGAGATGACACCGAAGGTTCTGCTGATCGACAACTACGACTCCTTCACCTACAACCTGGTGCAGGCTTTCCTGATGCAGGGCGCCGAGGTGGACGTGCATCGCAATGACGCCATCAGCGTGGAGCAGGCGCTGCTGCGCGATCACACCCATCTGGTCATATCGCCGGGGCCCGGCACTCCGCGTGATGCAGGCATCTCCATGCGCATGATCGAGGCCTTCGCCGGCCGCATTCCAATATTCGGCGTGTGCCTCGGTCATCAATCGCTGGTCGAAGTCTTCGGCGGCAAGGTGGTGCGCGCGGGCCGGCTGATGCACGGCAAGGTCTCGCCGGTCGCGCACGATGGCAAAGGACTGTATGCAGGCATTCCGCAGAACTTCGAGGCGGGCCGCTATCATTCGCTGATCGCCGAGCCCCACAGCATTCCCGAGGTGCTCGAAGTCACTTCGCGCACCGCGCAGGGCGAGATCATGGGCGTCCGGCACAGATCGCTGCCGATCGAGGGCGTGCAGTTCCATCCAGAAAGCGTGCTGACTCCCGAGGGCCCGATCCTGATGGCGAATTTTCTGAAGATCTCATGACACCGCGCGAAACCTTGGAGATGCTGTTGGAGCGCCGCAACTTGAGCGAGTCGCAGGCGGCTGCATTGCTCGGCACATTGACCGACGCGGACCTCGCGCCGGCGATGGCCGGCGCATTGCTGGCGGCATTGCGCGCCAAAGGCGTCACCGCCGATGAGGTGCGCGGCTTTGCGGAGGCCATGCGCTCGCTGGCGCGCAAGCCCCTCCTGCCGACAGCGCCGGATGGCAGAGGCATCGATGCCATCGACATCGTCGGAACGGGCGGCGACGTGTCCGGCAGCCTGAACTTGTCGACGGGCGCCGCCATGCTGGCCGCGGCGTGCGGGCTGCCTGTGGTCAAGCACGGCAATCGATCGATTTCCAGCCGCAGCGGCAGTGCGGATCTCATGGAGGCGATGGGGTTGCCGATGCCGTTGGACGAGCGGCAAGCCGGCGATTGCTTCGCAGCGACCGGATTCACTTTTTTCCTGGCACCCTACTATCACCCGGCGATGAAAGCCGTCGGGCCGGTGCGCGCCGCGCTGGGGGTGCGCACGGTTTTCAACATCCTCGGCCCCTTGACCAATCCCGCCGCACCGCGTTTTCTGCTGGTGGGGGCCTATGACGCCGCGGCTGCGGAACTCATGGCCGGCACTTTGGCGGGTGCGCAGATCGAGCACGCCTGGGTGGTGCATGGCGCGGCCGGCTGGGACGAGGCAACACCCATCGGACCCTTTCTGGCCTTCGATGTCAGAGACAAGAACATTCAGCGCATGCAAATCGATCCCGCGGAATACGGCATTGCCCGCTGCCGCACCGAGCAATTGGCGGGGGGCGATGCCGCATACAATCTGGCGGCCCTGGTCGATGTGTTCGAACGCCGCGATGGTGGGCCGCATCTCGATGCCTTGCTGCTTCAGTGCGGCGTGGCGCTGATGATTGCCGGCCGCGCGCCGACGATAGCTGCGGGCATGGCCGCGGGCCGCGAAGCCATCGACAGCGGCCTCGCCGGCGATTGGCTCGAGCGCCTGCGGCAGTTCGCGCGCGGAGCCGCCGCGTGAGCGGATTCCTGGACGAGATGGCCGAAGCCAGCGCACAACGCGTGGCGCAGGCACTGCGCGAGGAGAGTTTCGGCGCATTGCACGCGCGGGCAAAATTGGCGCCGCACAGCGCGCCGCTGCGCCTCTCGCCGGCCGGCTTCGATGTCATCGCGGAGCTCAAGCTGCGATCTCCCGCGGTCGGGCAACTCGGCAGCCGGCAGGACGACTGGTTGGCGCGCGTCGCCGCCTACGCCCGCGGCGGTGCGGCCGCGGTGTCGGTGCTCACCGAACCCACGCGCTTCGATGGATCGCTGCAGCATCTTCGACGGGCTTGCGAGGCGCTGGCGCCGTTGGGTGTGCCGGCGATGCGCAAGGATTTTCTGGTAGATCCCTACCAAGTGTTGGAAGCGCGTGCCGCCGGCGCCGGCGGCGTGTTGGTGATCCTGCGAATGTTGGCGCGCGAGCGGATCATCGAACTGTTGGACGCAGCCGCCGAGTTTTCCATGTTCGTCTTGTTGGAAGCCTTCGATGCCGCGGATTTGGAACTGGCTCGCGAGATATTGGCACGGCGAAGCACGTCCTCTGCGCACGCCGTTCTGGTTGGAATCAATTGCCGAGACTTGCAGACGCTTCAGGTGGTCCCGGAGCGCTTTGCCGCGCTGGCCCCACAGCTGTCGCCGCATTGGTGGTGCGTGGCGGAAAGCGGCGTGGCCTCCGGCAGCGATGCGCTGCGCATGCAGCAAATGGGATATCGACTGGCGTTGATCGGCACCGCGCTGATGACTCGCGACGACCCCGCGGAACTGCTGCGGGAAATTTTCGCAGCGACCCGCACAGTGCGGACCTAAATGGCTACACTCCGCGCCATGTGGATCAAGATTTGCGGCATCACCAGCGCCGATGCGGTAACAGCCGCGGCGGCCGAAAACGTCGACGCCATCGGCTTCGTGTTTGCGCCCAGCCCGCGCCAGGTGACGCCCGGTCAGGCGGCGCAACTTGCGGCTTTGGCGCCGCCGGGAATCCTGCGCATTGCAGTGGCCCAGCATCCTCTGCAGATGAAAGTGGACGAGATTTGCCGGACTCTGAAACCCGACTATTTTCAGACCGATGTCGAGGATTTGCGCGAGCTGAAGATTCCCGCGCACATCAAGGTGCTTCCGGTCGTGCGCTTCGGCCGCAAAACGCCGAACCCGTTGCCGGCACGCATGTTGTTCGAAGGGCCCTCGAGCGGCATCGGCGAATTGGCCGATTGGGGCAGGGCGGCCGAACTGGCGCGCCAGACCGAACTGATCCTTGCCGGCGGCCTGTCGGCGCACAACGTCGCCGAGGCCATTCATGCGGTACGTCCCTTCGGCGTGGATGTCAGCAGCGGTGTCGAGTCCGAACCCGGTGTGAAAGATCCCGGCAAGATTCACGAGTTCGTGAGGGCAGCGCGGGCGGCCGCTGCACAGTGGGAGAATGACTCGTGAGTTATCCCGATGCCAAAGGGCGTTACGGGATATTCGGCGGCCGCTACGTTCCGGAAACCCTGGTGCCGGCTCTGGATCGCCTGCAAGCGGGGATCGAGCGTCATTTGCATGGCGCCGACTTCCAACGCGAGTTCACCCACGAACTGAAAACCTGGGTGGGGCGGCCCACTGCCTTGTCTTTCGCGCCCACCCTGAGCAAGCGCTGGGGCGCGAAGGTTTGGCTGAAGCGCGAGGATCTGGCGCATACCGGCGCGCACAAGATCAACAACGCCGTCGGACAAACTCTGCTGGCCAAACGCCTGGGTGCGAAGCGGCTGATCGCGGAAACCGGCGCCGGTCAGCATGGTGTGGCCAGTGCCGCGGCCGCCGCCCGCTTAGGTGTGCCCTGCGTCGTGTACATGGGCGCCGTCGACGTCGAGCGTCAGGCGCTGAACGTGGATCGGATGAAATTGCTCGGTGCCCAGGTCGTGCCGGTTACAGGCGGCGACCAAACCTTGCGGGCCGCCATCGACGAGGCGTTGCGCGATTGGGTCTCCGATCCGGACGGCACCTACTACTCGATCGGTTCAGCCGTCGGACCTCATCCGTATCCTTATCTGGTGCGCGAACTGCAGTCGGTCATCGGCCGCGAGGCGCGAGCGCAAATGCTCGAACTGGCGGGAGTTCTGCCCGACGTTGCCGTGGCGTGCGTGGGCGGCGGCTCGAACGCCATCGGAATGTTCCATCCCTTCCTGGGCGATGCGGGCGTGAAACTGCTGGGGGTCGAAGCCGGCGGCCGCGGTCCCGGCCTCGGCGACAATGCCGCCTCCCTGACGCAGGGCACGCCCGGCGTTTTGCAGGGCAGCTTCACCTTGATATTGCAGGACGCCTACGGACAGGTGCGCGAAACCCATTCCGTCTCTGCGGGCTTGGACTATTCCGGCGTCGGACCCGAGCACTCCTATTTGATGAAAACCGGCCGCGTGCATTACGAAGCCGCCACCGATGCCGACACCTTGGATGCGTTGGCGGAGTGCGCCAGACATGAGGGTATCCTGCCGGCAATCGAAAGCGCGCACGCCTTGGTCGGCGCCCGCGCCTTCGCCCAAAAAAACCCCGGGTCGCAAATTCTCATCTGTTGTTCAGGACGCGGCGACAAGGACATGCCGATTTTGCAAAACACGCTGCTCAAGGGCTTGCCGGGATGACGCCAAGCGAAGCCATTTCCGCGGCGATACGCGCCAGCAATGCCGGCGGCAGGCCGGCATTGGTGGGCTACCTAACCGCGGGATTTCCTTCACGCCGCCAATTCAAGGAAAGCCTGGCGGCAGTCGCTTCGGTGTGCGATGTGGTCGAGATCGGCGTGCCATTCAGCGATCCCATGGCGGACGGAGCGACGGTACAACGCGCCAGCTTCGCCGCTCTCGCCGACGGCACGACCCTGCCGTGGATCTTGAGCGAATTGAAATCCATCGTGCCGCGGCACACGGCGCCCATTTTGCTGATGAGCTATTTGAATCCGCTGCTCAGTTTCGGCTTTCAGACATTGCCGCGTGAAGCGGCCGCGGCCGGCATCGCGGGCTTCATCGTTCCGGATCTGCCGTTCGAGGAGAGCGCCGATCTGCATGGCGCGCTGGCCGGCGAGGGCTTGGCGTTGGTGCAAATGGTCACGCCGGTGACGCCGGCAGAGCGACTGACGATGCTGTGCCGCGAGGCCAAAGGCTTCGTCTATGCAGTCACCATGACGGGCACCACGGGAAAATCCGCCGAAGTGCCCGCCGACGTTCTGGATTACATGGACCGTGTGAGGCGTGCCGCCGGCGTGCCCGTGTGCGCGGGCTTCGGCATCCGCTCGCGTGAGCAGGTGGCGCGTTTCGCGCCGCACGTCGACGGGGTCGTGGTTGGATCTGCCCTGGTCGAAGCCTTGGAAAAAGGCGCCGATGTCGCCGATTTCTTGAGGTCGTTGCGCTAGCGAAGCGAGCGCCCATGAAACGAATTTTTCGCGCCTCATCTTTGCTGCAAGTAGCGCATGCGCGCAATGTGCTCATCATGGCAGGCATCGATTCGGAGATTCGCAATCAATACCTGGCCGGTGCTCTCGGCGATCTGCCGATGTTCGAGACCTGGCCGCAGCTATGGGTGGAAGACGCGCTCGAGCCCGCGGCGTTACGCGCGCTGGCAGTCGCCGCGAAGGCGCCAAGGGGCGACCCGTGGACCTGCGCGCAATGCGGCGAGCAACTCGAACCCCAATTCACGACCTGCTGGCGATGCGGAACTGCACCGGCTGCATAGCACGTGCCAGCATTCCGCTGGGCTTGCAACCACAGCGCCGAGCCTGACATTCACCTCCCGCAGGCGCTTGCAGATCAAGCGCTTGTGGCGGATGTAGGACTAAATCCTACAAATAAAATCGAATCGTCCGGCCCTATGATCAGCCCCTTTCCCTGGCGACACTTCGCTGCACAGGTTACAAAGTTATGCGTGTCCAGTGTAACGATTACACGGACGCGCCCATGAGGAGAAAGTAACAGTGAACAGCGTCGGCAGCCTCGAAAGCATCAGTCATGGCGGGATGAATGCCCGCAATTTTGAATTCCCGGAAAGGGTTTCTCAGCCATCGACCACGGCGACTCCAACGCCTGCGGCGGCGTTGCTGCTCGGCGGCTCGCCTGCGATGCAGGAAGTCATTCGTCTGATCGAGCGCGTCGGCCCGACCGAAGCCAGTGTTCTGCTGACCGGCGAGAGCGGATCCGGCAAGGAACTGGCGGCGCAGGCCATTCACGAAAGCAGTGCACGCCGGGGCAAGCCCTTCATCGCCATCAATTGCGGCGCCATACCTCCCGGCTTGATCGAAGCGGAACTGTTCGGCTACGAAAAGGGCAGCTTCACCGGTGCGGTGCGCGCCCATGCAGGTGTCTTCGAGCGCGCCCAGGGCGGCACGCTGCTGTTGGACGAAGTGACGGAAATGCCGCTGGAGATGCAGACCCGCCTGTTGCGGGTGTTGGAATCCCGCAAGTTTTATCGCGTCGGGGCCAATATCGAGTACGCCTGCGACGTGCGCGTGATTGCGGCAACCAACCGCTGCCCGCTGCAAGCGGTGCAAAGCGGGCAGTTGCGCGAGGACCTGCTGTACCGTTTGGCGGTTTTCCCCATCGCGCTGCCCGCGCTGCGGGAGCGCGGCGATGACGTAGAAACCCTGGCCGTACATTTCTTGAACGAATTGAATGCGCTGGCAGCCACGCAGAAGCGCCTGTCCGCCCTGGCGCGCATGACGCTGAAGCAGCACTCCTGGCCCGGTAACGTGCGCGAACTGAAGAATTGCATCGAGCGCGCCTTCATCATGAGCGATGGTGTGCTGGAGTTGGCGCCGCTGATTCAAAACACCGCGCTACGCACCGCGGAATCGGCCGCTGCGGCGCGCGCCGGCGGCGAATTTCCCGCCGATCGCGAAAGACTGGACATCCGCGTCGGCTCGCGGATCGACGACGTCGAGCGTTCCTTGATCGAAGCGACGCTCGACTATTTCAAAGGCAACAAGCGGCGCGCTGCCGACGCATTGGGCTGCAGTCTCAAGACTCTGTACAACAAGCTCAACGTCTACTCGCAAAGCCAGGCGTGCGCGAATTCCTGATCGCGCATGTAGGGGGAGATCAACGTGTCAAGAGTACTGATCGCAGACGATCATGCGGTTGTAAGAGCCGGCTTCAAACAATTCCTGGAGGCCGACGCCAACATCAATGCCGTGGGTGAGGCAGCCAGCGGCAACGAAACCCTGGATTTGCTGCGGCAACAGGAATGGGACCTGGTGCTGTTGGACATCCACATGCCCGATCGCAGCGGTCTGGATATTCTGCGCCACATCCAGACCGGTCATCCCAACGTTCGGGTCTTGGTCATGAGTGGATTGCCGGAACAACAGTATGCAGTCAACGTGCTGCGTGCGGGCGCCAGCGGCTACCTGTCGAAGGACAGCGCACCCGAAGAATTGATGAAGGCTGTCCGCACGGTGCTGTCGGGGCGCCGATACGTGAGCGCGGCGCTAGCCGAGATCCTGGTCGCTGATCTCGATGGCGATCCGGACAAACCGCTGCATGCAAGACTGTCGACCCGTGAGTTTCAAATCTTCTGCAAGCTGGCGGCGGGGAGGGGCGTGTCCGACATCGCGAACGAACTCAGCTTGAGCGTGAAGACCGTGAGCACGTACCGGAGCCGGATCCTGGAAAAAATGAGTTTCACCGCAAACGCCGACATCACCTCCTATGCATTGCGCAACGGACTGATCCAATAAACGGCGTAACGTGAGAACAATCCGACATTACAATCCATTAACGACGCGTTACACTGCGGCAATGCACCGCTCTAGACTGCGGCATCGAACAAGAGAAGTACGATTACCATGGGCGCAATGTTGATGGCGCAGTCATTGCGGGTTTTGCTGGTCGAGGATTCCAAGGTCTTGACGGAGCGTCTCACAGAAGCCATCCGTCAGATTGCGGATGTCGAATTGATCGGCACGGCGGACACAGAGGCGGCTGCGCTGGCTGCGGTGAAGCGCGAACCGGTGGATGTCATCATTCTGGATCTGCACTTGAAACAGGGCACCGGCTTCGGCGTGATGCGCGCGCTCGCCGCAACGCCGGCCAAGCCCCGCATCATCGTGCTCACCAATTACGATTTGCCCGAGTACAAGAATGCGGCCATCGCATTGGGTGCAACGCATTTCCTGGACAAGGCACGCGACTACGGCCGGCTGCCGGAAGTGCTGCACGAGATCTGCGAGGCGCATTTATCGCGCCACTAGTTTTTCAGCCTGGCAATGCCTGGATCGCGCTTATGCACCATGGAAATCGCGCAACA
>CAZZWM010000026.1:0-33740 GCA_964657945.1 uncultured Steroidobacteraceae bacterium
GCAAGGTCCGAGTGACAAAAAGCTTATTCCGTGGGGAGATATCGTTTGCAGTTCCGCTACTGAGGCGCCGAATGGCGCCGGATCGAAGACAAGATGCGTGACGCTTGCATCCCGTATCACGTATTCAAAGTCGGCAACGGCACCGCGAGGATGTAGGGGGACAAAGAGCGCGCCGAGAAATGAGAGCGCGATATCGATAAATAGGACCTCCGGTCGGTTTGTCGAAAGCAAGCCGACACTGCTCTCGCGGCCGACGCCGAGCGACTTGAACAGTTGAAGGTAGCAGCTGACGCTCTGCTCGAGACCATTGCCCGTCCAAGCCTCGCCCTGCTCGCCGTACAGCAGGGGACGTCGGGCTTGCTCGCGCATAACCCGCAAAAAGAGGTGCGGTGTGAAGATTTCCTGGTGCGGGTGGTCCGACATGAGGCGTGTGGCTTTAAGGTCCTTCCAGCACATGAATGGCACACGCGCTGCCTAAATCGGGGATTCCGCCCACAACGTGGGTGAGCGCAATCTGGGCGCCTGACACCTGTCGAACACCGGCCTCCTGGCGCAGATGTAAAGTCACCTCGTAGATGTTGGCGATGCCTGTGGCGCCCAAGGGATGACCTTTGGAGAGCAGTCCGCCGGACAGATTGACCGGCATCGCCCCACCGGCCGCAGTCACACCTGCATCGATCAGACCGCCCGCTTCCCCCGTGCCACACAGCCCGAGGTTTTCGTAGTGAACGAGCTCCGCTGTGGCAAAGCAGTCGTGCAGCTCGACAAGATCGAGCTGATCAGGTCCAAGGCCCGCTTCTTCGTAGGCTAGCTGTGCGCAGTTTCGCGTGACCTGATTGAAATCTGTCAGCGCATCCTCACTCGCCATATAGGGATTGCTCGTCAAAACTGAGGCCCTGATGCGCGGCGATCGGGCCGCGAGACCGAGGCGGCGCATCATGCCCTCCGAGGCAATCACAGCCGCCGCGGCCCCGTCTACGTTGATCGAGCACATCAGCTTGGTGTTGGGGTATGAAATCATTTCA
Organism: uncultured Steroidobacteraceae bacterium; assembly: GCA_964657945.1. Lineage (GTDB taxonomy): Bacteria > Pseudomonadota > Gammaproteobacteria > Steroidobacterales > Steroidobacteraceae > Bog-1198. The sequence continues at coordinate 1,026 of CAZZWM010000026.1, forward strand.
GCAGCCATCACCTCTTCCAAAGACGTCTCACGCCGGCTGAAGGCTTTGGGATTGAACGTCGAGTGGCGGTGGTTCTTGACCGCCACTTTGGCAAATTGCTCGAATGTCGTGCCGTATTTAAAGGCGTGTTCGATGCCGAGATGCGAGAACATCGCAGGTGGGGTGAGGGATGCCACCTCGCCTTCTTCGCTAAAACCATCGATGCCTCGCGGCACCGCCAGGAGTCCACGACCCATTTTCTCGACGCCGACCGCGAGTGCCACTTCATATATGCCGGCTCGCACCGCGATAACTGCCTCGCGAAATGCCGTCGCACCCGTGGCGCAAGCATTAGTAACATTGACGATCGGCACGCCAGTCTCGCCCACTTGGCGCAAGATCTGCTGACCCATCAGCGCGTTCGACATCAAATGCGTGCCAGCATAGACCGCCTGGATGTCCCTGATTGACAGTCCCGCATCATCGAGTGCGAGCAACACCGCTTCCGCACCCATGTCCGCCGCACTTCGATGAGGGTAACGGCCAAAAGCAATCATATCGATGCCAATGAGGTAGGCACTCGTCATGACGCGGGCTCGGCTTCAAAATGGTGGCACACGAAGGCCCGACCCTCTTGATCATGTTGTTCCGTGGGCGCGAACTGAACCCGCACCCGCAAACCCTTCGATAAACGGACCGGATCGGCGGAAAAGTTCCGCAGGGTGCCTTTCAACACCCCGCCGCCGTCGAGCTCCACAATCGCGGCGATGAAAGGAGTCTTCACACCGGGATAGCTTCGATGCACGATCGTGTAGCTTTGCAGCGACCCTGTGGTGGCAAGTTGAAACCGCTCGAGTGATACGCGCGAAAAGCAGGCCGGGCACGCCCGACGCGTGCCAAGGAGCACGCTGCCACAACTGCTGCACCGACTTGCCAGCAGTGAACCGGCGCCGGACGTCGGGTGCACGCTAATGTAGGCGAGAGGCGATGAAAATGCTTGTTCTGCCATGACTCCCTTATTGATGGCCCGGTCTGCAGCATGTTTAGGATACAACGGCGTAATGTATCTATGTCAATATAGTTGATTTATATAATACTGCAAATCGTCAGAACGTTGCTGATGGGAGCATGCATGCAAAGATTGATAGGCAAGGTCGCGATCGTGGCCGGCGGCGGCTGCATCACCCACGGCTGGGGAAATGGCAAAGCCATTGCAGTTGGCTTTGCACGCGAGGGCGCGAAGGTGGCCGTTCTCGATGTCCGCCAAGATGCAGCGGAGGCTACGGCAGCGATCATCCGCCAGGCAGGGGGAGAGGCAATCGCCTTGCGATCGGATGTGACCCTGGGTGCTGATGTGAGCAATGCGGTCGAGAAATGCATCTGCGCCTTCGGCAAGCTCGACGTTCTGGTGGACAATGTCGGTACGGTTGTCATGGGAGGGCCCGTCGAAACTTCGGAAGAGGACTGGGAAAGGGCATTCGCCGTGAATGTCAAAGGCGCGTTTCTACTCGCAAAATACGCACTACCCGAAATGCTTCGTAATGGTGGTGGCAGCATCATCACGATCTCTTCGGGCGCGAGCACCGCGTATGCCGGCGTGCCCTACGTCGCTTACGCGGCGTCAAAGGCTGCACTCAATCAACTCACGCGCCACATCGCCTTGATGTACGCCGAACGGGGTATTCGCGCCAATGCCATCCTCCCCGGCCTCATTGATACACCCATGGCCTACCTTCAAGCGGGGGGCGGGTATGCATCGCCCAATGACTTGGCGGCGATAAAGGGAAAACGAGCCCGCCTATCGCCCACCGGCGCACAAGGTACTGCGTGGGATGTCGCGCACGCGGCGATTTACCTCGCGTCGGATGAGTCCGCTTACGTGAATGCTGTGCTGCTGGACGTTGACGGCGGTTACACCAAGAGCTCTCCTGGCCCAAAGCATGTGTCCTGACGTGGATCATTTGTACCGATAAGAGAACGCCATCCCGTAAGTCGCGGGTGCTCCCAAGTAACGCACTAGGACATCGGTGCCTTGCCAGTAGGAGGTGACATAGGTGCGATTGGCGACATTTCTGCCGAAGAGATAGGCCCGCCAACCTTCGCTCGGGGAGGCGATGCCGGCACGCAGATCGAGCAGTGCGGCGCTGGGGCGAAAGAAATCAGGCGCAGGCAGCGCGGCGTTATAGAACGTCGTATTGTCTTTGCTCTGGTAGGTGAGCGTGGCGCCCAAAAACCCATCCAAATGCGGGGCTATATTTCTCTGATATTGCGAATCAAAGACCGCCGAGAACTTCGGTGTAAATGGCAACGGGGAGTCCTTGAAATCGCCGGTATAGCCTTCCTGGTTGAATACCCGTCCAGCGGGGGTCGATGAAAAGCTGCTGGTCACCTTTGAATCGAGATACGTGCCGCTCAAGGAAAAGTCGAGCCCCGGTATCGGACGGGCCACTAGCTCCCCTTCCAACCCTTCGATACTCGATTTCGGCACATTCACCAGGATTTCGAGCAGCCCGAATACCGGATCACGGACACGGGATCGCACCTGCTTGTTGCTGTAATCGTAATAGAAAGCCGCTCCGTTGAATTGCAGCTTGTGATCGAACAGCGGCACTTTGAAGCCGGTCTCGTAGGCCATCACTTCCTCCTGGCGCGCCGGCACAAACTGGCCTGTGACAGCCGCGCCGATAGCACTGATGATTCCCGCCTTGTATCCGCGACTCACGGTCGCATACAGCAGCGTGCCCTGGTCGAATTTGTAGTTCACACCTGTCCGGAATGACACGTTGTTCTCGTCCAGGTTTTGAGACAAGGGCGCGAGCGTCGGCCGCAAATAATTGGGATCCGTTACCGGCACGGTATTGTTGAGCACAATGCACTGCCCCGGCCCGACCACCAAATGATCGGCGGGATCGAGGGGCAAGCCGAAGGCAGCCCTTAAGACATTCTGCAGATCGAAACCATCGGCGTTGCCAAAGGTCTTGGACAGATTTTGTTCCGCGGAATTATCGGAGGAGCAGGTATCGGTCCGTCGGTTGGTCTGAGTGAAGCGTGCCCCCGCCATCAGGGTCAAATGATCGGTGGCCTTCAACTCGCCGTTGGCAAATGCCGCATACTCATTCACCCAACTCTCGCTCGACGCATCGCTGCCTGCAAAGCGCAAACCGGGAAGCGGCTCATTCAATGAGATGTAGGTATAGTGATAAATCAGACTGTCGCTGCTACGGGTGTAGTTGTAATTGCCCCCGACGATCCAGTCGAGGCGGCTGGTATGGCCCGAAAGCCTTAGCTCCTGACTGAAGGCCGAGGTGTATCCGTAAAGACCCTCGTCGAGACCTTCCACGTCAGTTCCGTCGCCCTCCACAATCCGGTTGATGTCGAGGTGCTCAAAGGCTGAGATCGAAGTGAACCTGATGGCGGGCGACAAATCGATGTCACCCCGCATCGAGGCCTGGTAAAAGTGATCGTCGGAAGCCGGCGCAAAATTAGGGTCCCAATCGGCCGCGCGATTGCCTTGCGTCACGGTCCCTTCGCCACCTGGGCCCCCTAAGTATTCGAGCGTGCCCTGCTCCCCCGCTGCTGCGCGGTTGAAGACGGTGTTTTGCCTGCCGGCAAAGCTAGGATCATAGGCAGGGCTCCCAGGAGTAGTTAGCGCGGCGAAACCTGCGGGGTTGACCACCGCAAATGGATTGCGCGCATCAGCGGCACCCACGATGTCGAGTTGATTACTCACGAACTGAGGCGCCTCGGACTGGGAGCGATCACGCCATGCGTTCACATTCAACGTAAATTTCGCGCGATCGCTCGGTTGCCAGTCAAGGATTATCCGACCAAACACCTGATCCGCCGATCCATTGGCATCGTTGGGCCGCGTGATGCTGTATTGCCAGGCGCCTCCCTCGACTACCCGGAATGAGGCGCGCGCCTTGAGCGTATCGCCAATCGGGCCGCTGACGAAGCCATCAGAGTCGATCTTGCCAAAGTTCGTGAAGCTTAAGTCGGCGCCCGAGGCGAATACATCGGTGGGCTTGGCCGCGATGTAGTTGATCGCACCTCCCGTTGAACTTTGACCAAACAAGGTGCCCTGCGGACCTTTGAGGATTTCGACCCGTTCAACGTCCAACAGTGCCCCCTGCTGCATCAAAGGATAGGGCAGCGACACCTCATCGACGTACACGGCAACGGAGGGCGCCGAGGCGAAGCCGTAGTCATAGAGACCGATGCCGCGAAGAGTATAGACGGGAGTGGCATAAGGGGATTGCGTGGCCGTGAAGCCGGGCGCGATCTTGTTCAAATCTCCTACACTCTCGACTCCTCTTAACATCATCTCATCTTGAGTCGCCGCTGCGATGGTCAAGCCGACCGAGTTGATTGATTGCTCGCGCTTTGCTGCCGTGACAATGATTTCCTCAAGTGTCGCATTGGGGCCGCTCTGCTCTGGCGCGGCTGGTGCGCTCACGGCGGGTGTATCGGGTTGGGCGGCAACGGCACCCAAAGCGGTAGCAGCAGAGCCGAGAATCAGGAATGCCAACGAATAGCCCTTGGCCAGCATACAGCCCCCTAATTTGCCTTAGTAATTATATCAACCATGTTGATTAAACTTTATAGCGGAGACTGTGTCAATACGCGCGTAGGGGAGCGGCTGATGGTGGCTTGATGTGATCAACCTCGTCACCGAAGAGCTCTTCTACCGATGGCGAATTGAGAGCCGCGGATATCGAACGGGCGGTCAATGCCGTACGACATGCATTCGACCAGGGTGATTGCATCTCGGGTGCCACAAACTCGCACCTGCGCTTCTTGCAATCCTCAAAACCTCGCCCGAGGCGCCGGAACATGCCTATTTGCGGATTAAGCCGCTTGTCGCCAGGGGTGCTCAATTTTCCTCACTGCGGATCTAACTCTGAAGGCTTAGTCCGCCACACCGGAGTCGACAAGATCAGTTTCACAGGCTCCATAGGCGCGCCGCATTCGTGCGGCACCGTCGGGCACAACGCCTTTCGCGTCGATTTTGGTATCGGGTTTGGAGGTTTTAAGCAGTCCGGCGTTGGACGTGAAGGAGGCCGGGAACCTACGCTTGATCTGACTAGCCCGCTCAGTCTATTGGCTGACTGGCGGGTTTATAAGTCGCCATAGCACTCAAGAATTCCCGGTAGGCTTCAAATCCTGCCATGCCGCATTTCTTGGCCGCATGACGCAGCACCGCGAGCTGCGCAGCCATGGTCTTATCGAAGACCACCTGCCCCGCGTCGGTTAGATACAGCTTGCGGCGACGGCGATCGTCTGTGTCCAGCTTCGCCCGAATCAATCCTCGAGATTGCAGTTCATTCATGACGCGATTGAGCGCTTGGTTGGTGATTCCAAGCGTCGCAATGATGTCGCTGACGGCGGATCCCGGCTGAAGTGCGATGACTCCGAGCGCTCGAAAGTGGGCCCGCCCCAAGTCACGCCGATCCAGAATCTCATCCGCTTCCTTGGTCAAAGAACGGAAGGCGACGAAAATCTTGAAGATGGTGTCCACCAGGACGGCATCGGGAAGCGTTCGTTTTCTCACTGGGTGCGTCTCGGAGTTGATTTTGCGGAGTTTAGATTTCCGCTTTACAGGTTGGCTGTTTCAAATCATACGCGATATGTCGACTGCTTTGCAGTTTGGATCGATTTTGTACCGAATTAAATCAATGTACTTGGCTGTTTATTACGGCAATGTCTCCCTGAGTGCGAGAGCCGTCATCGTAGAAGTCGCCGGTTCAAATGCTTTGCAATAAGCGACGTTGCAGGATCTAACTTGCGCCGGCAAATGACTTTAACTCTAAACGCTAAAACTGAGGCGGCGATCGACCTAGTACTCGAACAAATCGTTGAGTGACGAGGCATAGTTCTGGGCGCTGGAGGCATAGCCATAGCCGCCAAACAACCACAAATGATCGGTCCCGTCGATCCAGCCCACCGACTGAAAGCGTGCGCCCGGTACGTTGCCGGCCGCGGCGACGCTGAGACTGCCGTACACGCCGACAGCGTTGCGCGTGCTCGATCCGCTCACCCAGGTCCACGCCTGCGCGGTCGGATCATACGACCAGAGATCGTTGAGCCATCCGCCGTTTCCCTGGGAGTCTTGGCCATTGCCACCGAACAACAAGAAATGGCCGCCGCTGTCGGCCCAGCCCTGGGCGCCATTGCGTGCGCTCGGCGCGTTGGCGGTCGCGCCGTAGACTCCTGACGAATTGACCAGTTCGGCTCCGCCCGCCCAGGTCCAAGTATTGGCTGTCGGATCGAAGGTCCACAGATCATTGAGCTGGCCGCTGGTGCCGGCCGAGTCTTTACCGTAGCCGCCGAACAACCAGAAGTGGCCGCCGGCATCGATCCAGCCGGTGGCCGCCTGCCGCGCGCCCGGGACATTGGCCATCGCAGCGACGCCCTCGGTGCCGTAGGTCCCGCTCGCATTCACGATCGACGAGCCACTCACCCACGTCCATTGATTCGTGCTTCGGCTGTACGACCAGAGATCGTTGAGACTCGCCAGGCCGCCGGCGGAGTCACAGCCATTACCGCCTTGCAGCCACAGTGTCCCGGCGCCATCGATCCAGCTCACGGCCGCCAACCGCGCGCCCGGCACGTTGCCCGCCGCGGCGACGCCCTGGGTCCCGTAGACCCCACTACCCATCGAGCACGTCGAATTGCTCCCGTTTGGCGTGCTCGAGCCGCTTACCCAGGTCCAATTGCCGGAGCTGGGGTTGTACGACCATAGGTCATTGAGATAGCCGAAGCCGGGACCGGAAGTCACGTCGTGATATCCGCCGAACAACCAGAGCATGCCGGTTGCATCGGTCCAAACCGCCGCATTTTTCCGGGAGCTTGGCACATTACCGGCGGCTGGAGTTCCCTGTGTGCCGTAGGTGCCGCTGCCATTGCGGGTGTTGGGTCCCTTCACCCAGGTCCATAGACCCGTGTTTTGGTTGTATGACCAGAGGTCGTTGAGATCGCCGCCGCTGTGACTGACGTCCGTGCCGGCCCCGCCGAACAACCAGCGTGCATTGGAGTTCCCATTCCAGGCCATCGCGCCGAGTCTTGCGCTCGGCACGTTACCCGCCGCAGCTGTGCCCTGCGTACCCCATGAACCATAAGCACTATGACTGCTGGATCCGCCCTGCCAAGTCCAGTAGCGCGCGACGCAGGAGACTTGCACGCTGCTGACATTGGCGGCGGGCATGGTGCCTGACGCTCCGGCGAGCGTGCAGTTCAAGGGCGACGGCTGCACGGCGACGGTGACCGCGTAATGGCTGCTGAACGCAATTCCCGTGGGCATCGAAAAAAGAGCGGCATTGGTGGCGACCGACAGCGCATCGATGCCATCGGTCAGTATCAGTCCGCCGCTGTTGAGCCCCTGGATCGTCCCGCCCAGCGTGTAGATATGATCCGAACAGACGAGCGCGACGGAGGTGACACTGCCCGCCGGCATGGTGCCGGAGCCCGCGCTCACCGTGCAGGTTATCCCGGCTGGCTGCGTCGCCACCGTCACCGCGTAATTGCTGCCGAAGGCGACCGAATCTGCGAATGAAAAATTGACGGCACCTACGGCAACGGTCAACTGATCCGTCCCATTGGCGAGCACCAAGCCTGCGCCGTTCAGGCCGCTGATCGTGCCGCCGAGTGAGTAGGATTGGTCGGCACATGCCACCGCCACGGTGGCGACATTGGTGGCCGGCATCGTGCCGGCAGCCGCGGAGACGGTACAGGTCATGCCGGCGGGCTGGGTCGCGACGGTTACCGCGTAGCTGCTGCCAAAGTCCACCGCCGTCGGCATCGTGAATTCCGTTGAGCCGGACGCGACGGTCAACTGGTCCGCGCCGTTGGCAAGAACCAGTCCGGCACTGGACAGGCCGCTGATCGCGCCGCCGAGCGTATAGGGTTGGTCGGAACAGGTCACCGCGACGCGCGTGACGGGCGCGGCCGGCATCGTGCCGGTGCCGCCATTCACGACACACGATTCGCCATTTGGCTGGGTCGCCACGGTCACCGTATAACTGCTCGTATATGCGACTGCCGCCAGGGAAAACCCGGTCGCGCAGCCGGGATCGTCACCTGATTCGTGCCATTGGCGAGCACCAAACCCGTGCTGGTCAAACCTGTGACGGTGCCGCCGAGCGCGAAAGACTGCGTCGAACAGGTCACGACCACATTGTTCACGTTCGCCGTGCCCATGGTGCCCGTCGCACCGGCGGCGCTGCAGGTGAGTCCCGCGGGCACATTCAGTACCCTCACGGCGTAACTGTCGTCGTAAGACACGGCAGTGGGAAACAAGAAGCTCGTCGCGCCATTGGCGACGATGAGTTGGTCAACTCCGTTGCCCAGGACCAGGCCCGCAGCGCTCAGTCCGCTGACGGTGCCGCCCAGAGTGAACGCCAGCGCAGAGCAGGACACGACCACATTCGTGACGTTCGTCGCTCCCATCGTGCCGGCACCGTTGGTCACGCTGCACTGGAATCCGGTGGGCGAATTCTTCACCGTCACCGCGTAGCTGGACCCCGACGCCACGAAGTTCGGAAACGTAAATCCGGTGGCGTCGGCGGGGACGGTCAGCTGAGTCGTTCCCTCAACGAGAACGAGGCCGGAACCTGTCAAGCCGTTTATCGTGCCCCCTACGCTGGTGGTTGTCGCGCGCAGCGGCGAAATCTGAACCGTAGGGCTGCAAGCCATCAGCACGAGAGGGGTCGCGGCGAGCATCGCCCAGCGTGACCACGCACGACTGAAGGACTCGAATCTGCAATCGACGCGATTGGACATGAATTTCTCGAAGCTGGGTTGTGTGAGTCTGAGCCAAATGCATCGGCCGGCGATGCGGACTCGACGAGTGATGCGTTTATCGACTCGAGGCGGCATGATGATAGGACGCGGCGAAGTCGAATGGGCGAACGGGCAGCACAGATTCATACAAGCCCTCACTGACGACATGCGGCGCGCCGACACGGCGGGAGAACCGTAGAATGGACGCTCAGAGCATTTCGAGAATCTTCCAGCGGACCGCCGCCATCTCTTGCAAAGCCTTGGCGAGCGAGATCTTGCCCTCGATACGATCAAGCAGGCTAATATCCGCGCTTCGTGACTTACCCGGAAGAGCCAGACGGTTGATGCGCACCTTTCACGACAGCCGGTTGCGCGCGGCTCGCATCAGCGCAATTGCGTTCCTGGCGTTCTCTGCCTTTGATGGCCTGGGTGTGCTCGCCGACAACGTCGAGGAATCCTCGGACGGCGACCGTGTACTCTCGGAAATCACCGTCAATGCGCGCAAGCGCGAAGAGGTCCTGGAGAAAGTACCTGGCGCTGTGACGGTGGTCACCAGCGCTGACTTGCAGACAGTCTATACGGGAAGTCTAACGGCTCTCACAAGTGCGGCTCCGAATCTGGTCTTTCACACCGTGGGTGAGTTCGGACATTCCTCCAGCCTCGATATGCGGGGCGTCGGCGGCGGTGGCGCGAACTTGGATGCCGATCCTGCTGTCGCCATCTACATGGATGGGCAGTACCAAACCGTGAATTCGATCAACCTCGAAAGCCTGGTCGGTATTGATTCGATCGAAGTGTTGCGAGGCCCTCAGGGAACTCTGTTCGGCCGCAACGCATTCGCTGGGGCGATCACGGTCACGACCAAAAATCCGAGCGGGCAGTCCGATGCAGATTTAGGATTCACGATCGGCAACTACGGGCGCAAGAATCTCACCGCAGACGTGGATTTTCCCATTGCGGAGGCGCTGTCAGGACGAGTCGATCTGGGTTGGATCACTTCCTCAGGGTTCTACACCAACGTACTGGACGACAATCGATCGATCGGCGGCGATGCGAATCTCACCATCCGCCCGACGCTCGTGCTGGAGGCCTTGGACAACCTTAAGTTTCAATTCAAATACAATTTTGTCGACGACCAGAGCGATCCTACGCCAAACAAATACGATCTGGACCCGCCGGCGGGTGAATTCGCAACTCTCAACCCGAGTCAGTACGCCAACTGGGGGACCACACACCTGGGTCCCAATGGGACCGGGGGCCCCTACTCGATGGGTTTTACCAACATCTGCAAATGCAATTTCATCAAAATCAATTCTCCGTCTCTGAAAATGGACTACGACTCGGCGTGGGGGCACTTGACCACGACCACGGGTTACCAGCATATCGCGGGATCCATTCAGACCGATGCCACCGGCACGGCCATTCCGCTTTTGCGCGCAGAGCTTCCTTATACAGTTCGGGTCTTCACGCAGGAGATCCGCCTGCTGAGCCAGGTGAGCAGCCGCTTCAAACTGATCACCGGTTTGTACTACCTGCGGGACACGCTTGATGAGGGCTTCGTGGAATCCGTCTTGCTCGGCGCCAGCTCATCGACAACGTGGCAAGACAGTCGTCAACACCGTAACAGCTCGGCGGCCTTCGCGGATGCCGAGTATACGTTGACCGACGGGCTGCGCTTGACCGTAGGCGCCCGCTATACGGACGAGGAGAAGAAATTTCTATATGGAGCGGCGGTGCCCGCGAGCCTGCAAGACGGAATCCCCATTCTCACACTGCCGTACACCTATACCCCTCTGGCCGCGAGCTGGCACAACCTCGCTCCCAAGATATCCCTCGACTATCAATGGACACCGGCCACCATGCTATATGCCACATGGTCTCGAGGATTCAAGGCGGGTGGATTCCAAGCGCTCGCCTCGACGGCAAGCGCTGCCGGTCCGTATGGCGATGAAACCATGGATGCGACCGAGGTGGGCATCAAGAGTTTTCTGTGGGAACACCGCGCGCGCATCAGTGCGGATGTGTTCTACGAGAACATCCAGGGACTGCAGCGGGCAGTCACCTTCCTCGAGAATGGCATCAGCAACAACTTAACCCTGAATGCCGCCAACTCGATTTCGAAGGGTGTGGAGATGGAGGCTGCCTTTCTGCCGTTTGATGCAGTGACCCTCAGCGCGAGAGCGGGATACCTGGACGCCTACTATACGAGTTTCTGCGCGAACTTCGTCGCCACCAATGCAAGCCGCCCCGCCTGCGGCGATCAGGCCGGCGAAGTCGACAATACGAATTTGGCGCCGTCGAACGCGCCCCGCTGGACAGTGGGTTCGAGTGCGGACTACCAAAAACCGTTGGCAGACGGAACATTGAAGATTCACATCGATGGCGCGTATACGACTTCGATGTGGACCGCGGATGACAACAACCCCATCTCGTACCGCGCTCCCGAAGCACTGCTCAATGCGTCCATCGGATTTTCAGCGCGCGAGGATCGCTACTCTGTCACGATTTGGGGGCGCAACCTCACCAATCGAACCGTAACGGAGGTGGGAGTCACCGCCTACCCGCTATTCTCACTGTGGAATCCCACGCCGCCGCGCACGTATGGTCTGACAGTTGCGGCCAAGCTTTGATCGTCCTCCCCTGATTGCCGCGTCAGCCGCTGGGAGAACCGCTAGAGCGTCTCGCTCATCCGGCCGCGCCGGATGAGATCGCAGATCACTTCGGGCATCATGGGTTTGGTCAAGTGATGATCGAATCCGGCCTCGAGGGCAAGCCGCCGATCTCGATCCTGTCCCCATCCGGTCACCGCGATGAGGGTCGCACGCTGCCCTGCCGCGCTCTGCCGGATCGCTCTCACCACTTCGAGGCCGGACCCATTCGGCATTCCGACATCGAGCAAAGCCGCGTCCGGATCGACTTGGGCAAAGATCGCCAGAGCCTCGGCGCCGTCGTAGGCAACATGCACTTCGTATCCTTCCAGGCGAAGGAGCTCGGCCAGACTATCGGCCGCATCGACGTTGTCATCGGCTATCAAAATCCGGCGCTTCAAGTCCGGCTGGGCGGCAGCGCGTGGTGCATCCAACAGCTTCGGATGACCTGCTTGATCGCTGACGATGCAGCTGCCCGGCAAACGTATGATGAATTCGGTTCCCAGGCCCAGGCCGGCACTCGACGCCCGGATGGTCCCGCCGTGAAGCTCCACCAAGCCGCGAGCCAGTGCGAGCCCGATTCCGAGGCCGCCTTGAGATTGCTCGATGGCCGCCGGAACCTGGGAGAACATCTCGAAAACCTGAGCCTGCTGCTCTTGAGTCAGGCCGATGCCATTGTCCTTGACGCGGATCACGAAGTCCGCGTCCTCGCGCTGCGCGTTCACCACGATTTGACCTCCCGGTTCGGTGTATTTCGCGGCATTGGTGATCAAGTTACCGAGAACCTGGGCGATGCGGACCGGATCGATTTCCAGCACCACCGGCTCGTGGGGGAGTGATTTCTCCAAACGGTGACGCTTGGCTTCGAGGTGCGGTCGTGCCGCCTCCAGCGCCGTGTCCATCACCGTCGATAGAGGTTCATGCGACTTGCGCAGCAACAACGTTCCACGCCCGATGCGCGATACATCCAGCAGATCATCGAGGAGCAGCGACATATGTTGCACCTGACGTTCTATGATGGCGTGGCTCCAGCGCCGCTGCGCCTCGGTCGCATTCGCGGCGGCCGCGATGCGCGTGCCTTGACGGATCGGGGCGAGCGGATTGCGCAATTCGTGAGCCAAGGTTGCCAGAAATTCATCCTTGCGCCGGTCAGCCTCGCGCAGCATTTCTTCCTGCTTCTTACGAGCGGTAATATTCGTGAACCAGACGGCCACTGAACCCTCGAGAGGGGCCACCAGGACGTTGTACCACCGCACGCCCTGATTGGTGGCATTGGTCTGCGTCTCGAACTCGCATTGCTCATTTCCTTCGAGCACCTCAACGTATCGAGCAAACAGTCCCGGCGCGTCCCAAGCCCGGGGCAAAACCGTGCCGATGCGCCGTCCGATGAGATCTGCGACCTCACGGCCCAATGCAAGAGCGGCGGCTGGATTGAGGTAAGTCCATACGAAATCGACAATGGGCCCATGGTTGTCGCGACGGACAGGCGTCAGAATGGTGAACGGCACGACGGAGGACTCCAGAGCGACCGAGAAGCGCCTTTCGTTTTTAATGGCGGCCGCCTGGGCACGTTCACGCTCCACGATGGCAGCCGCGCTTGCGGCGCATACCTCGGCCAGACGCTTCTCCCGCTCGCAGCCTTCGAGAGATTCGGCGCGCATCACCGAAAGGACCCCCATGAGGTCACCCTGCGCGCTGAGCAACGGCATACTCTGCAACCCCAGCAAATTTTCCGCGGCGGCAAGCGCTCGGTGCCGCAGGAAAATCGATTCTTCCATCTGCCCGTCAATCGCCGCGTCGGTGAATCCTGACTGCGCTACCGAAAAGCAAGAGCCGCTATCGGCGCTGCTCAGGGAGACGATCCCGTGATGTGCTCCGTAAATCTCCAGCGTGACATTCAGAAGCGCCTGCAGTGCGGCCGCCAGATCATCTCCGGTCGCCACCAGGTTTTGGCTGAAGGTGTGCAGCCGGCCCACGTCCTGCAGTTGCTGCTTCAAGTCCTCCTGGGCGCGCTGCAGAAGCTCATCCATTCGTTTTCGTTCGGTGATATCGACGGCCACCCCGCGCGCGAGGCGCAGTTTGCCGGCCGGCGTGGATTCGAGTTCGACGCGGTTAAGTACCCAACGGATGTCTCCGTCTGGCAGAACAATCTTTTGTTCACGCTCGTAGCGAAACACGCCACGAGCGATGTGCTCTTGCATCACCCGCTGGCTTTCCTCCACATGATCGGCGCGCAGTCCGCCCAGCCAGCGCGCAAGATCAATTTTGCCCGGCGTGAAGTCGCGGCCGAGCATTTGGCACAAGCTCGGCGAGACGAAGGCCGTGCCGGCATCGAAATCCAATTCGAAGATCCCAACACCGGTGTTTCTTTGGGCAAGAGCAAGCCGTTGTTCAGCCAATGCCGCCCGCGCAGGATTGAATCGCAGCCGATTGGCGAATCCGACGATCAGCAAGCCGCTCGCGGCGAAGATGGACAATGCCGTAAGATCCTGGGACGAACGAATTGCTGCCGTGCCTGGTGAGAATGCCCACCATAAACCATCGAGGACACCCGCGATCAGAACGAGCAGCGCAGGACCTCGACCGAGGAAAATGACCGTAAAAATCAACGGTAGCAGAAAAAATCCAAACGCCGACTGCCCCCCTAGCAAAGGTACGAGGAGCGATTGCAATAGCGCAACGATTGCGGCAATACCGTAACCTACATAGTTCGACATTCGACAGGACCTCGTTGTCTACCTATGCAAATGCTGCGATGCACTATAACATCCCCGACGTTTTTAGCCATTACACCACGATTTATATCGTCTGAAACCCCCAACGCAATCAACGCGGAACGAGTTGGCGCAATCGTGCGCAGCGGAATTCGTCTAAGTCGCGCGGACTTGTTGCAGTAAGCTTGGCGCCCATGGACAAGCTTTTCATCTCCGCCAACTCCCTGCTCAGGGACTCGATGGAGCTGGCCAGACTGGTGGTGAACAGCGGATTTCGCCCGACGTTCCTGGTGGCCATGTGGCGAGGCGGTGCGCCCATCGGAATCGCCGTCCAGGAAGTACTCGAGTACCACTCGATCCAGTCCGATCACATCGCGATTCGCACGTCTTCCTACACCGGCATCGATCAGCAGAGCAAGAATGTCCGCGTTCACGCCGTCGATTATCTCGTCTCGCGCCTAACGGCCGAGGATGAGCTCCTGCTGGTCGATGACGTGTTCGACTCGGGCCGCAGCTTGGAGGCTGTCATCACGGAACTGAAGCAGCGTTGCCGCAGGAACTGGCCGCTGAAGTGGCGCATTGCCACGGTGTACTACAAGTCCACGCGCAATCGCAGTGCGCTCGTGCCGGACTATTACGTGCTCGACACCGACAAGTGGCTGGTATTTCCGCACGAGCTCATTGGACTGACTCCCGCGGAGATTCTCGAGCATAAGCCGGTGAAAGCGAATTTCTTCGACAAGCCATGAACCGCGGTCTCATCGGACTCACCCTGCTGATTCTGATCACTCTGGCAGCGCCCGCGACCGCGCTCGCACAAAAGCGCATGGTCATCATCGATCAGGACACCTCCGGACCGGGAGGCTCGAACATCATGTCGATGCTGGCGCTCCTGCAGTCGCCGCAAGTCGATGTTCTCGGGATCACGGTGGTCACCGGCAATGCCTGGCGGGATGACGAGGCGCGTCATGCGCTGCGGATGCTGGAGCTGATCGGGCGGACCGATGTGCCCGTGGCGCTCGGAGCGGTGTTTCCCCTGGTTCGGACGCAGGAGGAGACGCGCCTCATGGCGCCACTGGTGGGCAAGGTCGCCTGGTTGGGTGCCTGGGGCCAAAAGCTGAGCTCGCTTCCCGCGACGCCCGGACTGATCGAGCCGCCCGCACCGGCAGCGCCGCTCGATCCTTGGGAAACTCCGCGCTTGGCTGAAGGCGAGCCGCACACCAAGCCGATCGCCGAGGACGCGGCTCACTTCCTGATCCGGCAAGTCCGGGCGCACCCGCACCAGGTGACCATCTATGCGGCAGGGCCGCTGACCGACATTGCCCTGGCCGTGGCGCTCGATCCTCATTTCGCCGAACTGTCCCAAGGCCTGGTCGTCATGGGCGGCAGCCTCAACCCACACACGGATGACCCGGAATTTTCGACCAGCCCGCGCCACGAATTCAATTTCTGGTTCGATCCGGAAGCGGCGCGAATCACTCTGCGCGCGCATTGGCCGCGCATCGACGTCACCACCGTGGACGTGTCGATCAAGGCCATGTTCACTCAAGCCATGCTCGACGCCATCGCGAAGTCGTCCAATCCCGCGGCTCAATACATCGCAAAGTATTCGCAGGAACGCTACTACCTATGGGACGAGCTCGCCGCCTGCGCCTGGCTCGAGCCCGCCATCATTACCCGGCGAGACGACCTGTATATGGACATCGACGTGAGCCACGGTCCCGCCTACGGCGAAACGCTGACGTGGAACGAGGCGATGAAACCGTCCGACGTGCGTCTGGTTCACGCTCAATTGGACCTCGACTTGCCGCGCTTCAGCAAGCTGTTCGTGGAGCTGATGTCGGCGCCGACGCCTCACGGGGACATCGCGCCGAAGCGTTAGTGTCCAAATGCCGTGGCTGCCGAGCCCGATTCTGTGTACAAGAATGGAGCGTCTTGTGTACATAATTGGTGCAACTTTCGCGCCTCGGCCTCGAGATTCGACCGGCGCCTGCTCACCGCTCTGGGCCGCCGCAGATGCTGAGCTTTTGCTCATCATATTAAGTAGTTAAGCGGCGTTTCACGGGCGCCACATGCCCTTCCTCGAGCACTCCGGATGCGGCGCAGCGCTTCATCCGGGGCTCGATTCCACTGCGCACGATTCTTGCAACGGGGCTTCCCTAAGGTGTGCAGGCCGGCCTGCTCGAGCCAGACAAATAGCAGGGGATAAATCCAATGAGGGATGAAACAATGAAATCGTGGATCCGTGGTTCGGTCATGGTGTCGTGCGGAATCATTGTCGGTTACCCATCGGCCGATGCGCAGCAAGCCGCTCAGCCGGCGAGTCCCGCGGCGGCTGCGGCGGGATCACCCGACAACCTCGATGAAATCGTCGTCAATGGCATCCGCCGCGGTGACCTGATCATGCCCACCACCGTCACCTCCGGTTCGGCTTTCGGACTCGATCTCGGTGTGATGGATACTCCGCGCAACAATACCGTGTTGTCCAAAACGCAGCTCGACGCCCTCGACGTGCAGAACCCCGGTGGGTTCTCCTCCCTGACATCGAGCGCGTATTCGGACGCCTCGTTCGGCCAGCCGAACGTACCCCGCATCCGGGGTCAGTTCGCCGACGTGTTCTACAACGGGATGCGCGACAGTTTCACCCTCAACGGCTACGGCGCGCCGATCAGCTTCAACATGGTGGATTCCATCGACATCATCAAGGGTCCGGCCAGCGTTCAGGGCGGGGCCGGACCGGGTGTGGGCGGTTCCATCGACATGGCCACCAAGATGCCGTCCATGACCACGTTCGCCACCACCGCCTCTGCCGAGGTGGACAGCCACCAGAAACGCATCTTCAGCCTCGATGTGGGCGGTCCGCTGGCCGAGAATCTGGCCGGGCGCGTGAGCTTCACCAGCAATGACAGCAACAGCTACTACTACGACATGTATTTCCACCAGCAGTCGCTGTATGCCGCCCTGCTCTTCCAGCCGACATCCAACTACAAAGTCGCGATCAACGGCGACATCACCGATACGCGCTATCGGGAGAACGACGGTATCAACCGTGTCAACCAGGGCCTCATCGACAACAGCGCCTATCTCACCGGCGCGCCGCCGCTCAGCAGTGTCGTCGGCTTCGGCACGGAGGTGGATCTGACCGGTTCGACGGTGCTGAACCCCCGCACCATCATCGACGAGCCGGCCGGCACCGGCGCGCACTCGGTGCACGCCATGCTGCAGATCATCCAGACCCTCACGTTGAGCGATAATTTCTCGATCGTGAACAACACGTTCTTTGACTACGTCAACCGCTACAACCAGACAGAGGACTACTACGCCGACACCGCCGAGAGCAGCTATACCTTGGAGAACAAGACAGACTTCAAGGGAAAGTTTGCGCTCGGCCCGGTTGGCAACGAGTTCGATGCGGGTTTCACGTACCGCTATGCGCACGTGTATGACATCCAGAACTACAACAACGAGCCCGTGAGCGTGTTCGACCTGTCCCAGAGTCCCAGCACGTGGATATTTCCGCCCTCGGCGCAGATCATCGGCGGTGCGTTCCCTTACACCGCGGCCTTCGGCCACACTCAATATGGCTTTCCCGGCAACGGTTCCGCGTTCGGCGGCGCCCCGGCCGGCGGCGTTTCGTATCCGAACGCCACGATCGATTCCAATCTTCAGGACGCCGCCATCTTTCTCGAGCATCGCCTGACGTTCTCGCCGCAGTGGAGCTTGATGTACGGCTTGCGCGGCGACTTGGTGCAGCTCAACGATTCGGATCCCTTGTACTCCGCCGCCGAGGCCGCCTACGCATCGCCTGCCAATTACGATTTCGGGGAGGCCGTATACAGCGTGACTCCTCCGCAGTCGCAGCACACCGCCTGGTATGGGCTCTACAACGGCAACATCAGCCTGGTCTACAGTCCGACCGACTGGGTATCCGGCTACGCCACGTTCAACAAGGCGCAATATGTCTATGCCACCGCCAACGACGGCGCGGTCGGCGCCATCGGCGTTCCGGTGCTGGGCCAGTTGCGTCAAGGCACGAAGCTGGAGGAGGCGGGCGTGAAGTTCGACCTGCTCGGGAAGGCACTGTTCATCTCCATCGCAGGATTCAAACAGGAACGCGAGATATCCACCGGACCGAGCGTCAACCAGGAATCTTTGGCGCACATTACCGGTGCTGAGTTCGAGGCCAACTACCAGCCCAGTTCCCATTTCTTCGCCACCGCCAGCTACTCCTACCTGCACACGCGGCTGGATACGCCGGCCACGCCCTATAACTTCCCGGCGCAGCCGGGCTTCAACATCGATGGTGCCGGGCTGGCGCTGGGGTGCATTGTCGCAAGTTGCGGATTCGTCCCTAACCAGAACTTCAACGATCCGGGCGTACCCAAACACCTGATCAACTTCCTGGTGAACTACAAGCTGGACAGCGGCCTCGGGTTCCAGGCCAACCTGCAGGTGACAGGACCCATCCAGACCACGCAGGCCGGCTACGTAAACATCGCGGCGCTCGAAGCCAACCTCGCCACCGAATTCGGATTCAACACGTACTCCCAACCTTTGAACAACGCCATTCCGGCATCCGTCCTGGCAACCGGCTACTACAATCCGCCCACCATTCCATGGCAGTACACGCTGAATGCCGGCGCGTTCTACACCTTCCTCGAGCACTACACCGCGAGGCTCATGGTTTACAACGTCGCCAACAGGGTCAACTGGGTGAACGACAACCCCTTCTACGGCAATGACTTCCTGACGCGGCAGCCGCCACGCAGTTTCGATCTGACCGTCACGGCCAAATTCTAAGGCCCGAGGACTGGTCAGGGCGTATCGGCGATGTCGCTCGGGTCCGTGACGAGTCGCAGAGGCGTTCTGCAGATGATCTGCGGCGCTGCCATCTTTTGTTTTGCCGGCGCGCCGCGGCCGCAAGCGGCGCAGACGAACAAAATCATTCCGGACGCCGCGAGCGTGCTGATCGTCGTCGACGTGCAGAACTGCTTCATGACCGGTGCTCTTGCCGTCCCGCATGCCGCCGAGGTCGTGGCAGTCATCAACAAGATCGCGCCGGCATTTGAAAATGTCGTGCTGACGCAGGATTGGCATCCCCGTGGACATGCGTCCTTTGCCTCGGCTCACCCCGGTCGGAAACCCTTCGAGACCGTGAAACTTCCCTACGGCAACCAAGTGCTGTGGCCCGATCATTGCTTGCAAGGAACCCCCGATGCGGCCCTCGATGAAGAGCTGGATATTCCCCAGGCCGAATTGATCGTGCGCAAGGGGTTTCATCGTGATGTCGACAGCTACTCCGCATTCGAAGAAGCAGATCGAACCACCGGTACGGGACTGCGGGGCTATCTGCGAGAGCGGGGCATTCGGAAGGTGTTCGTGAGCGGACTCGCCACTGACTTCTGCGTTGCATGGACCGCGCTCGACGCGCGCCAATCGGCCTTCGAGACCTATGTCATCGAGGATGCATGCCGGGGTATCGACCTCGAGGGATCGATCGATGCCGCCTGGAGGCAGATGAAGGCACGAGGGGTGCGGCGCATTCAGTCGACCGACATCGAGCGGGTTGGCGGCGACGCGCAGCGGGCCCCTACGCCAGGTAGATGAAGCGCGCGATGAACAGTGCCGACAGCAGGTACACCAGCCAATCGCTGCGCGTCGCCCGGCCCCGGACCAATTTCAGAACGGCGTGACTGGTGATGCCGAATGCCAGTCCATTGGCGATCGAGTAACTCAACGGGATCATGATGACCGTGAGGAATGCCGGAATGGCCTCGAGCGGATCGACCCAATCCACTTCCGCCAGCGCACCCATCATCATGCCCCCCACCAGAATCAGCGCGGGCGCGGTGGCGGCGGTCGGGATGGCCTGCACCAGCGGCGCGAAAAATAAAGTGCACAGGAACAGTATTCCGACGACGACGCTGGTCAGGCCCGTACGCCCACCCACCGCAACGCCGGCCGCGCTTTCGATGTAGCTCGAGACCGGACTCGTGCCGGACGCAGCGCCCACCATCATGGCGAGTGAGTCGACGATCAAAATGCGCTTCAACCTGGGTATCGAGCCGTCGGGAGCCGTGAGTCCTGCCCTCTTGGTCACGGCCACCAGGGTACCGACATTGTCGAACAGATCGACCAACAGAAAAACGAGCATGATCTCCAGCAGCGACAGGCCGATGCCGCCCTTGAGACTGAAGGCGGCTGGGATGTCGAGCTTGAACGCCGCAGACGACAGATCGCCGAGGTTGTAGGCACCCGGCGCGAAGTGGGCCAGGCCCATCGCCCAGCCGGCGGCGGCCGTTACGAGAATGCCGAGCAGCATGGCGCCCTTCACCCGCCATGCCTGCAGCGCTGCGATCACCAGCAGCCCAAGCAGCGACAGCGCCGGTGTAGCCGTGGTCAGATTGCCAAGACCGACCAGCGTGCCGGGCTTGGCGACGATCACGCCGGCATCGACCAGGCCGATGAAGGCGATGAACAACCCGACCCCGCCCGCCACGGCGGCGAACAAGGCTCGCGGCACGGCATTCATGATCAGCTGGCGCACACCGCAAATTGTCAGGATGAGAAATGCGAAGCCCGATAGGAATACGCAGCCAAGCGCGGTCTGCCAGGGCACCCCCATGCTCTTGACCACCGTGTAGGTGAAATAGGCGTTGAGTCCCATTCCGGGCGCGAGCGCCAACGGATAGTTGGACACCAGTCCCATGAGAATACTGCCGAAGGCCGCGGCAAAGCAGGTCGCTGCGGCAACTCCAGCCACCGGCAGGCCGGCAGCACCCAAAATGACCGGATTGACGACAACGATGTAAGCCATCGTCAGAAAAGTCGTGAAGCCGGCGAGCAACTCGGTGCGAACCGTGGTGCCGTGAATGTCGAGACCAAAGAAGCGATTGAGCATTGCCATCCCTTGTTCTTGATATCATCGGTTCTACGATACATGCGCGCCACGAACAAGTTTTATCGGCGACCTGTCTCGATTTTCGCATCGACTCAACGCCGGCAACGGCACTTTCTTGGGGCGGATTCTGGTGCGCAGTGCACACGATAGGTGCGGAGCATTGTGTACAAAATCGGGAACGGACGTGCTGTAATGCCTGCGCGTCGTGGGGTGCTATGGGCAAGCTGACCACACATGTTTTGAACGTAGCGGCGGGCATTCCTGCGGCCGGCATGCGCATCGAATTGCGCGCCGCTGACGGGCCATCGAGTGCACGCCTCAACCCAGGCATCGTCAACGCGCAAACCAATTCAGACGGTCGCTGTCCCGCGCCCCTGCTCGAGGGCGCCGCCTTCCGTATCGGCCGCTACACCCTGACTTTTCACGTGGCCGAGTACTTTCGCGCGCTCGGACAGGTGCTTCCCGAACCTCCCTTTCTGGACGAGGTCGCAATCGTCTTCGGCATCGCGGATTTGCGCGATTATCACGTACCGTTGTTGGTTTCTCCGTGGAGCTATTCCACCTACCGGGGAAGCTGACCGGGATGTCGCTCGGGGCCGCTTCCGATGCCAGCTGCGCACAGACCCTGCGCTTCGTTCTGGACGGACGTGTCGTGCGCATCGAGCGGCCCGCGCCCACCATGACGGTGCTCGATTATTTGCGCGAAGTAGCGGGCCGGCTTGGAACCAAGGAGGGCTGCGCCGAAGGCGATTGCGGCGCCTGCACCGTCGTGCTCGGCGAGCTCTCGAGCCGAGGCCTTACGTATCGTGCGGTCAATTCTTGTATCCGCTTTTTGCCGACCTTGGACGGCAAGGAACTCATCACTGTCGAGAGCCTGCAGCAATCCTCCGGGAATTTGCATCCCGTGCAGCAGTCGATGGTCGACCATCACGCTTCGCAATGCGGGTTCTGCACCCCAGGATTCGTCATGTCTCTTTTCGCCCTCTATCTGCAGCGCAGCCAATCCAGTCGCGAGCAGGTGCTGGAGGCGCTCACCGGCAATCTATGCCGCTGCACCGGTTACCGGCCGATCATCGATGCAGGCATGCGCCAGGGAGATTATCCCGAACCGGAACGCTGGAGTCGTGAGGACGCCCAGTCCGCCCAGCGGCACGATGCCCTCGGGCGCCTTGCACAGGAGCGCACGGAGGGTGCATCGCTGCGGTACCCGGGCTACCAAGCTCCCCGCACGCTCGAAGAACTGAGCACGGCGCTCTTGGCGCACCCCGACTCAGTGGTGCTCGCCGGCGGCACCGACGTGGGCCTCTGGGTCACGAAGCAGCTGCGTGAATTGCCGCCGCTGATATTCGTGGGCGATGTGCCCGAGTTGTCGGTGATCGCGGAGCGGCCCGAGGAATTGTGGATCGGCGCCGCAGTCACCCTGACCGACGCCTGGCCGGCAGTGCTGCGCCGATTCCCGGAGCTTCAGGAGCAGGCAGCGCGCTTCGCCTCCCCGCCGATTCGCAATTCCGCGACTCTCTGCGGCAACCTGGCCAACGGTTCGCCCATCGGCGATTCGATTCCCGCCTTGATTGCGCTCGATGCGCACATCGAGCTTCGCAAGGGTGCCGCCGTTCGCCGGCTTGCGCTCGCGGATTTCTACCGGGGGTACCAGAAAAAAGCCTTGGACCCGGGCGAGTTCATGACCGGCGTTGCCGTTCCGGCCGCCACCAGCGGTCGGTTGCTCGGCAGCTTCAAGGTATCGAAGCGGATCGACCAGGATATTTCCGCTGTATGCGCCACCTTCTGCGTGTGTCTCGACGGGGAGCGCGTACACAGTGCGCGGCTCGCATACGGCGGCATGGCCGCCATCCCCTGCCGTGCTCACCATGCGGAACGCACCCTCATCGAGCGCGGCTGGAACTCGGCCGGTATCGAAGCCTGCAGCGCGGCGCTCGCGGCGGACTTCCAGCCGCTGTCGGACTTGCGCGCCAGCAGCGCGTATCGCCTGCAGGTCGCGGGCAATCTGCTGCGCCGCTTCTTTCTGCAATACCAGGACAACCGCCCGGCCTTGCGCACCGGTGAATCGCAGCATGAAGCAGGTGCCGCGCGATGACCCTGGGCACAGCGCGGCCGCATGACAGCGCGGCGCTGCACGTCAGCGGCCAGGCGCAGTACTGCGACGATATTCCGCTGCCGCACAACGCGCTGCACGCCGCCTTTGGCATGAGCCCGATTGCGCACGGCCGCATCACCTCGCTCGATCTCGCGGCTGTTGCTGCCGCACCCGGCGTCGCCGCAATCGCCGTGGCGTCCGATGTTCCGGGCGAGAACAACTACGGAGGCGCGGTGCACGATGATCCGATTTTCGCGCAGGATGTGGTGCAGTACGCCGGACAGCCGATTTTCGCGGTGGCGGCGAGCTCGGCGCATGCCGCACGCATCGCCGCCCGCCGCGCCCGGCTCGACTTGACGCCTCTCCCCGCGCTGCTCGACATCCGGGCGGCGCTGGCCGCCGAAAGTTACGTCCTGCCCAGCCAGACCATGCGTCGCGGCGATCCGGGCGCGCAGCTTCAATCGGCGCCGCGGCGCCTGGCCTCCAGCATCGTGATCGGCGGCCAGGATCACTTCTACCTGGAAGGCCACATTGCGGTGGCCATTCCGCAGGAAGATCGCGGCATGCTGGTGCATAGCTCGACGCAGCACCCCACTGAAGTGCAGAGCATCGTGGCGCACGCACTGGGATTTTCCGCCAATCAGGTCAGCGTGCAATGCCGGCGCATGGGCGGCGGGTTCGGCGGCAAGGAAAGCCAGGCGGCGCTGATTGCGGCCGCGGCGGCCGTACTGGCGCGCAAAACCGGCAGGCCGGTGAAGTTGCGCCTGGACCGTGATACCGACATGGTGATGACCGGCAAGCGGCACGACTTCATAGCCGATTACGAGGCCGGTTTCGACGACACGGGCCGGTTGATCGCGCTGTCGCTGATGCTGGCCTCGCGCTGCGGGTATTCGGCGGATCTTTCCGGGCCGGTGAACGATCGGGCGATGTTTCACATCGACAACGCCTACTACTTGGAACATGTCGAAATCGTTTCGCATCGCTGCAAGACCCACACCGTGTCGAACACGGCTTTTCGCGGTTTCGGCGGACCCCAGGGGATGATGGTGATCGAGGCGGTGCTCGATGACATCGCGCGCACGCTGCAACTGGATCCGCTCGCCGTCCGGCGCATCAACCTGTACGGCATCGGCGAGCGCAACCTTACGCACTACGGCCAAGAGGTGGCGGCCAACAAGCTGCCGGAGATTTTCGATCGGCTCGAGCGCAGCAGCGAATATCGGCGCCGGCGCGGGGAAGTGCATCGCTGGAATGCCGCCCAGCCCCTCATCAAGCGGGGGCTCGCATTGACGCCGGTGAAATTCGGCATTGCTTTCACCTCCACCTTGTTCAACCAGGCCGGCGCTCTGCTGCAGGTCTACGCCGACGGGACGGTGCTCTTGAATCACGGCGGCACGGAAATGGGCCAGGGACTGCACGTGAAAGTGGCGCAGGTTGTGGCCGATGAGCTGGGGCTGCCGCTCTGCGCCATCCGCATTTCGGCGACGGATACGAGCAAGGTGCCGAACACCTCCGCCACGGCAGCCTCCTCAGGCTCGGATCTGAACGGCAAGGCGGCGCAGGCCGCGGCGATCACGCTTCGTGAACGCCTCGCTGCCGTGGCGTCCCAGAAATATGGCGTTGCCCCCGCGGAGGTCGGTTTCGCCGACGGCCATGTGCAAGTGGGCGCGCAGCGGCTGACCTTTGCCGCGCTGGCGCGCAGCGCCCACGAGTCGCGTGTGTCGCTGTCGGCGACCGGCTACTACCGCACGCCCAAGATTCATTGGGACAGGGATGCAAAACGCGGCAGGCCTTTCCATTATTTCGCCTTCGGTGCGGCGGTGGCGGAAGTGGCGGTGGATACGCTCACCGGCGAGACGCAGTTACTGCGCGTCGACATCTTGCATGACGTGGGCA
This sequence comes from uncultured Steroidobacteraceae bacterium, assembly GCA_964657945.1. GTDB lineage: Bacteria > Pseudomonadota > Gammaproteobacteria > Steroidobacterales > Steroidobacteraceae > Bog-1198. The sequence continues at coordinate 26,040 of CAZZWM010000026.1, forward strand.
ACTCGCTGAACCCGGCCATCGACCTGGGCCAGATCGAAGGAGGCTTTCTCCAGGGTGTCGGCTGGCTCACCTCTGAAGAACTCTATTGGAGCGGCGATGGCCGGCTCGGCACGCACGCCCCGTCGACCTACAAGATTCCCACGGCCCGTGATTGGCCCGCGGATGCGCGCGTGGAGTTGCTGCCCTCGGCCCCCAACAGCGAAGATACGATTTTTCGATCCAAGGCGGTGGGCGAGCCGCCGCTGATGTTGGCGATATCCGTGTTTCACGCCATCCGCGATGCCTGTGCGGCCTGCGGTCCCGACGGATGCCTGCCGGACCTGCCGGCACCGGCGACGCCCGAAGCCGTGCTGCGCGCCATCGACGCGCTCCGCCGTAGGCACGCCGCATGAGCGTGCCGCACATCGGATCCCGCCGCCGCGCACCGCGTTCCACAGGCGCTTGGCTGGCGCCGCTGCCCGGACACTGGCTGGACGCGGCGCGGGCTCATCTATCTCATCACGCAGCGCTGGTGCGGGTGACGGTCACGGCTCTGCGCGGCTCGGCGCCGCGCGAAGCCGGCGCGACCATGCTGGTCGATGCAGTCGGCACGGTGGGCAGCATCGGCGGTGGGCGGCTTGAATGGCATGCCGTCAGCCTGGCACGCGAGCTGCTGCGCGATGCGCGTAGCGCCCCGGTACGCATCGCCGATCTGATACTCGGGCCTGAACTGGGGCAATGTTGCGGCGGGCGGGTCGAGCTGTGGCTGGAGCGGCTGTCGCGCAGCGATGATCGCTGGCTCGAGGAAGCGGCGCGCCGCGTGCGCGCGCAACCCGACCTCGCCATGGCCAGTGAAGTTGCCGAGGGCGCGGTCAGTCATCGGCTGCTGAGCCGCTCGTTCGCCGGGGCGGCGGTGCAACTCGTGCGTGGACCGCGAGAGCGCCTCACCTTGTTCGAAGTGCCGCGGCCGCGCCGCCCGGATCTGTGGATCTTCGGGTCCGGTCACGTGGGCCAGGCGCTGGTTCGGCTGCTGGCCGACCTCATGCTGTACGAGATCAGCTGGGTCGACTCGCGTGCCGAACTGCTGCCTGGGACCTTACCCGAGGGCGTGACTGCGCATCATTGTCCCGATCCGGCGCAACTTGCGCTTCGCGCACCGGCCGGGACGCGCTTCGTGGTGATGACGCACGATCACGCGCTCGACTATGAATTGTGTCGCGTGATCCTTGCGCGGGCGAATTCATCCTGGTTGGGCCTCATCGGATCGGCAAGCAAGGCCGCAAGATTCAGATCGCGCCTGCGGCGCGACGGCCTGAGCCGCGAGAACGTGTCGCGACTCACATGCCCGATCGGGGTACCCGGCATTTCCAGCAAACTACCGGGCGCCATCGCCGTTGCCATCGCGGCTCAGCTGCTGCAGCAAGCGGGAGTCGCCGAGCCCATCGCGAGCAGCGTCACGCATCCCGAAAGGGAGCCGCCGAATTGCGATGGCATTTGCGGCTCATGTTCCCCGCAGCGCCAAACGGATACATGAACGCCTTCGTGATCGAATTCCTGGGCTTGCTGGGCCGCTGGGTACACCTCATCACCGGCATTGCCTGGATCGGCGCCTCGTTTTACTTCGTCTGGCTCGACGATCACTTATTGCCTCCGACCGATGAAATCCTGGTTCGCAAGGGAGTCGGCGGCGAACTGTGGGCCGTGCATGGCGGCGGGTTTTATAACGCACAAAAATATCGGGTTGCCCCGCTGGTCTTGCCGCAATCCCTGCATTGGTTCTATTGGGAGGCATACTCGACGTTTCTGTCCGGCGTTTTCCTGCTGTGCCTGCTTTACTACGGCCAGGCCGAGATCTATCTCATCGACCCGCGGGTGGCCGCACTGACCAAGCCCGAGGCCATCATCATCAGCATTGGCTTCATCGTCGGCGGCTGGCTGGTCTACGACACGCTGTGCCGCAGCCCGCTGGGGCGACGGCCGGCTTGGCTCGCCGCCGTCATCGCCATCCTGTCGTGCGCCGCCGCCTACGGTCTGTGCCAGTTGTTCAGCGGGCGCGGTGCCTTCATTGAATTTGGCGCGATGCTGGGCACCGTCATGGTGGCCAACGTGTTCTTCGTGATCATTCCGGCGCAGCGCGCCATGGTGCGGGCCAAGCAGCAAGGCCGCGAGCCGGACGCGCAAGCGGGTATGCGCGCCAAGCTTCGCTCGGTGCACAACACGTATTTCACGCTGCCCGTGCTTTTCACGATGATCAGCAACCACTATGCGCTGACCTTCGGAGCGCGTGAGAATTGGCTGGTGCTGATCGCCATCAGCGCCGCCGGTGTGTTGATACGCGCGTACTTCGTCGATCGCCACAAACGTCACCTGCGCGGCGGCAAGACCTCGCCCTGGCCGGCGCTGCTCGGGGTGCTCGTGCTGGCTGCCGCGGCCGCCGCTCTCGCGCCACGCGCGGCACCCTCCACCAGCGCGTCGGCATCTGCGCCCGCGGCGGAGTTCTCCGCCGTACAGCACATCGTCGCCGAGCGTTGCGCGCCTTGTCATGCCGCGAAGCCGACCCAGCCTGGATTCTCGAGCGCGCCCAAGGGTTTGATGCTCGACACGCCCGCGAGCATTCTCGCGCAGGTTTCGGTGATGGGGCCGCAGGTGCAAACCAGAGCCATGCCGATCGGCAACCTCACGGGCATGACCGATTCCGAGCGCACCCGGCTGCTCGATTGGATAGGGCATGGCGCACCTCACTAGCGGCACCCATGGCGGACGGGCTGCGCGTCCACGCAGCGAAGGCATCGACACGGCGCAAGTGCACGAACAGATCTGGAGCGCCATCGTGGATCACCGCCTGCCGCCGGAAACCCGTCTGGTGGAAGGCGAGCTGTGCGAGATATTCGGTGTCGGACGGACGCGGATGCGTCAGGTCTTGCAGCGGCTGGCGCACGAGCGGGTTGTGACGCTGATGCGCAATCGGGGCGCCATGGTGTCCAAGCCTTCCGTACGCGAGGCCCGCGAGGTGTTCGCGGCGCGGCGGCTGATCGAGACGAGCATCGTGGAAACTGTCGTCAAATCGGCAACGCGCAAGGACATCAAGCGGCTGCAGGAGCACGTCGCCCGCGAACAGGACGCGTGGCGGGCCAACGATCGGCGCGCGATCTTGAAACTCTCGGGCGAATTCCACCTGCTGCTGGCCGAAGCCGCGGACAACAGCATTCTGCTCGAAGTGCTGCGAGATCTGGTGTCCCGATCGTCGCTCATCATCGCCGTGTACCAGTCTCCGGGCGCATCGCCCTGTCCGCCGGATGCGCACCGCGAGCTGACGGCAACCCTGGAACGGCGCGAACGCGCCGCCGTCAAGCTGATGGTCCAGCATCTGGACCATGTATTCGCGGACCTCGCACTCGAGGAGCGCAATGGCAACGGTATCAACCTCAAGACCGTGTTTGGTGCACGCCCATGAGCGGCGATTCGCGTGCCTACCCCCGTGATCTGCGTGGCTATGGCCGGAAAGCACCGCATCCGCGCTGGCCCCACGGCGCCCGAATCGCGCTGCAGATCGTCCTCAACCACGAGGAAGGCGGCGAGAGCTGCGTGCTGGACGGAGACCTCGCATCCGAGACGTTTCTCTCGGAGATCATCGGCGCTGCAGCCTTTCCTATGCGCCACATGAGCATGGAGTCCTTGTTCGAGTACGGTTCGCGGGCCGGGCTATGGCGGGTGCTGCGTGTCTTCGAGGCACGGCGCTTGGCACTGACCGTGTTTGCCGTCGCACGGGCGCTGCAGCGGCACCCGGAAGCCGTTGCGGCTTATCGCGAGCTCGGTGCGGAGATCGCGGCGCACGGGTTGCGCTGGATCAGCTACCAGCAGATCGAGGAGAGCACCGAGCGCGCCCATATGGCGGAGGCCGTTGATATTCTGAAACATCTCACCGGCGCCGCACCGCTGGGTTGGTATACCGGACGGGACAGCCCCGCCACGCGGCGCCTGGTCGTCGAACACGGCGGCTTTCTTTACGACTCCGATTCCTACGCGGACGATCTGCCCTACTGGACCCGCACCGCAGGCAAGCCGCATCTGGTCGTTCCCTATGCGCTCGACACCAACGACATGCGATTCGCAACCGCGCAAGGCTTCAACTCCGGGACACAGTTCTTCGATTATCTGAAGGACTCGTTCGACACCCTGTATCGCGAGGGCGATCCAAATGGGCTCGACTCGCCCAAGATGCTGTCGATCGGATTGCATGCCCGGCTGTGCGGGCGGCCGGGGCGCACAGCGGCCCTGGAGCGCTTCCTCGATTACGTGCTGGCGCACGAGCACGTGTGGATTTGCCGGCGCGCCGATATCGCCCGGCATTGGATCGCCACGCACCCCATCGAGCCGGGCAGCGGCGGCCCCGCGTCGCCATGATTGCGCTCGAGCGGCTGAACTCGATTTCCGCGCCGGACTTCGTTGCCGCCCTCGCTTCCATATTCGAGCACTCTGCCTGGGTGCCGGAGCGCATCGCCCCATTGCGGCCGTTTCCCAGCGTCATCGCCTTGCATCGCGCCATGTCCGCGGCGGTGCTCAGCGCCGAGGAGGCGGTGCAGCTCGATTTGATTCGGGCCCATCCGGAGCTGGCCGGACGCGCCGCCCAGCGCGGCGATGTCACCTCGGCATCGACCCGCGAGCAGAAAGGGGCGGGACTGTCGGCGCTGACGCAATCGCAGTTGACGCAGCTGTCGGCATTGAATGCGCAATACGCCGAGCGATTCGGCTTCCCCTTCGTGCTCGCGGTCAAGGGACATACCCCCGAGAGTGTGATCGCGACGCTGGCGAGGCGCGTAAGCCATGACGCGCTCGAGGAACGCAGCGTGGCGTTACGGGAGATCTGCCGCATCGGGTACTTTCGTCTGGCAGACCTGGTGCAAGAGCCGCTGGGCGATGCCATCATCGCGATGGCCGAGGATCTGGCGTCCTTGAGCGAGGACCAGGACGCGCTGACCTGCTCATACCTCACCCCCGCTCACCGGGCCACCGCCGCCCGGATCGGCGATTTCATGCTGGCCGCGGGGCTGGGCATCCACATCGACGCCGTCGGCAATGTGGTGGGTGTCCTGGCCGGCGGCGCCAATCCGAAGCGCGTACTGACCGGCTCGCACTACGACACCGTCATCAATGCGGGCAAGTACGATGGACGGCTCGGCATTGTCTTGCCCATCGCCGTGGCCGGCGCGCTGCGCAGGGCCGGAACCGTGCTGCCCTACCCCCTCGAGATCATCGCGTTTTCCGAGGAGGAAGGCGTGCGCTTCAGATCCACCTTCTTCGGCAGCCGCGCCATCGCCGGGCGCTTCGACTTGCGCGACCTCGCCAGCGTCGATGCCGGCGGCCTGAGCTTGTCCGACGCCCTTGGCGCCGCCGGCCATGACGTCACGGCGATACCCGCCATCGCACGCGATCCCTCGAAGGTGGCATGCTTCGTCGAAGTTCACATCGAGCAAGGGCCGGTGCTGCTCGAGGCGGCGCAGCCGGTGGGCGTGGTGACCGACATAGCGGGCAGTGTCCGCAGCGCCCTAACGGTCGAAGGCCAGTCGGGACACGCAGGAACGGTGCCGATGACGCTGCGCCGGGACGCCGCCGCCGCTGCCGCCGAAATGCTTCTCGCGGTGGAATCGCGGTGCCGCGCGCAACCGGGTGTGGTGGGCACCGTGGGTAAGCTCGACGTGCCGAACGGCGCGGGCAACGTCATTCCCGGCCGATGTGAGTTCAGCATCGACGTCCGCTCCGCAAGCGATGCCCTGCGCGACGCGGCGATGGCGGATATCAGCGCCGCCATCGACAAGATTGCCGCGCGACGCGGCGTCAAAGTCACGCAGCGCCGCCTCCTGCAAGCCGCCAGCGTACCGTGCGCCGAATCGTTGCAGTCCGCATGGGCAGCGAGCATCGAGCGCATCACGGGCCGGCCCGGATTGCGTTTGCCGAGCGGTGCGGGCCACGATGCCATGATGATGGCCAGCCTCACCGACATCGGCATGTTGTTCGTACGCTGCGGCAACGGCGGCATCAGCCATCATCCCGACGAGACGATGAGCGCCGCCGATGCCGATATTGCGGCGCGGGTGTTCCAGGACTTTCTGCTGCACTTCGAGGGACCCGCGTGACATCCCGTCCGACACCGCTCTCGCGGCGAGCGTTTCTCGGCAACGCCCTGCACACGCCCACGCGTGGCCGGATCGAGTTCCTGGACGGTGTCCTGATCGAGGTGGACGAAGCAGGCGTCATCCAGGCGATTCATTGCAGCGACACCCCGCAGGCGGCCCTCGCGGCGGCACGGCACCGCGCGGCCGGCAGCCTCGTGACGCTCGGACACAGCGAGTACTTGCTCCCCGGCCTCGTCGACCTGCATGTGCACGCGCCGCAGTGGCCGCAGCTCGGCTTGGCGCTCGATCTTCCTCTGGAGGAATGGCTGCAGGCATGCACCTTTCCTCTCGAGGCGCGCTATGGCGACACGGACTTCGCGCGGCGCGTGTATGAATCCTTGGTCGACGCATTGCTCGCGAACGGGACGACGACGGCCCTGTATTTCGGGACCCTCCATTTGGCGGCAACGCAGGCGCTTGCCGATATTTGCCTGAGGCGATCGCAGCGTGCCCTGATCGGCCGGGTCGCGATGGACCATCCCGGCCAGTGTCCCGCCTACTATCGAGATCCTGACGCCGCCATCGCCGAGGCCGAGACCCGAGGCTTCATCGGCTATGTCCGATCGATGGCCGGCAACGAGAGCGGATTGGTTCTGCCCGTGATCACCCCGCGTTTCATTCCATCGTGTACGGACGAACTGCTTCGGGGACTTGGGCAGCTGGCACGGGAGACCGGCTGCCACGTGCAAACCCACTGTTCGGAGAGCGACTGGGCTCATGAGTTCGTGCTGGCCCGCTACGGGGTCACCGATACGACCGCGCTGGAACGCTTTGGATTGCTGTCGAGGCGAACCATCCTCGCGCACGGCAATTTCATCGACGGCCCCGACGTCGAGGTGATTCTTCGGGCGGGCGCCGGAATTGCGCACTGTCCCCTGTCGAACGTCTATTTTTCCGACGCCGTGTTTCCACTACGGCGTATGTTGGAGCAGGGCGTGCACGTCGGCCTCGGCACCGACATCTCCGGCGGCGCCAGCCCCTCGATCCTGGAAAACGCGAGACACGCCGTGATCGCCTCCCGCACCCTCGAGTCGGGAGTCGATCCCCGGCTGAGCCGCGAGCGACGGCGCTCGCCGGATTCGCGCATCGACGCGGCCACGGCCTTTTGGCTGGCAACCGCGGGCGGCGGCATTGCGCTCGATCTTCGCATCGGTGTGTTCCGTGAGGGGTACCAATTCGATGCCATCGTGCTCGACGGCCAGACGCCCGGCAGCAATTTGCGTCTCGAGGGCAACGCCACCCCCGAGCAGATACTCCAGAAGATCGTCTATCACGCAACGCGCGCCGATATCAAGGAGGTCTGGGTGGCGAACCGGCGCGTGCATGCGCGGCTCAGCTGATCGCGGCGTACCTGTCGATGGCCTTTTGCCAACCGCGCTTGGCATCCGGTTCCAGGAACGAGGCCTCGATCGAGTTGCGGGCGAGAAGCACCAGCTGCTCCCGGGTCAGCGCGAGCGCTTCCCGGGCCGCGAGATAGTTCTCCAGCAGATAGCCGCCGAAGTAGGCCGGATCATCGGAGTTGACCGTCACGCACAGACCGCGCTCGAGC
>CAZZWM010000027.1:0-10510 GCA_964657945.1 uncultured Steroidobacteraceae bacterium
GGTTTAACCTTTGATTTGGCCTTGGGTTTGGGTTTTGCCTTGGGTTTGGCTTTGGAGTGGGGCTTGGCTTTGAACTTGGTTTTCGCCGCGGCTTCCTGCGCCGCGACCGGCGCATTCTCTGCGCCGTACTTGGCAGCTTCGCCACGCAGCTGCTCTAAAATCGCGGGATTCTCCAAGGTCGACATGTCTTGCGTGATCTCTTCGCCACGCGCTATCGCCCTCAGCAGCCGGCGCATGATCTTTCCCGAGCGTGTCTTGGGCAGATTGTCCGTAAGACGGATCTCGTCGGGCTTGGCAATGGGACTGAGCTGCTCACCCACCCAGCCGCGCAGTTCGTCGATGAGCGATCTGGCCCCAGCGCCTTCGGGTCGTGCAACGTTCAGGACCACATAGGCGAAAACCGATTCACCTTTGATCTCGTGGGGTCGGCTGACAACGGCCGCTTCTGCCACCTTGGAATGCGCCACCAAAGCGGACTCGATTTCCATGGTTCCCAATCGATGGCCGGCCACGTTCAGCACATCATCGATGCGCCCCATGATCCAGTAGTAACCGTCCTTGTCGCGATGCGCGGAGTCGCCGGCGACGTAGTAACGATTTTGGAATTTCTCCCAATAGGTGCTGATGTAACGATTGTTGTCGTTCCAGATGGTGCGCAGCATGGAGGGCCAAGGACGCTTGATCACCAGGTAACCGCCGCCGTCCGGAGTCTTTACCGGCCGGCCGTCCTCATCGACGATGTCGGCGAAAATTCCGGGCAACGGTTTGCTGCAAGAACCGGGCTTGGTAGGCGTGACACCCGGCACCGGCGTCATCATGATCGATCCGGTTTCGGTCTGCCACCAGGTGTCGACGATGGGACAGCGCTCTTTGCCGATCACGCGGTGATACCACATCCACGCCTCAGGGTTGATCGGCTCGCCGACGCTCCCCAGCAGGCGCAATCTGCTCAAATCGTATTTTGCCGGTATCGCATCGCCCAACTTCATCAAGGCTCGAATCGCCGTGGGCGCGGTGTAGAAGATGCTTACGCCGTGGGTTTCGCAAATTTTCCAAAATCGACCGCCGTCGGGAAACGTCGGCGCTCCCTCATAGATCAGCACGGTGGCGCCCAGGGCCAACGGTCCATAGGCCACATAGGTATGGCCGGTCACCCAGCCCACGTCGGCGGTACACCAATAGACATCCGTCTCCTTGATATCGAACGTCCATTGAGTGCTGAGCTTGGCATTCAACAAATATCCGGCGCTGGAGTGTTGGATGCCTTTGGGCTTTCCGGTCGAGCCGGAGGTATACAGCAGGAACAACGGATGCTCGGCATCGACCCATTCGGGATCGCAACTGTCCGATTCGTCCGCGATCGCGTCATGCCACCAAACATCGCGCTCAGGGCGCATCTCGCATGCACGGCCGGTGCGCCGGTAAACGATGACGCTTTCGACACTTGCGCATCCCTCGGCCAGGGCCTTGTCGACCGCGCGCTTGAGCTCCAGCGCGGCGCCGCCGCGCCAACCGCCGTCTGCTGTCACCACCATTTTGGCGCCGGCGTCCTCGATCCGATCCTTGACCGCATTTGCCGAAAAGCCGCCGAACACCACCGAATGCACCGCACCGATGCGGGCGCAGGCCTGCATTGCGATGACCGCTTCGGGCACCAAAGGCATGTAAATCACGACCCGATCGCCGGATTGGATCCCCTTCGACTTCAGGGCATTGGCAAAACGGCAAACTTCCTGGTGCAGCTGCGCGTAGGTCAACTTGCGCGTCTCGCCGGATTCGCCCTCGAAGATGATGGCTGTCTTGTCGCCGCGTTCGGTCAGATGCACGTCGAGGCAATTGTAGGAAACGTTCAGCTGTCCGTCGGTGAACCAGCGGTAGTTGGGAGCGCGCACGTCGTCCAGCGGCACCGTGAATGGGCGGTGCCACTCGATGTTTGCGACAGCGAGATCCGCCCAGAATCCAACGTAGTCTTCGGCAGCTTTTTCGTACATTCCCTGCAGTTGCGCCGCCTTTATCGAGGCTTGTTTGCGAAATGCCGCGGAGGGCGGGAATTCGCGTTTCTCCTGCAGGACCGAACTGATGTCTTTCTGCGCCATGCTCTTGTCCCCCGACTCAAACTGCAGCGGCAATGCGACGCGCTTGCTGCCTCAATATGTTTCCAAATCCGTGCTGATCGAAGAAGAAGCCCAGCTTGCCGTTGTCATGCGGCCGCCGCTTCAAATCGTCCAGCGATGCGTCGAGCGGCATGTCACAGACGATGCCGGTCAAGCGCCTCGCCAGATAGGCCGCATCCTTGTGTTCCAGCAGTTTAGCAGCGAGCGCCGACGCGCCGCGCAGTTTAAGCAACGGGATACGATGAAGATTTTCATAAAGTTCATCGAGCGAACCGAATATCCGGAACAGCTCGGCCGCCGTCTTCTTGCCGACGCCGGGAACGCCGGGGATGTTGTCGACGGTGTCGCCGGTCAGTGCCAGAAAATCCGCGATCAGTTCCGGCGCTGCGCCGAAACGTGGTCCGATGTCATGGTAGTGGTACCGGGCATTGCCGGTGTAGTCCCAGAACACGTCGCCGTCGCGGATCAGCTGGGACAGGTCCTTGTCGCGGGTCACCAGCACATTGCGCAAGCCGGCCGCCCGGGAACGCGCCGCCAACGTACCGATGATGTCGTCGGCTTCATACTCGGCGCTGGCGTACTCGGCCACTCCCATATGCCGGCAAAATTCCCGGCACAGCGCGAATTGTCTCTCCAGATCCGCCGGCGGTGACTCGCGGTTTGCCTTGTAGGCCGGATAAATTCCGTTGCGATAGGAAATCACATTGCGCAAACTCAAATCGAATGCAACACCGATGCGCTCGGGGCGGACTTGCTCCAAAAGATCGGACAAAAAGCGTGCAAAGCCGTACAACGCATGGGTGGCGTTGCCGTCCGCGTCGACCATATCCGGAGGCATGGAGTGATACGCCCGAAAAATGAAGTAGCTGGCGTCGATGTAATACACCAGGCCCGATCCCGCCACGGGCAATCCGATTGCACTCACATCGGCCAGCGTTGCATGCGCTCGTGCAAGGGGCTCGAACGGGGAAAGTGCGCAACCAGGTATTCCATTTGATCGGCGAGCACACGGCGGCCCTTCAGAAAAATATACTCGGCGTAAGTCGGTGTGAACGGCACCGCCAGCAATTGCATTCCAGCCTGCTCCGGGCTTCGCGATGCCTTGGCGTTGTTACAGCGCCGGCAGGCCGAAACCACATTGCTCCAAATGTCCTGGCCGCCGCGGCTGAACGGCGTTACGTGATCCCGCGACAGCAGGCTATATGTAAAACGCGCTCCGCAGTACAGGCACAGATAGGCATCGCGGCGAAACAGCGTCTGATTGTTGAGGGGCGGCGTGTAACTGGCGCCGCGCAGATTTCCCGGATTCCCGGTCACACCCAAAGTGGCGATGATGGAATTGACGTCGACGATGGTTCGCAGGCCGGTCTTCGCGCAGGTGCCCCCATAAAGGCGATACAGCAACGTTCCACAGGTGTAGGCGACCTGCTCCGTATGATAGAGACGCGCAGCCTCCCGGTAGTCCACCCACTCCAATGGCATTCCTGACACATCGGTGCGCAATATCTGTTGCGACAATGGATAGTTGTGGGACACCACAGCCAACTCATCCCGCCAGTCCAAAAGTTGATATTTTTCCTGCATACCCGTATTCATAACACCACTAAAGATAGTCGAGTGTTATGCCATAATTCAACGTTTGGCACATTACGGCTTGGGAGAATGTCGAATGTCTGTCGTCGTGGGTGTCCTTGCAGAGACCGCTGCCAAAGAAACTCGCGTCGCGGTGGTACCGGAGATCGCAGCCAAGCTCAAAGCCGCCGGCGCGCGCGTTTTGATGGAGCGTGGCGCGGGGGATGCCGCGCATTTTCCCGACAATTTGTATGCCGACGTCGAATTCGGCGATGCCGCCGCGATTTTGAGCTCCGCCGACGTTCTCCTGAAGGTGCAGCCGCCTTCGCTGGAGGAGGTCGCGGCGCTCAAGAAAGGTGCCGTCGTGATCGGCTTCATGCAGGCCTACGCCCGCCCTGACTTGGTCAAGGCGTTGAAGGAGCGCGGAATCACCAGCTTTGCCATGGAACTGGTGCCGCGTATTTCGCGCGCCCAATCGATGGATGCTTTGTCATCCCAAGCTGCGGTCTCCGGCTATAAGGCCGTGTTGATAGCCGCCAACACCTTGGAAAGATTTCTGCCGATGTTGACCACCGCGGCCGGCACCATCCGTCCTGCATTGGTGCTGGTGATAGGCGCCGGTGTCGCAGGACTGCAGGCCATTGCCACCGCCAAGCGGCTGGGCGCCGTGGTGGAGGCCTACGATGTGCGCAGCGCCACCAAGGACCAGATCAAATCGCTGGGTGCCAAGTTCGTGGAAACCGGCGTCTCTGCGGAGGGCGCCGGCGGCTACGCGCGCGAACTGACGCCGGAAGAGAAGCTCAAGCAACAGGAAGTCCTGGACGGCCGCATTGCGGCGAGCCATGCGGTCATCAGCACAGCCTCGGTGCCCGGCCGCGCGGCGCCCCGCATCATCAGCAAGGCCGCCGTCGAACGCATGGCCGCAGGTTCGGTGATCGTCGACATCGCCGCCGAACAAGGCGGCAATTGCGAACTGACCAAAGCCGGAGAGATCGTGATGCATGGCGGCGTGAAGATCGTCGGTCCGGTCAACCTGCCCGCCTCGCTGCCGTACCACGCCAGCGAAATGTACTCGCGCAATTTATTCAATCTGCTCAAACCGGCGCTGCCGAAAGGCGAACTGACCATCGACTGGAACGATGAGGTTTTCGCCGGTGCGGTGCTGACGCATGATGGACAGATAAAGCACGAAGCGACGCGTAAATCGGTAGAGGGGCAGTAACCATGATTGACGGCGTCATCGCACTGTATATTTTCATGCTCGCGGCCTTCACCGGTTACGAAGTCATTTCGCGCGTACCCGTGATCCTGCATACGCCGCTGATGTCCGGGTCCAATTTCGTGCACGGCATCGTCTTGGTCGGCGCCATGGTTGCGCTGGCCACAGCCGACACCACCTTGGTGCGCATCATCGGTTTCATCGGCGTGATGCTGGCTGCCGGCAACGCGGTGGGCGGATACGTCGTCACCGAGCGCATGCTCAAGATGTTCGTTTTGGCCGGCAAGAAGAAGGGGCCCTGACGTGCCGAGCGCTCCGACCCTGCAAACCATCACGCAGCTGTCCTATCTGGCGGCGGCGGCGCTGTTCATTCTCGGATTGAAGCGCATGAGCTCGCCCGTAACCGCGGTCAGCGGCGTGCGTTGGGCCGGTGTCGGCATGCTGTTGGCCACCTTGGTGACCTTGGGATTCATCGCCGGCGCACCCGCCATCAACATGATTTTGGTCATCGTCGCCATCGCCATCGGCACCGTGGTTGCGATGGTGACCGGCAAGCGCGTCGCAATGACCGACATGCCGCAGATGATTGCGTTGTACAACGGCATGGGCGGCGGCGCGGCGGCCGCCATTGCAGCGGTCGAGTTGTACAGCGGCAGCGAAACCAACCTGGTGCACCTGACCATGGCCACCGTCGGCGGCTTCATCGGCGCGGTTTCCTTCAGCGGCAGCTTGATTGCCTTCGCCAAACTTCAGGGTTTGATCACCAAGTCCATCCGCTTTGGCGGCCAGAAATTCGTCAACCTGGCGATCCTGTTGATCACGGCTGCGGTTGGTTTCTGCGTGGTTACCGGCGCGGGCGCCTCGTCCGGGCTGCCCTTCGTCAGCATTTTCTTCGCAGGCGCGCTGGTCCTGGGCATTGCCATGACGTTGCCCATCGGCGGCGCCGATATGCCGGTGGTCATTTCCTTGTACAACGCCCTGACGGGATTGGCTGTCGGTTTCGAAGGCTTCGTGCTCGACAACGCCGCCATGATCATCGCGGGCACCGTCGTCGGTTCCGCAGGCACGCTGCTCACCCAATTGATGGCCAAGGCGATGAATCGCTCGCTGGCCAATGTGCTGTTCTCGAATTTCGGTGAATCCTCTTCGGCCGCCGGGGGCGCAGTTACCGGCACCCAGAAGGCCATCGAGGCATCCGACGCCGGCGTCATGATGGCCTACTCACAGAAGATCATCGTCGTTCCCGGTTATGGTTTGGCGGTCGCGCAGGCGCAGCACAAGGTGTGGGAGTTGACCCAGTTGTTGATCGATCACGGCGTCACGGTGCGATTCGCGATTCATCCTGTGGCCGGCCGCATGCCCGGACATATGAATGTGTTGTTGGCCGAAGCCGGCGTGCCCTACGACCTGATCTCCGACCTCGATGAGATCAATGCCGAATTCGACACGGCGGATGTTGCTCTGATCATCGGCGCCAACGACGTGGTCAACCCCGACGCGCGCAGCAACAAGGGCAGTCCGATTTACGGCATGCCCATCCTGAACGCCGACAAGGCCAAGAACGTGATCGTCATCAAGCGCGGACAGGGACAGGGTTTCTCCGGAATCGACAATGCTCTGTTCGTGCTCGACCAGACCCGCATGCTGTACGGCGACGCGCAGGCCGCCGTGGGGCAACTGATCCAGGCGGTCAAAGCCGCAGGCTGATCTCGGGCGTTTCAGCGCGGCCGATGCGGTGGCGTGCGTTCCGGGGGCGTTGCGTGTTGGACGACGCGGCGGCGTTGCTCGGGGGTCATCTGCCGCCATTGCCTGCGCAATTCCTGGCGGCGTTCGGGGGGCATCTGCCGAAATCGATTGAATGACTCCCGTATCTGCTGCTGCCGTTCAGGCGGCAACGCGCGATACTGTTGCCAGCGCTGCCGGATCTGTTGACGCTGCTCCGGCGGCATCGCGCGCCATTGCGAAAAGCGCTGCTGCGCGCCGGCACGCTGCTCAGGAGTCATCGACACCCACCGCTGACTACCCTTGGCGAGAGCTTGCTGGCGTTCCGGCGGCAGACTATTCCACTTGCCCTGATAGTTCTGCAGTACCTTCTGCTGCTCCGTGGACAATGAACCCCAAGACTTCGGCGAGGCCGGAGCGGCGGCAGGCGCACCGGGAGACGGCTCCGCAGCCGGGCTCTGCGCCCAGCTGCCGACAGCAGCGAACACCAATGTTGCGCTTAGAACCATGGCCCTGATCATTTATTCGTATCCTGCGGCGGTGGCGGCGGTGGGGGATTGGTCCCACGCGGCGGAGCGCGCTTCAAGTATTCCCACAATGCTGCATCACCCACATCGTCCGAACCCAAAAACTCCAGGAACTCATCGTCCGGCGCATCCGCCGCTGCCGGCGTCTTTGCCGGCGGAGCGGGCGGCGCCGCTGTCGGCGACGGTGCGGCATTCGCGAACGCGCATACGGCGTTCAGCAACAGCCAGCCCCTCGCCGAACTCAACATAAACTCACTTAAACGGCCGGATCCGAGCCAGCAGCCTTGTCTGCAAAATCGTAGAAATCGATGTCGTCCTGCAACATCTCCACGGTGTCAGCAGAGTTGTCGTCGGTCGACGCGACCAAATCCATGTCCTCGAAATTCGATTGGTTATCAGCCAGAGCGGCACCGGGATGACCTGCGGGTGAACCCATCCAAAGCGCCACACCCAACACCGCGGCAGCGGTTACGCCGGCAGCCGGCGCCCAAATCGTGGAGCGAAACAGCCACGGCACGGGACGACGGGCAGACTGCAGAGCGGCGACCCGGGCCTGGGTCAGACGCGAGCGCAACGCAAAGTCCATGCCCTCGACGCTGTCGTTGAACAACGCCCGGCTACGCTCTTCCAACGGACTGTTCAGTTGTTCGCTCATCACCATGCCTCGCCCAGTTGTTCGCGCAACGCATGCACCGCGCGCGAGTAATGCGTTTTCACACTGCCTTCAGAACAGCCCATGGCTTGGGCCGTCTCGGCCACATCCATGCCTTCGAAAATCCTCAGCGAAAATGCCTGACGCTGGCGTGCGGGCAACGCACGCAACGAGACCTCGAGCTTTTCGATCGCTTCGGCCTGCATCAGCGACTCCGGAATCGCCGGCGCGGCATCGGCCACATTGTCCAATGGATCTTGCGCCTCACCCTCAGGATCTTCCTTGGCGCCGGGCAACCAGGTCATGAAGCGCTTGCGCACCGAACGACGCCGTTGCAAATCGCGAATTCCGTTCTCGAGAATTCTATAAAACAGCGGGCGCCACTCGGCACTCGGTTTCGAGGCATAATTGCGCGTCAGCTTGATCATGGCGTCCTGCACTACATCAAGGGCATCGTCCGGATCCCGCAACGCCATCTGCGCCATGCGAAAAGCGCGGCGCTCGATCTCGGCAAGAAATTTCTCCAGATCCTTCGTGTACTCCAGAATCGCTCCCCTAGATGCTGGCGCGGGAGTATCCCAGACCATCAAAGCGGCGTTCAGCGTATCAAACGAAGTCATGTGCGTCCTCTTGGCAGCAATCGAACGTTTCCATTCACATGCATAACGCCTACGCTTAGGGCCGGTTGACGGCACGTGACCGTAAGATCAGCGACTTACGCACATCGAATGTGACTTCGGTTGCAATATTTGGGATCTACACCTCAGAGCCCCATCCAGTGACGCGCCCAACCCTATGATTTAGAAAGATTCATTTCAATTTAGGATAGTTTTTCGCCATTTTGAACCGGACCCGAAACGGAACGGGCACTTAGGCCTCGTGATCCCGGGTTTTCAACAGACTTATCCACAGCTTTTGTGGACAACAAGGGTTTGATGATTTTCCAAATCGCAATCGACACACCCCTGCGCCGCGTGTTCGATTATTTACCACCGATTCGAGAGAACGGACAGTCCGCCAAGGCACCGCCGCCCGGCGTGCGTGTGCGCGTTCCGTTCGGACGGCAAACTCTGATCGGCATTTTGGTCGGCATCGTCCCTCACTCCACCGTCGCCACGGCCAAGTTGAGAGCCGTAACCGAGATTTTGGACGAACGGCCGGTCTACGACGCCGTGACCTTCGATCTGCTGCGATGGGCGGCTGAGTACTATCATCACCCGGTTGGCGAAGTGTATGCGGCCGCGCTCCCCATCAACCTTCGCAGCGGCCAACCGGCAGCCGAAACCACCGAGATCTGGAGTGTCACTTCACGGGGTAGGGCCGAGTTGGCCAATCCCTCATCGCGGCGCGCGCCCCGGCAGCGGGCGTTGTTGGGCTGGTTGGCGCAACGGGGCAGCGCCTCGGCCGCAGAGGCCGCCGCACTGTTCGACATCCAGCATCTGCGTTCACTTTACGAGCGCGGCTGGGTATCGAGCGAGATCCTCCCGGCATCGTCCCATCTCTTCGAGGCGCCGGCCGAACACGCCGCCCGTCCCCGCCTTCAGCTCAGCGCTGCGCAACACGCGGCAGTGGATTCCATGCTTGCGACGCTGGGAAAATTCGCGGCACATTTGCTGTATGGCGTCACCGGCAGCGGCAAGACCGAGGTTTACCTTCGCATCATCGAGGCCGCCATCGGCGCGGGCGGCCAGGCGCTGGTGTTGGTACCCGAGATTGCGCTCACGCCGCAATTGGTCAAGCGCTTTCGGGACTTTTTTACGGCTGGAGTGGAGGTGGTGCATTCGGGCTTGAGCGATGCCGAGCGGCGCGATGCGTGGCGGGCCGCGCATGGCGGCACCGCAAGCATCATCATTGGCACACGCTCCGCCGTATTCACTTCCCTGCCCAGACTCGCGCTCATCGTGGTGGACGAGGAGCACGACGCTTCTTACAAGCAGCATGAGGGATTCCGCTACTCGGCGCGGGATCTGGCGGTGATGCGGGCGCGCGGAGCCAACGTGCCCATCGTCTTGGGATCCGCCACGCCGTCGTTCGAAACGCTGGAAAATGCAGCCAGCGGACGCTACTCGAAGCATGTGCTGCCGCGGCGCCCGGGCGCCGCCCAGCCGCCGCGCATGGCCCTGATCGATTTGCGCAAACACGCCATCGAGCAAGGGCTGTCGGCCCCGGCCATCCAAGGCATCGGTCGGCATCTGCAGGCCGGCGGTCAGGTCATCGTGTTCTTGAACCGGCGCGGTTACGCGCCGAGCCTGTTCTGCAACGCCTGCGGCTGGGTTGCGCCTTGTGCACATTGCGACGCGCGCATGACTTTACATCGTCGCGCGCAACAGCTGCGGTGCCACCACTGCGGAGCTCACACCGCCGTACCCACCACCTGCGGCAATTGCAGCCAGCCGCTGGTGGCGGTCGGCCAGGGCACTGAGCGCGTCGAAGAAACCTTGGGACGGCTGTTTCCCGACGCGCCGCTCGCGCGCCTGGATCGCGATACCGCCGCCGCCAAGGGATCCATCGAAGGCGTGCTCGACCGGGTGCACAGCGGCGAGGCCCGCATTTTGGTGGGAACTCAAATGCTCACCAAGGGACACCATTTTCCGGACGTTTCATTGGTGGTCATCCTCGACGCGGACCAGGGATTGTTTGCCAGCGACTTTCGGGCGACCGAACGGCTGGCGCAAACCATCACCCAGGTAGCCGGTCGCGGGGG
>CAZZWM010000027.1:10520-33588 GCA_964657945.1 uncultured Steroidobacteraceae bacterium
GACCCGCGCCGGCGAGGTCATGATTCAGACCCAGTTTCCGGAACATCCCTTGCTCAATCGACTCATCGGTGAAGGTTACGAAAGTTTTGCGAGCAGCGCGTTGCAGGAACGGCGCGATGCCGGTTGGCCGCCGTTCTGCAGACTTGCGATGCTGCGCGCAGAGGCGAAGGATCGCGACGGCCTGGACGCATTCTTGTATGCAGCACTGGAGTCCGGCCGAGGCCTGGACGAATCCGACGATTCGACGCATCCGACCGTTAAAATCCTGGGACCCGCCACCGCCTTGATCGCGCGGCGCGCCGATCATTTTCGGGCGCACTTGCTGATCGAAACCGCCGCGAGAGCTTCGCTGCAAAGATTTCTTTTGCGCTGGTTGCCGCGCGTGGAGTCCCTTCCCGGGCCCACCGGCCTGCGATGGTCCATCGATGTGGATCCGCTGGAAGTGGACTGACCGGATTGCGCTAAACTCTCGGCCCTTCATGAAACATCTAATCGAATCCCTGCTCCAGCAGGCCCTTGCTGCCCTGCCTGAAGACGTGGTGCCGGCGGCCGCCCGCGGCGCCGTCATCGAAGTGGAAAACACCCGCGATCCCCAGCATGGCGACTTCGCCAGCAATCTTGCGATGCGGCTGGCCAAAGCTGCGCGCCAAAACCCGCGCAAGGTCGCCGAGTCCTTGGTGAGGTTGCTCCCCAAGAGCGACGCGGTCGCAAGAGTCGAGATCGCCGGTGCCGGGTTCATCAATTTTTTCCTGGCCGATGGCGCTTATCACGATCAGATAGCGCAGATTCTGCAGCAGGGGCGGAACTACGGCCGCTCACGCTTCGGCGCCGGCAAGAAGCTGCAGGTGGAATTCGTCTCGGCCAACCCAACGGGTCCTCTGCATGTCGGTCATGGCCGTCATGCCGCCTTCGGCGCGACGCTCGCCAATCTTCTCGATGCCGTCGGTTATCAGGTACAGCGTGAGTACTACGTCAATGATGCCGGGCGGCAGATGGAAATCCTGGCGGTCAGCACCTGGCTGCGTTACCTGGAACGCTGCGGTGAGCAATTCACTTTTCCGGCGAACGGCTATCGCGGCGAGTATATCGTCGCGATAGCCGACCAGCTGTTCGCCGCCGAAGGAGCATCGCTGCGTCATCCGGCGCAGGACATCTTCCAGGATCTGCCGGCCGACGAGCCTCGAGGCGGCGACAAGGATGCACACATCGACGCCGTCATCGCGAGGGCGCGGAGTTTGATCGGCGATGCGGCCTACGCGAGAGTCCTGAAACTGGCGCTGGACGGGATACTGGGCGATATCCGTGAGGATCTGCTGGAGTTCGGCGTGCGCTTCGATTGCTGGTTCTCCGAGAAATCCCTGGCTGACGATGGCTCGGTGGATCGCGCCCTGGACGCCTTGAAGAGCGCCGGCAAGGCCTATGTGAAGGACGGTGCGCTGTGGTTCAAGAGCACCGAGTACGGCGACGAAAAGGATCGCGTGATGGTGCGTGAAAACGGCCTGAAGACTTATTTTGCGTCCGACATCGCTTATATATTCAACAAGCGCGAGCGTGGCTTCGAGCACATTCTGTACATCTGGGGAGCCGATCACCACGGCTACATCACCCGGCTGCGCGCGGGCCTGATCGCGCTCGGTGGCCCGCCCGAGTGCTTCGAGGTGCGATTGGTGCAGTTCGTCACCTTGTATCGAGGCGGCGAGAAGGCACAGATGTCGACGCGCTCGGGCGAATTCGTCACGTTGCGCGATCTGCGCAAGGAGGTCGGCAACGATGCTGCGCGTCTGTTCTACGTCATGCGCAGCAACGATCAGCATCTGGACTTCGATATGGAACTCGCCAAGGCGCGTTCCAACGACAATCCGGTCTATTACATCCAGTACGCCCATGCGCGCGTCAGCAGCGTATTGCGGCAACTGCACGAGCGCGGTCTGCATCACGATGTGGCCAACGGCCTTGCCGCCTTGAACGAACTGACCGAGCCGCAGGAACTGCAGCTGATCAAGCGCCTGAGTTCATTCCCGGAGATTTTGCAGCAGTGCGCCGTGCTGCGGGCC
The DNA here is from genome assembly GCA_964657945.1 of uncultured Steroidobacteraceae bacterium. Lineage (GTDB taxonomy): Bacteria > Pseudomonadota > Gammaproteobacteria > Steroidobacterales > Steroidobacteraceae > Bog-1198. The sequence continues at coordinate 12,575 of CAZZWM010000027.1, forward strand.
CCGCATATGCTGGTGCATTACCTGCGTGACCTCGCCAACGACTTCCATACTTACTACAGCGCCCATCAGTTCATCGTCGAGGACTCCGGCACCCGCGATGCGCGTCTCGATCTTGCTCTGGCGGCGCAGACGGTCATTCGCAATGGTTTGCTGATTCTCGGCGTGTCCGCGCCAGATACCATGTAGATGGCGCGCGACTACAAACCAAAGCGCAAAAAGGCGGGCGGATTTTCCGGGTGGATGGGGCTCGCCTGCGGCTTGGGGCTGGGGCTTGCGGCAGCCGGTGTGGTCTATTTGAAGGATCGGCGTCTGGACGCGCCCTATGCCGCCGCGGTAAAGCAGCAAGCCGCCGCCGGCAACAAAAGGAAAATGCACGCCAACGATCCGCCGGAACCGATGGACCCCGGCACCGACGACACGGGGAAGACTTATGCCTTTTACGACATGCTGCCGAAGTTCGAGGTGGTCGTCCCGGAAAAGGACAAAAACATTCGGCCCGACATCAAGACGGTGCCCGAAACGCGACGTGGCACCTATGTACTGCAGGCGGGCTCCTACAGGACTCAAGCCGATGCGGAACGCTCCCGCGCCAAGCTGGCGCTGCAGGGCATCGAATCCAAGGTGCAAAGAGTTTCGGTGGATACCGACACGTGGTACCGCATCCGCATCGGTCCTATCTCGAATCTCGACGAGTTGAACCGCGAGCGCCAGATTCTTCACAAGGCTGAAGTCGACGTGCTGGTGATCCAGGTCGGCGACTGATTGATCACTGCTTTCTGGCCGGCCGGTTGTCCAGCAAGTTTTGAATTCTGCTGAGAGCGGCCAGATACACTTCGGTGAGCTCGCGCCCCTCGGCTTCTTCGATGCTGTCCGCGAGCACGTTGGCCAAGGTGTCGATGGCCACCCGCACCGTCATGGACTCGGAGTCGCTGAGTCGCACGCCGTTGATCGCAATATCGGCTTCATCTTGCATTTGACTGGCTTTTTCCTTGAGTTACAAGAGGCGGACAGTCAGCGTTCAATCCTCGCCCAATTGACGAAAATCGACTCCTAATGCCCGCAACTTACGATAAAGATGGGTCCGCTCCATCCCCACCCGCTTGGCCAGCTGACCGACTTTTCCGTTGCACAGCAGCAACTGCTGCTGAAGGTAAGCCCGCTCGAATTGCTCGCGGGCTTCGCGCAGCGGCAAGGCCAGCAGATCCTGCTTGACCAAGGGCTCATCGACGCTGAGCTTGACCGCCAGTTCTCGCTCGATTTCCTCCAGCCTGATGTCTTCGCCCACACCCAGGATCAGCACCCGCTGGACCAGATTTTTCAATTCGGCAATATTGCCGGGCCAAGGATAATTGCGCAGCCGATTCTGCGCGGCCACGCTGAATCGGCGCAGCGGCAGGTGTTGCTCGTCGACCAGACGGTCGACGTAGTAGCGCAGCAGATCCGGCACATCCTCCGCGTAGTCCCGCAGCGGCGGCACCCGCAGCGTGATCACATTGAGGTGAGCGACCAGATCTCGCCGGAAGGGTTCGGGGGCGGCGCGCAGCTCGAAACCCTCCTGCGCCGAACTGATCCAACGGACATTGAGCATCAGACGTTGGCGGCCGCCGACGCGCGTGTAGCCGTTTTGCTCGATGGCGCCGGCCAATGCCCGCTGCGCCGCGCTGTTCAAGTCTTCGATGCCGCTGATGTACAAGGAACCGCCGGCGGCCTGATCGAAGGCGCCCGGCTCAACCTTGCCATCGCGCTCGCTGCCGAACAGTGCCGCGGCCGGGTCCTGCAGGAGGCTTGCCGCCACAACGGTCAAGAACGGCTTCGCAGAGCGCGCGCTCAAGGAATGCAAATAACGCGCGTAGGCTTCGCGCCCGGAACCCAGTTCGCCGATGAGCAGCACCGGCGAGGCGCTGGAAGCGGCGTGTTGCACCTGTTCGCGCAACATTTGCGTCACCTTCGCCTTGCCGATGGGCACGGCCAGACCCGGTCCCTGTGCACGCACGGACAGCCTCTTACGGCGTCCTGCATCGAGCGCCCGCTCCACGGTGCGCAGCAGCTTGGTGAGCGACAGCGGCTTCTCGACGAAATCAAAAGCTCCCAGGCGCGTCGCTTCAACGGCCGTTTCAACCGTGCCGTGGCCTGACATCATGACCACGGGACAGTCGTAGCCGTCCGTGGCCGACCACTCGCGAAGCAGCGTGATGCCATCGGTATCGGGCATCCAGATGTCGAGCAGCACCAGGTCCGGCACCTGCGATGCGCGCGAGGACCGCGCCTGGGTTGCGTCCGCGGCAATTTCCACCTCGTACCCTTCTTCGGAAAGAATTTCCTTGAGCAGGCCGCGGATGTCAGCCTCATCGTCGACCACCAAAATTCTCGAAGCCGTCATACGCGTTCTCTCCTATGTTCACCCTTGCGGGGCTCGCGCACGCTGGTCGAGCGTGCGCTGCCTCCCAAGGGCAGCAGAATCCTGATGCGGGCGCCCCCGGTGCGCTGATTATCCGCCTCTATGCGGCCGCCGTGTTCCTCAACGATTTTCTTGACGATTGCCAACCCCAGTCCGGTGCCTTTGGGCTTGCTGGTGACATAAGGATCGAAAACGGTGCCGATGAGGTCGCGCTGGAATCCAGGACCATTGTCGGTCACCGCGATCGCCACCGAAGCCCCCTGCTTCTGACCCTCCTCGCAGACTTGAGTTTCGATTTCTATGCGCGCACCGGTCCTGCCCTCCAGCGCCTCGAAGGAATTGGTCAGCAGATTGTTCAGGATCTGCCGGATTCGCACCCGGTCCGCTGAAATGTTCGGCAGCTGCGAACTGAGCGAAAGCTTCAATTCGGCACTGCTGTCCTGCACGCGGTACAGATCCACCACCTCGGTGATCAATTGATTCAAATCGAAGCGTGAAAATTGCATGTCGGGCGCGCGTGCATACTCGCTGAAGGCGTTGACCATCTGCTTCATCGCGTCGACCTGTGCAACTATGGTGTGGGTCGCGCGCTCGAGAATCTGCGCGTCCTGCTCATTCATCGAGCCCAGGAACTTGCGCCGCATGCGTTCCGCGGACAACTGGATCGGCGTGAGCGGATTCTTGATCTCGTGCGCCAGGCGCCGCGCAACCTCGCCCCAGGCCGCGTCGCGCTGCGCCTGCAGCAGCGTCGTGATGTCGTCGAACACCAGCACCACGCCCGCCGCGCCGCCGGCATCGTTGGGCAGGGCGGTGCAGGCGCACATCAGCACTTGCTTGCCGGAGTCCGACAACAGCTCGATCTGTTCACGCCAATCCAGCTCACCGGGTTGCAAGCGCTGCTGGATGGCCGACAGGAACTGACTGAACAAACCGGAAGCGCTGATCGATTCATCGAAGGGCTTGCCGATGGCTGCCTCCAGGTCGACCCCCAGAATGGCGCTGGCGGCCTGATTGGCGGTGCGTATTTTCAAGTCGGGTTCAAGCGAAACGACCCCGGTGCTCAAGCGCGCGAGGATCACCGCCAAGCCTGCGCGTTCGGCTTCGACCGCTTGCTGGCTGCGCCGCGTCTCCTCGCGCGCGCGCCCGAGCCGCTTGGTCATGTCGTTGAAGGAAGTCACCAGGAAGCCCAGCTCGTCTCGCCCGGGCAACGGCAGCTGGGTGTCGTAGTTGCCCTTGGCTACTGCGCGGGTGCCCGCGATCAAATCCTGGACCGGCTGCACCAAACGCTGGGCGGCGAAGAATGCGCCGTAGACCGCGGCGATCAGCGACATCAGCACGACGAAGGTCAGGATCAATATGAAGGTGGTTTTCAGCGGCCGCCGCAGCTGCACCAGATTGGCGTACTGCGTGTAGGAACGCTGCACCGTATCTGCCAATTGACTCAGCTGCTGCGGCACAGGGTACAGCGCGATCAGAACCCGTTGATTGGCGCCGCTGTCGTCGAAGGGCGCCGCCGCGCGAATCACATAGCCGCCAACCGAGTCGGTGTCGAGACTGACATACGGCCGGCCATGACGCAGCTGCAACAGCATTTCATCCGTGGCCGGAACCGGCAGCATGTCCATCGGCCGTTCGGAACTGGTGGCGATGATGCGTTGCTGCGCACCCAGGACCGTGAACTCGACCGCGGTGCTGTCGCGGCGCTGGCGGTCCAGCGTGCTTCCCAATTCGAAATCCGCAATACCGGACAACGAGCGCGCCACCACCTGAGTGTGCTGCAGGAACTCCCGCACCCGCACTTCGAGCGCCGCGTGCGACAGTTCGCGCGTGTCCTTCAGTCCCTGACTGACTTCGATTTCGAACCAGCTGTCGATACCGCGATTCAAGAATTGCAGCGAGAAGTAATACACCACGAGAATCGGCGTCACGGCCAAGAGACTGAAAATGGCGACCGTGCGGCCCTTGAGGCGCGAACCGGGCACATGACGCCGATAGTCGCGCACCAAGCGGGTCAGCTTGATGGCCAGCAGCGCCACCAATGTGAACAGGCCGCAAATATTGATCAGCAATATCCACGGCATCCAACCCGCGAATTTTTCGGAGTTCTGGTCGGTGGATCCCAGCAGATACAACGCCACCAGCCACAGCAGCACGCCGAGGCTGCCGAGGACGGTGGAACCGTACTTGCGGATCATGGCTGAAACGTCCACGCGTACCAATCGCTGTCGCGATGCCAGTCGCTGACCCAGAACATCACCAGTCGGAGCGTGAATGGAACCGTGCCGAAATCGATCTTGGCGCGAAGGTTCGCCTCATAGCGCCGGTCAGCCTGGATCAGCGCCTTGTCCAACACGGGCAGGTTCTTGATATCGGCCAGTTGCTCCAAGGCCGCATCGATGGTGCCCAAGGATTCCTGCTGGCCGCTGTTGTCATTGCGCAGCACGTAGCGCGCGCTGACGGCGTTGTATTGCAGATGGTATCGCTGGGTCAGTTCCGCCACGGTGGAGTTCGGCAGCAGTTGACGCACGCGCTTGATGTTGAGATCGAGTTCCAGGCTCAGGGGCAAGCCCTCCGCCAAGCCGCGCCGCACCGCCTCGCTGATGGGCAGCGCCATGCGCGAGTTCATCTGATAGACGCTCTCTCGGAGTTCCAGGGACGCGGTGCGGATTTCGAAGCGGCCTTCCAAACCGTCGGCAAACAAGGGTTGGAACCACAGCAGTGCGGCCAGCGCGGCCCACAGCAAGCCCCGCCGCGTCACGGACGCAGCCGGATAGCGACCCGAATCAGGGGTTTTTGGGCGCAGCGCATTCATTGTTTCGTCAGAGCAGCATAATAGAAGCCGTCCGCACCCGCCTCACCGGGCAGGATTTGTCGGCCGAATGCGTCTGCCTCGCCGAATCCGGGCCAGCCCTCCCACGCATCCACGGGAATGATACTGGCCCCAGGCGTGGTGTTCAAAAATTCGCCAAGCACTTGGCTGTTTTCGCTGCGAGTCACCGTGCAGGTCGCGTATACCAGCCGGCCGCCCGACGCCAGCAGCTCCCAGGTCGCTTTCAGCAGCTTGCTTTGCAAGGCCGGCAATTTGTCGATTTCGGCCGGCGACTTGCGCAAGCGGATGTCGGGGTGGCGGCGGATCACGCCGAGCCCGGAACAGGGGGCATCCAGCAGAATGCGGTCGAATGGCTGTCCATCCCACCATTTCGCGGGCGACGCGGCGTCCGCATGAATGACTTCGGCTGCGAGCATGCCCCGGCTCAGGTTGTCGCGAACGCGAGTCAGGCGATTGGGATCCACATCCAAGGCCAGCAGCTTCGCGAGGTTCGGTTCGCGCTCCGCGATCAGGGCGGTCTTGCCGCCCGGCGCCGCGCAGGCATCCAAGACCCGCTGACCCGCGCCGAGCGCCAGAGGAAATGCCACGCACTGTGCACCCAGATCCTGGACCGACACCATGCCGCTCGCAAACCCGGGCAGCGCATGCACCTCGCATGGCGTGTCGAGGACGATGGCATAGGGCACGCGGTCCTCGATGCGGGCCGGCATCCCCGCATCTTGAAGCTGGCGCAGATAATCCGGCGCATTCGATAACCGGCTGTTGACCCGCAACCACATGGGCGCCTGGCTGTCCCCGGCCGCGAGTAGTTGAGTCCAACGCACCGGCCAGTCGGCACGCAGCCGATCGGCCAGCCAGATCGGCGCCGCGTGACGCGTGGCGGGTCGGCTGGCCACTTCGGCATCGATGCTCTGCCGTTCGCGCAAATAGCGGCGCAGCACGGCGTTGATCAGGCCGGAGGCGCGCAACGCATCGGTTGCCTTGGCGGTTTGAACCGCAGCGTCCACCACGGCATATTCCGGGGTGCGCTTATCCTCGATTTCGAACAACGCCACCGACAACAAGGCCCGCACCAAAAAATCCAGCGATCGCACGGGGGTGGACAGCAGCTTGGCGAGAATGGCCTCGTGGCGGAAGTAGCCGCGAACCGCGCCGTAGCTCAAGGAACGCACCGAGGCGTGCACCTTGGAGTCCGCGCCGATGAGCGCGTGCTTCAGGGCCGCATCCAGCGTCACACCCTCGCGCAGCACCCGCGCAACCGCGTGTGCGGCCAGAGACCGCGCGCTGGCGGCGCCTTTCATGCCGATGCGAACATAGCGCCGGTCAGCCGCTGTCCCTGCAGGAATTCTTGCGCGCTCAAGGGCTTTCGTCCCGGCAGTTGCAGGCGAAGAATGCGCAACACGCCGCTCCCGCAGGCCACGTCGATCCCCTCGCCGGTGGCCGCCATGACGGTGCCCGGCGGCACATCTCGGCCTGCTCCGGCGAAGTGCAAATCGATGGTTTCTGCATCCCAGATGCGCAGCGCCTCGCCGTTGAACAGCGTCTGAGCCACCGGCCAAGGATTGAAGGCGCGCACTTGACGGCATATCTGTCCGGCGGCATGACGCCAATCGACGGGCGCTTCCGCCTTGGAGATTTTTTCGGCGTAGGTGACGCCGTCCGCCGGTTGCGGAGTTTCACGCGACGTTCCGGCGGAAACGGCAGCCAACGATTCCACGATCAAATCGCCGCCCAGCATCGCCAGTCTGTCGTGCACCGTTTGCGCGTTGTCGCGCAAGCCGATATCGGTGGTGCGCATCGCCAGGATGGGACCGGTATCGAGTCCGGCCTCCATGCGCATGATCGTCACGCCGGTGAGACAATCCCCGGCGAGAATTGCCCGCTGTATCGGCGCGGCACCGCGCCACCGCGGCAGCAACGAGCCGTGAATGTTGAAGCAGCCGAGTCTGGGCGTGCTCAAGACCGTGGTCGGCAGAATCTGTCCATAGGCAACCACGACCAGCGCATCGACTTGCGCCGCCCGCAGCATCTCCAAGGCTTCAGGTGACTTGAAGGTCGCGGGCTGCTGCACGCCGAGGCCGAGTTCGAGCGCCCTGCGCTTCACCGGACTGGCCTGGACGGTTTGACCGCGCCCTGCGGGACGGTCGGGCTGCGTAAAAACCTTGGCGATGGAACAAGCGGCCGCCAGTTTTTGCAAAGCCGGGACGGCGAATTCAGGCGTGCCGGCGAATCCCAGCCGCAAGGAGGAAAGAGAGCTGCTCAAAACTCAAAGAGCGGGCGTGGCGGAGCCGGACGCCGGCACGCGGGTCTCGCTTCCAGTGGAGCGATTTTTTCGTTCCTTTTCGAGACGGCGACGGATCATCCGGCGCTTCAGCTCGGAAAGGTAGTCGACGAAGAGTTTGCCCTCGAGATGATCCATTTCGTGCTGTATGCACACCGCCAACAAACCCTCGGCGTCCATCTCGAAACTCTGTCCATCCCGATTCAACGCTTTCACGCGAATACTCGTGGCACGCGGCAATTTATCGTAAATGCCGGGCAGGGAAAGACATCCTTCCTCGCCCGGACCGTTGCCTTCCAACCTCAGGAGTTCTGGATTGATCAACACCAGCGGCTGATCGCGGGAATCGCTGACATCGAGAACGATGACTCTTCGATGAACGTCGACCTGAGTCGCAGCCAGACCGACGCCGTTTTTGGCATACATGGTTTCCAGCATGTCGTCGGCCAATTGACGCACCGCGTCATCCACGGCCGACACCGGTTCAGCCGTCTTCCGCAGTCTGGGGTCGGGATACTCGAGAATTACGAGCTTTGTCATGGGAGTTATGAGAGCAATATCGTGTTTTTGGCTGGAGATTGTTGCTAAAGTTCCGCCGCTGCTTAACTTAATGCCCTGCGTGCCGGCGAACAGCGTTGGGAAACGGCAAAAAACGGGTGTTACGTCCCAGTCTTAGGCGGCAGGTCGGCAGTATATCAGTGAGCCCGGCACCATAAGACGGTGACTGAATGGGAGCGAAACGAATGCATGGTCATCAGAAACTAGCCCTGACAATTGTAGCGGTCGTATTGATCGCGGGATGCCGTACTGAGGCCCCAAAATCGGCGCCGGTAGCCATCACCAACGCGGAGCCCGCCATCGAGGGAACCGTCGTCGGCGATCAAAAGACCGCGATGGAGGCCGCTGTCGATGCCGGCGCTCCGTCCACCGCCTCAGCCGGCGATGCACCGCGCGAATCCGTGCCGTTGGCGCCGAACGCTCCTGACAGCTACGTGGTCAAGAAGGGCGACACGCTTTGGGGCATTGCCAAGGTGTTTCTGCGCGATCCCTGGTTCTGGCCCGAAATCTGGCAGGTGAATCCGCAGGTCCAAAATCCGCATCTGATCTATCCGGGCGACACGCTGCGGCTGGTATTCATCGATGGGCAGCCGAAGATCGTATTGCAACGCGGCGATGCGGTCCGAGTTTCGCCGCGGGTTCGCAGCCAGCCCTTCGAGCAGGCAGTGACCACCATTCCGTACGAAACCGTCGCGGCCTTCATGTCGAAGCCGTCGGTATTGGATCAGGATCAGATCAAGAACGCCCCGTACGTTCTGGCGACGCGTGACCTGCACGTCGTCATGTCCGACGGCGACACCCTGTATGCACGCGGCTTCACCGATCCGGTCGAGCTGGGTGGGCACTACAATGTGGTGCGTGTCGGCGATGCGCTGCGCGATCCCGATGACAACAGGATTCTCGGTTACGACGGCATTTACACCGGCTCAGGCCATGTAACCCGCGGCGGCGATCCGGCCACGTTGATCATGACCGACTCCGCCCGCGAAACCGAAGCGGGCGACAAGTTGTTCCGAGGCGGCGTCGATGTGCCATTGGACTTCATACCGGCCCCCCCCAAGGTTCAGACCAACGGCCGCATCATTTCGGTGGCCAACGGGGTGACCGTCATCGGTCAGTACGAAGTCGTCGTGGTGAATCGCGGCGCCAGCGACGGGCTGGCTCCGGGCAACGTTCTCGCCATCTACGACTCGGGTCCGTATGTCGAAGACACCGACAAGAAGGGATTCTTCGCGCTGCGGAGTCTGACCACCAAGAAGGTGCAATTGCCATCCGAGCGTGTCGGTACCTTCATGGTGTTCAAGACCTTCGATCACATGAGCTATGGCTTGGTGATGGAGGCGACCAACATGATTCACGTGGCGGATAAAGTCCAGAATCCGTAACCCGCGCCGGTCCTCGACGCAAGGCCGTGGCATTGCCCGGCCTTTTTCGTTCTCGTATCTGCGTATTCGCATGCCGTATGACTGAGGCTCCCGGCGGCCGGCGTGCGCCACAATCGTGGCCATGCTGGCAGAGGATGAAGCCTTGGCCTGGATGGCGCTGACTCGTGCACCGCCGTTTGACCTCGAAGCACTGAAGCTCGCCATGAGCAGCGGAGCGCGGGCGCTCGACATTCTTCGCGCAGGAACCGCCGCGTGGCAGCGGGCCGGTCTGCCGGCAGCCACGCGCGAGTTTCTCGCAAGTCCGGCATCCGCGCCCACGGCGGCCGAAATCAAATGGCTGCGGAATCCGCGTCATCGCATCGTGCCGTACTCGGATGTCGACTTCCCAGAGTCCTTGAAAGATGCGGCGCCCTGCCCGCTTGCACTCTATATAGATGGCAATGCCGCAGTGTTGAAGGATCCCCAACTCTCCATCGTGGGCAGCCGCAATCCGACACCCTCGGGGCGCGACACGGCATTCGAATTCGCGGAACAACTGGCGGCCGGCGGAATGGGCATCACCAGCGGGTTGGCCGAAGGAATCGACACGGCCGCCCATCGCGGCGCACTGGTCGCGCAAGGCATCACCGTTGCAGTGCTCGGCTGCGGTGTGGACGTCGTCTATCCCCGCCGCAATCTGCAGCTCAGCGAGGAGATCTGCTTTCACGGCGCTTTGCTGAGCGAGTTTCCTTTGCAGACGCCGCCGCGGCGTGAAAATTTTCCAAAACGGAATCGTCTGATCGCAACCTTGAGTCTCGGCACCTTGGTGGTCGAGGCCGCCAGGCGCAGCGGATCGCTGATTACGGCCCGGCTCGCCGCTGACCATAATCGGGAGTTGTTTGCCGTTCCCGGCTCAATTCGCAATCCCCTGAGCCGCGGCTGTCACGCACTGATTCGCGACGGCGCCAAATTGACCGAGAGCACGGCTGACATATTGAGCGAGTTGAACTTTTCGGCATTCTTCAACCGCTCGGCGCGCTCCAAATCCGGGCCTGCCGGCACCCCAGGAATAGAGGCGGGAATGGACAATGACCACAAAATCTTGTTAGATGCGCTCGGCTTTGATTCTGCGGACCTCGATCTACTGGTGGTTCGCACCGGATTGAAGCCAGAAGCCGTGTCCTCGATGATGCTGATCCTCGAACTCGAAGGCCACGTTCAGGCTGCCCCCGGAGGCCGCTACTCCCGAGTCGTTAGGAGCCGGGGTTGAAAGACAACGTTCTCGATCTACTCATCTATCTCTTTGAGAATTATATGAGCGCCGACGATGAGCCGCGGCCTGATCGGAATACCTTGAAGCTCGAATTGGACAAGGCTGGCTTCGCCGAGCCCGACATCGAGCGCGCGTTGGAATGGTTGGATGGTCTGTCCGGCGAACAGCTGGGGAAGGTGGCCGAAGCCACTGCGCGCGCGGTACGGGTGTTCAGCAGCCAGGAATTGGTCCGGCTCGACACGGATGTTCGCGGCTACCTGATGTATCTGGAAAACGTCCGGATTCTTTCCGGCACGGAACGTGAATTGGTGATCGATCGTCTCATGGCGCTCGAAGCCGATGAAATCGACATCGAACAGGTGAAATGGGTCGTGCTGATGGTGCTCTTCAGCCAGCCCGGTCAAGAGTCCGCCTACGCTCAAATGGAAGATCTGGTCTTCGAAGAGCGCACCGACGCGCTGCATTAGACGACTTTGAGCAGCAATCTCGTTATCGTGGAATCGCCTGCCAAGGCGAAGACCATCAAGAAATACCTCGGCAAGGATTACGAAGTGCTGGCTTCCTACGGCCACGTTCGCGACCTGGTGCCCAAAGAGGGCGCCGTCGATCCGGACCACCACTTCGCCATGAAGTATCAGATCGTCGAGCGCAATCAGAAACACATCGACGCCATTTCGAAGGCATTGAAAAAGGCCGACTCCCTTTATCTGGCCACCGATCCCGATCGCGAAGGTGAGGCGATTTCCTGGCACCTGTTCGAGCTGCTGAAAGCGCAGGGAGAACTCAAAGGCAAGCAAGTGCATCGGGTCGCCTTCTACGAGATAACCAAGAATTCCGTGCGCGAGGCAATGGCCAGCCCGCGCAAATTGGCCATTGAATTGGTCAATGCCCAGCAGGCACGGCGAGCTTTGGATTTCTTGGTGGGGTTCAATCTGTCGCCGCTGCTGTGGAAGAAGGTGCGGCCCAGCCTGTCGGCGGGCCGGGTGCAGAGCCCTGCGCTGCGCATGATCTGCGAGCGCGAAGATGAGATTGCAGCCTTCGTGCCGCGCGAATACTGGACCGTCGATGCCGAACTGGAGCACTCCGACCAGAGATTTCCCGGCAAGATAGTCGAATTCCAGGGCGCCAAAGTGGAGCAGTTCAGCTTCACGAACGAAGCCCAGGCGCGCGAGGTGGAGCGCTTCGTCAATGAAGCGGCAAGGACCCATCTCAGCGTACTCACGGTGGACAAGAAGCAGCGCAAGCGCAATCCGGCGCCGCCCTTCACCACGTCGACCCTGCAGCAGGAAGCGGCGCGCAAACTGAGCTTCAGCGCGCAGAAAACCATGCGGGTGGCACAGCAGCTGTATGAGGGCATCGACATCGGCGAAGGCCAGGTGGGCCTTATCACCTACATGCGCACCGATTCGCTCAACCTCGGCCAGGAAGCCATCGGGCAGGTGCGCGAGGTCATCAAGCAGCTGTACGGCGAAGCGGGACTTGCGGACGAGCCGCGCATCTTCAAGACCAAGTCGAAGAACGCGCAGGAGGCGCACGAGGCGATTCGGCCGACTTCGGCCGACGTGCTTCCCAATGGCATCGAGAGCAAACTCGACGGCGATCAGTTCAAACTGTATTCGCTCATTTGGAAGCGCACCGTCGCCTGCCAGATGGCACCCGCCATATTCGATACGGTCACCGTGGAGATGCTCGCGGGCGCGGAAGGACCCAAACGCACCGTGCTGCGCGCCAACGGTTCGACTCTGGTCAAACCGGGCTATATCTCCGTGTATCAGGAAGGCATGGACGATGCAATCCAGGACGACTCCGACCATGTGCTGCCGCCGCTGAAAGAGGGTGATGCGGTGAAGTTGCTGGGACTGTTGCCGTCGCAGCATTTCACAGAACCGCCGCCGCGCTTTTCTGAAGCCTCATTGGTGAAAGCACTGGAGGAGTACGGCATAGGCCGTCCCTCGACCTATGCCTCCATCATTTCGACCTTGCGTGATCGTCAGTACGTGGAAATCGAAAGCCGTCGATTCACGGCCACAGACATAGGCAAGATCGTCAGCCGCTTCTTGACACAGTACTTCACCACCTACGTCGACTACGACTTCACTGCCAAGATGGAAGATGACCTGGACGCCATTGCCAACGGCGAGCAGGAGTGGGTGCCCCTGCTGGCCAAGTTCTGGAAGCCTTTCATCGACCTGGTGAATCACATCGAGGCTTCGGTGAGCCGCGAGGAAGTTGCGCAGGCGCGCGACTTGGGTACCGACCCGGCGAGCGGCAAACCCATGAGCGTTCGCATGGGCCGGTTCGGGCCGTTCGTGCAGATCGGCACCAAGGACGACGAGGACAAGCCGCGATTCGCCGGGTTGCGACCCGGCCAGAAGATGGATGCCATCACCCATGAACAGGCGATGGAGTTGTTCAAGCTGCCGCGCAAATTGGGCACCACCGCCACCGGCGAAGAAATCACCACGAACGTGGGACGCTTCGGCCCATACGTGAAGTATGGCGCCAAGTATGTCTCGCTGAAGACCGACGATCCCTACGAGATCACGCCGGAGCGCGCACTTGAAGTCATCAAGGAGAAGGAGATCGCGGATGCCAACCGGCTCATCCTGGATTTCCCGGATGCCGGCATTCAAGTCTTGAACGGCCGCTACGGCCCTTACATCACCGACAAGCAGCGCAACGCCAAGATTCCCAAGGACAAGGAGCCCAAGAGCCTCACCTTGGAAGAATGCCATGCGCTGTTGGCCGCCGCGCCGGTGCGCACATTCGGCAAATGGGGCCGGGGCGCAAAGAAAGGAGCCAACGCAAAAACGGCGGCACCGCAGAAATCGACGGCGGCCGGCGCGGAAGCGCCGGTTCGTCTTGCGGCGAAGGGGTCGAAAGCAGCCGCCAATAAAAAGGCGCCCGCGCCGTGGGCCGACAAGCCGCCTGCCAAGGCAAAAGCGGCCAAGGCAAAGTCGAGCAAGCCGGCCGCCAAAGCCAAGAAGAGTGCGCCCAAGAAAAAGTCTTGAGGAAGGGTCATGACTGATTCGGCCGACGCATCCAGAGTCAAAGGCTACCTTGGCGATCTGCACGATAGGATCACCGCTGCGGTCGAGGCGGTGGACAGCGCGAAATTCCACCGCGATCCCTGGCATCGTCCCGAGGGCGGCGGCGGCGAAAGCCGGATATTGAGCGGCGGCACGGTCTTCGAGCGCGCCGGAGTGTCGGTATCGCATGTGTTCGGCGAGCGCATGCCGCCCTCCGCATCGAACGCTCGCCCGGAAATTGCCGGGGCTCCCTTCGAAGCCATGGGACTGTCGCTGGTGTTTCATCCGCGAAATCCGCACGCACCCACCACCCATTGCAATGTGCGCTTTCTCATCGCCAACCCCGAGACCGGTCCCGCGGTCTGGTGGTTCGGCGGTGGATTCGATCTGACACCCTACTATCCTTACGATGAAGACGTGCTGCACTGGCATCGCACCGCGAGCGATGCCTGCAGAATGCTTGGGCCCGACGCCTACCCGAAGTACAAGAACTGGTGCGATGGCTACTTTTTCCTGCCACACCGAAACGAGACCCGCGGTGTGGGCGGATTGTTCTTCGATGACTTGAATCAAGGCGGCTTCGAGGCGTGTTTCGCATTTCTGCGTTCGATCGGCGACGCGTTCCTGGCCGCGTACATGCCGATACTCGAACGCCGCAAGGATGCCCCCTATGGCGAGCGCGAACGCCAGTTCCAGTTGTATCGTCGCGGGCGCTACGTGGAATTCAACCTGGTATACGACCGGGGGACCTTGTTCGGTCTTCAGTCCAAGGGACGAATAGAGTCCATATTGATGTCGATGCCGCCGATGGTGCGTTGGGAGTACGACTGGCATCCGCTGCCGGGCTCCCCGGAAGCCAGGTTGTATGCCGACTTTCTGAGGCCGCGGGATTATCTGGCCGAACTCGGCTAACTGACTGAAGGCGGTGAGCCGTCGAGCTGCAGAAGCCGCACCACGCTGCTCAGCGTCTCATCACCCAGCGACAGATATAGATTGCGGTCTGCCACGGTGAGGGAAAACTCCATGCGCCGCGTCAGTTTCGCGGCCAGCAGGTTCAGCCAATCCCGGTCCACCGCATGGATCTCCAGCGATTCGGCGCGATGAATGCGTTCCAGCCGCAGCTTGGCGATCAGGGGCGCCGGCTCCTTGTGGGTATAGACGGCGACGCGGCGTGCCAACTTCGAAGCGCGGTGCAGCCTCGCGGCCTCGGGGGCGCCGATGTCGATCCAGGTGGTCAGAGCGCCGGTCAGATCGCGCACAGCAATGGCCGGCTGGTCTGCGTCGGAAATCCCGCTGCTGAACTCGATGCCTTCCTTGTATTCGAGACAATAAGCCAAGACGCGTGTCAGCAAGTAATCCTCCGTTTCCGACGGATGGCGCGCCACGCGCAAATCCAAGGCTGCATAGACGCTGCGGTCGGAATCGGCAAGATCGATTTTGAAGGTGTAGACAGTGGCGCCTAACGCCATGGGACGGCCTCTGCGGCCAGTGCGCGGGTAAGCTCTGCGGCGCCGGCTTCACGGCATCCGCTGACGTTCTGGCCGCACCACAGGGGCGAGAAATCACCGCGGCCCAACCGCTCTGCATGAGCTCGCAGGGGCGCCAAGGCGCCCGCTGCCAGCGGAAACTCCGGCGCTGCGCTGCTGATCGGCCCCAGATCATGCATCAGCCGGTTGACGATGCCGCGAGCGGGGCGGCCCGAGAAGAGGTTGGTCAGTGCCGTGGAGACCCTCGATTGTTTCAATGCGGCGCGGTGTGCAATACCGGTCGTGGCTTCGGTGCACAGCAGATATGCCGTGCCAATTTGTGCGGCAACCGCACCCATGCGTAGGGCAGCCGCAATTGCAACAGCGCCGGCCAGGCCGCCGGCGGCGATGACGGGCACACGCACGGCATCGAGGATTTGCGGCAGCAAGGCCATGGTCCCGCTCTGTGTGGCCAGATCGCCGCTCAGAAACATGCCGCGATGGCCCCCCGCTTCGCTGCCTTGGGCAATGACGGCATCTACGCCGCGCGCTTCCAACCATAGCGCTTCCTCCACCGTGGTGGCGCAGCCCAGTACCTTGCCGCCCCAGCTCTTCACCCGGCTGAGCAATTCAGCGGCCGGCAAGCCAAAATGAAAGCTCACGACCGGCGGCCTGAAGGCCTCCACGACATCCGCTGCCTGGCTGCTGAAGGGCGTACGCAGTGCAGAGGGCGCGCCGGGCAGCGGCAATCCGTATTCCTCGAAGTAGGGCAGCAGCAAAGCCCGCCATGCGGCCTCGCGCACCGGGTTTTCCGGCGGCATGGTGTGGCAGAAGAAATTGACGCCATACGGCTTGTCGGTGCCCGCACGGATCGCAGTCAACTCGGCGTGCATCGCTTCGGGGCTCAACATGCCGCAGGGCAGTGAACCAAGTCCGCCGGCATTGGACACCGCGATGCACAGAGCGCTGCCTTGAACCCCGGCCATGGGTGCTTGGATGATGGGCAGCTCAACGCCGAGCAGCGCGCGATGTCCCATGGAACTCATTGCGAGAATTCTACCCGCGAAATCTCGTAAACTCTCCGGGCCCAGAAATAAAGGAACAGCATGCAGCACCGACACCTGGCGGTTTTCCTCGCCGCCGCCGCAATGGCCTGGGGCGGCTTGATTCAGGCGGACAGCGCATTGCAATACCCCCCGGCCCCCCGCGGATCCACGATCGATGACTATCATGGAATCAAGGTGGCGGACCCGTATCGCGGACTCGAGAACCTGGATGCGCCGGACACCCGCGCCTGGGTGCAGGCTGAATCGCAGCTTACGGAAAAATATCTTGCGGCACTGCCCGCGCGCGCGCAATTGAGGACGCGTTTCAGGAAACTATTCGATATCGAAAGGCTGGGTGAGCCCTTCCAAGCGGGCGGCCGGTATTTCTTCACCCGCAACACCGGCCTGCAAGATCAGAGCGTTCTATATGTCGCGGCAAATCTCGAGGCTGCGCCGCGAGTGGCGCTCGATCCCAACACCCTGTCCAAGGACGGCAGTCTCGACGTCGTCGGATATGTTGCCAGTCATGACGGCAAGCTGGTCGCATACGGCGTCTCGGTGTCCGGTTCCGATTGGACCGACTGGCATATTCGCGATCTCGGCACCGGCAAGGACTTGGCCGATGTCGTCCGCTTCACCAAGTATTACAAACCCATTTTCTCCAAGGACAATCGCGGCCTGTACTACAGCGCTTTTCCGGCACCCGCAGCCGGCACCGAGCTCAGTGCACAGGACATCGACGATGCGCTGTGGTTTCACGCTTTGGGCCGGCCGTCTGCAACCGACAAGAAGATCCTTCAATTCAAGGGACATCCCGATTGGCAGTACGATCCACATCTGTCGGATGACGGCCGCTGGATGATAGTCAGCGTCGGCGAAGGCGAAGTGGGCGACAAGGGTCTGGAGAACATCTATCTTCTCGACCTTGCGGCACCGGCCAAACCGGCGACAACCGTGTTCGAGGGTTTCAGCGCCGCGTATATTTATTCGGGCTCGGACGATGGACGCTTGTTCTTCGTCACCAGTCTGGCGGCTCCGAACGGCAAGGTCATTTCCATCGATCCGCGCAGGCCCACGGCCCAGGCGTTGACCGTCGTGGCTGAAGGACGCGACGCGATCGATCTGACCGCAACCAACGTCACCTTGGTCGATCACCAGCTCATCGTGCAGTCGATTCACGACGCGCGCAGCCGGGTCGTCACCTATGGCCTGAACGGCGTCCAGAAGCGCGAGATCAGCCTGCCCGGCACCGGCACCGCATACGGGTTTCAGGGTCGCTCGGGCGATCGCGAGACTTTCTTCTCCTTCACCGACATGCTCACACCGCCGACGGTGTACCGTTTGGACGGCGAGACCGGACAAACTTCACTGTATCGTTCGCCGCGCGCCAATTTCGATCCTAAAGGCTACGAGCAACACCAGGTTTTCTATCCGGCGAAAGACGGTACCCGCATTCCAATGATGTTGGCGTATCGCAAAGGCACGAAGCTCGACGGCGGGAATGCGCTGCTGCTGTATTCGTACGGCGGCTTCGGCATTCCGCTGCTTCCGGAGTTCAGCCCGGCACGCATCGCGTGGATGGAACTTGGCGGCATCTACGCCGTTGCCAATATTCGCGGCGGCGGCGAATACGGCGAAGCCTGGCACCAACAGGCCTATCGCGAACACCGCCAGGTCGCGTTCGACGATTTCATCGCCGCCGGCGAATGGCTGATCGCGCAGCACTACACCAGCACGTCGAAGCTGGCGATCCGCGGCGAATCGAACGGCGGGCTGCTCATGGGCGCGGTTCTCACGCAGCGTCCGGACTTGTTCGGTGCGGTGATCGCCGGCGTCGGTGTCATGGACATGCTGCGCTTCGATCAATTCGGCCAGGGTGCAGGATGGAGCGGTGAATTCGGCACGCCGGGAAACGCCGCGGAATTTCCTGTCATTTATGCCTACTCGCCCCTGCATCACATTCGCGCGGGCACGCGTTATCCCGCGACCTTGATCGTCACGGGCGATCACGACACCCGCGTCATGCCCGCGCATTCGTTCAAATTCGCGGCCACCCTCCAGGCGGCGCAAGCCGGACCGGAGCCCATACTGCTGGATATCGAAGGTTCGTCCGGACATGGCGGAGGCTCAACCGTGTCGCAAGCCATAGAGCAAACGGCCGACATCTACGCGTTCCTGGCCGATCGACTGCACATGCCACTGTGAGTCGGCCTGTTAGCCGGCCGCGCCCAAGGCCGCAGCTATCAGCTCGGCGGTGGCTGGATCGACTTCGCCAAAGCGAACGCCCGCACGGAATCGGGCCGGTGCCATTTGCACGCAGTAACGAACTTCGGCGGGAATGTGGAAAATGCTGGTCATGCCGCAAGCGGCAAGTTCCAGGTCGATCAAGCATTTCTGACCGGACGCGAGCTGGAACGGCAGGGTGATGCTGGCGCCCGTGCTCGATAAATCCACCGTATGCGCGGGGAGGACCGACTTGCCGGGCACGGTCACCTTGGCGCGGATGCCGACCGATTTGCGTTTGGACTCACGGCGTTCTTCGATGCGCGGCAGACGCTGTGATTCCGCGAGATCCGCGGTCAAGTACTCGTGCGTTTGCAGCAGATCTTTGGCGGTTGAATTGTCCATGTGCCGTTCTCTTGCAGACCAACGATGAGGTGACTGGCCAAATGGTAGCCGATCCGCTTCCGCCAAAACTCAGCGGAGTGTGAACTGCAGCGCGTTTTCGACGTCGACTTCCGCCAGATGTCAAAAAGGGCAGACCACGTCTCGATCGCTCAGGGCCTCGACAGCCATTGGGCCACCGCGGCGAACGCCGGCAAAGTGATGGGATCGTTGGCCATGCTGGTCGCGATGGGATGTGAGGCGAAACGCGCAATCACCAGTTCCGCGCGCGGTGCAATGTACAGTCGCTGACCGTGAATGCCTCGGGCCTCGAACATGTCCATGGAGTCATGCGATACCCACCACATGTTGCGGTAGGAATATCCCGGCAACAGACTGTAGCCGGCATGCGCGAATTTGCCCGGATCGGAGCCACGGCGAATATCGGCGATGACTGCCGCGGGTACGACCTGCCGGCGATTCCACGCTCCCTCACAGCGAAGCAATTCGCCGAAGCGGCACAGGTCGCGCAGATTGGCGCTCAGTCCGCCGCCGCCCATCTCGACGCCGATGGGATCGACAATGATGGAAGCATCTTCATCGCAGCCGATGCGCGACCAGATCCGCTGACTCATCATGTCCGCCAGCCCGATTCCGGTGACGCGTTTCATCACCCAGCACAGCACGTCGGTGTTGACGGTCTTGTAGCTGAAAGCCGTGCCGTGTGCGCCTTGCTTGCGCAATGTCTGCAGGTACTCATACAAACTTCGCGGGCCACGATAGTCGGCGGGCCGCGGTCGCAGGCCGGCGGCGCGGCCGTAGCTCCAAAAGTCGGCCTGCGGATCCGAATAGATTTCCGAGTATGCAACGCCGATTTGCATGTCCAAGACTTCGCGCAAAGTGGCGTCCGCATAGCCGGTGTCGCGCATTTCCGGCAGATAATGGGCAACCGTCTTGGCCTCATCCAGCGTGCCTTCATGCAGCAGCATTGCGCCCAGGGTGGCGGCATAGGACTTTGTGATCGAGAAGCAGGCGTGCGATCCATGCGGCTGTAGCGCGCCGAAGTAGCGCTCATAGATGCGCCGGCCGCGATGCAAAATCAGAATGCCGTCCGTGTAGGTCCGGCGCAGCGACTCCGTCCAACTCAGACGTTCGCCGTTGATATCCAGGAATGACAGCGCTTCGACGGCTGACTCGCTGTCCCGGGTCACCAGCCCCAAATCGCTGGGTTCGTCGGTGCCCCGCCAGATGCAGGCGGTCGGCGCCAACTCGCGCATATGCGACAGGGACCAGCGCAGCTCCGGAAATCCGAGGACGCGGTCGTCCTCGAATCGTATCCTCTTCTCCGGCGCCGGCGGCGAACCTTGCATCCACCCCAGCAGATTGGGGTCGGAGGCTTCGTTGTCGGCATATTCGACGCCGTCGAAAATCCATGTGCCAGTCTTCATCCTCGCAGACTGCCGACTTAACTGGAGGGGTGCAAGCGCCCTATTCGGCGGTCGACGGATCTATCACACTGGTGACGCGCGAAATCCGGTTCGCGGGGAAACCGCCCAGCTCGGCATGCCGCTTCACCAAGCCCTCATCGGCCGCCTGATATATGCAGTAAATGCGATCGCCGGTCACGTAGCTTTGCACCCACTGCACGCTCGGGCCCATGCTGCTCAAGACCCCGCAGGATTTCTGCGAGATGGATTTCAGCTCAGCCGGGGTCAGTTTGCCGGCTCCCGGAATTTCGCGTTCGATTACAAACTTCGGCATTTGAGTGTCCTCTGGTTGAATTGCCCTGCCGCCAGTGTCCGCGAATGTGGCCCCTGAGTCTTGAAAGCGTTATGAAATCTCGCTAAAGCCGAGACGCTTGGCCCGCCGCGAGCAACAGATTCACTAGGCCGTTTGCACGCTCCCACTTGCGAACGTTATCGCCAGGGTCTCGAAAATGGCAGGCAGGTTTGGCACAGCACCGAGTGCTGATAAAAGATGGCTTCATAGGCATTGGGCGCCGGGAGCTCGAATAGGCGGGCTTGTGTGCGCTCGGTGGCTTAAGGCCGCTGGGCATCAGTTCCAGCACTGGCCGCAGACTGCCCTCGCCTTTTTTCGGTTTATCTCACGCTTGTACCCGGTCGAGTGCCGCGGATGGATAGGGAAGGGGAGTTTCGCGAGCTCGC
>CAZZWM010000028.1:0-30059 GCA_964657945.1 uncultured Steroidobacteraceae bacterium
GCACGACCGGGACCACCGGCACCAACAATACCGGCAGCTCCGGATCGAGCAGCTCCACCGGCGGCGTCAATGGCGCCGCCACGCTGGGCGGCACCGACTTTCTGACGCTGATGTTGGCGCAGCTGAAGAACCAGGACCCCACAAGTCCGGTCGACAGCAATACGTTTTTGAGTCAGCTGGCCGAACTCAGCGAAGTGCAGGGCATTACCTCGCTGAACACCGCGTTTACCACGCTGTCCAGTTCACTGACGTCGGGCCAGGCCTTGCAGGCATCGTCATTGCTGGGTCACCAGGCGCTGGTCGCCAGCCCAACCGCCACGGTCGCCGCCGGCGGTACCGTCAGCGGTGCCGTAAGCGTGCCGCAAACCTCCTCGGATGTCGTGCTGGGCATCACCAATGGCGCCGGCGTCTTGGTGCGCAACATCGATCTGGGCGCGCAGCCCGCCGGCATGGCGAATTTCACCTGGGACGGCTTGGGCAGCAACGGCGCAGCCGCTCCGGCGGGTACCTACACCTTGACCGCTCAGTATGCCGGCCAAACCACCGGCAGCACGGCGGCGACCACCTATGTGGCCGGCGCGGTGCAAAGCGTGAGCATGGGCGCAGGTTCAACGGGAATGACTGTCAACGTGGCGGGAGTCGGCAGCGTGCCGTTCAGCAGCGTGCAGCAGATCTCCAACTAATTCACTCAGGAGAAGTTAAACATGTCTTCTTTCAGTATCGCATTGTCCGGCCTGACGGCCGCCAGCTCCGACTTGGACGTCACGGCCAATAACGTCGCCAACGCCGACACCACCGGCTTCAAAGGATCGCGCGCGGAATTCGCCGACGTGTTCGCGGCCGGCGCCGTGAACTTGAATACTTCTGCGGTGGGCGAAGGTGTACGCCTCGCCTCGACCGCGCAGCAGTTCACCCAGGGCAACATCAGCACCACGTCCTCGAACCTGGATCTCGCCATCAGCGGCGACGGGTTCTTCACCTTGAAGGATCCGACCAACGGCACGGTGTATACGCGCGACGGCGAATTCTCCGAAGACAAGAACGGCAACGTGGTCACAGCGACCGGCCAGGCACTGCAGGTCTATCCTCCGACGACTACCGGCTTCAACACCGGCGCCCTGGAAGATCTGAACCTGCAAACCGCACAGAGTGCACCGCAGGCGACCAGCTCCGGAACGGCGATTCTCAACTTGCCCTCCAACACGGCGGTGCCGGCGAATGCTGCGACATTGGGCTTCGTGGCCACCGACCCGACCACGTTCAATCAGTCGACGTCGACCACCGTCTACGACTCGTTGGGTAACGCCTTTCCCGCGACCTTGTACTTTTCGCAGACGGCGGTGCCCGGCACCTGGTCCGTCAACATGACGGTGAACGGCCAGTCCGCAGGTCCGGCACAGACGATCTCGTTCAACGACACCGGCGCCGTCAATTCGGCCAACGGCGGCATCCTGTCCTTCCCGGACTTCGCGCCCGGCACGGGCGCCACTTCGCCCCAACCCATCACCTTCAATTTTGCGCAGAGCACGCAATTCGGCGGCGGCTTCGGCGTGACCTCCATCACCCAGAACGGATTCACCACCGGCCAGCTGAGCACCGTATCCATCGATCCCACAGGGGTCGTGTCGGCGGTTTACACCAACGGCCGCTCGACGCAGCTCGGACAGCTGGCGATGGCGAACTTCCCGAATCCGCAGGGTTTGAAGCAGTTGGGCGACACCAACTGGGCGGAGACTTTCGCCTCGGGGACGTCCATCTCCGGCACCGCCGGCTCCTCGGGTTTCGGCGACATTCAATCGGGCGCGCTCGAGGCATCGAATGTCGATCTGACCACGGAGCTGGTCAATATGATCACCGCGCAACGGGCCTTCCAGGCCAATGCGCAGGTCATCACCACAGCGAATCAGCTGTCTGAAACCGTCATCAACATCACGCACTAATCATGGACAGAGGACTCTACGTAGCGATGACCGGCGCGAAGCAAATCATGCAAGCGCAGGCGGTGAACAATCACAACCTCGCGAACATCAGCACCATCGGCTTTCGCGCCGACTCGGTGTCCTTCGACAGCCAGCCGATCTACGGGCCCGGATACGCGACACGCGTGAATGCCGTGGCCGGCGATGCCGGCACGGACTTCTCCAGCGGCACCATGGAAAACACCGGGCGCGACCTCGATGTGGCCGTGAACGGCAAAGGCTTCATCGCGGTCAAGGGCACGGATGGCAAGGAAGCCTACACGCGCGCCGGCGACTTGCGGGTCAGCCCGACGGGCGCCGTGACCACCGCCAGCGGTCTTGCGGTGCTGACCGAATCCGGTCCACTGATCATTCCACCCTCCACCACGGTCGCCATCGGCGGCGACGGCACGGTGTCGGTGGTGCCGCAGGGTTCCGCGCCTTTTGCGGTGACTCAGGTGGATCGCATCAAACTGGTGAACCCCGCGACTTCGGATTTGCAGAAGGGCGACGATGGCTTGCTGCGCCTGAAGAATGGCGGCAAGGCAAAGACCGACGACTCGGTCAGCGTCACCTCCGGCATGCTGGAGTCCAGCAATGTGAACGCGGCGCAGTCGCTCATCAATATGATCGAGCTGCAGCGGCTGTATGAATTCCAAATCAAGAGCATCAACTCCACCGATACCGACGAGCAAAGCGCCGAACGGATGATGCTGACCTCCTAACGCTTCAAGGAAAATGCCATGAATCTCGCACTATGGGCCGCAAAAACCGGTCTGGACGCTCAAAATACGCGCATGTCGGTGATCGCCAACAACCTGGCCAACACCAACACCACCGGCTTCAAGGCCGGGCGCGCCGCCTTCCAGGATTTGATGTACCAAAACGTTCGCCAGGTCGGCGCGCAGAGCACGCAGAACACGCAGTACTCCACCGGTCTCACGCTCGGCACCGGCGTGCGCATCGTCGCCACTGAAAAGGACTACACCCAGGGCAGCGTCAACCAAACCAACGCACCGTTGGATCTGTCGGTCACCGGCCGCGGCTTCCTGCAGATCACACAGCCCGATGGAACCATCGCCTACACCCGCGACGGCACCTTCTCGCTCGACAACCAGGGCAATGTGGTGACGGCCGCGGGTTATCCGCTGCAACCGGCCATCAATATTCCCGCCGGCACGCAAACCGTCACCATTGGAACCGACGGCACCGTCACGGCGACCACAGCCACCAATCCTGCCGGCACCAAAATCGGACAGATCCAGCTCGCCGACTTCATCAACGAAGAGGGCCTGCAGCCCACCGGCAACAACCTGTTGGTCGAATCCGCCGCCAGCGGCGCTCCGCAGGTAGGCACCGCCGGCACCAATGGCCTCGGACAGATTCAACAAGGGTCGCTCGAAACGTCGAACGTCAATTCGGTGACAGAACTCGTGAACATGATCGAGTGCCAGCGCTCCTATGAAATGAACTCCAAGGCCATCAGCACCACCGACCAGATGCTGCAGTTCCTGACGACCAACCTGTCATGATGCGCCCGCTCGCCATTGCGCTGGGCGCCACCGCGCTGTGTGGTGTGCTGTCAGGCTGCGGTCTCATGCCGCACAAGCCGCCAAAGAACGATCCCCTGGTTGTGCGTCCGCTGCCGCCGCCGATTCCGCGCACCGAAGGCGCAATTTATCAAACCGGACAGCAGATGGAATTGTTCGCCGATCTGAAGGCTCGCCGCGTCGGCGACGTGCTCACCATCCGTCTCACGGAAACCACCAGCGCCAGCAAGAGCGCCGAGACCAAGACCGCCAAGACCACCACGGTCAACAACACCGGACCCACGCTTTTCGGCAAGACTTTCACCACCGGCGGCGTGCCGATTGGTACCACCACTCTGGCGGGAGCGGATGCCTTTGACGGATCCGGCTCCAGCACCCAAGGCAACAGTCTGGCGGGCAGCTTGACCGTCACCGTCACCGATGTGCAGCCCAACGGCAATTTGGTCGTGCAGGGCGACAAGACCCTGCGACTCAATCAGGGCGATGAATATGTGCACGTCTCGGGCGTGGTGCGCCGTGCGGATATCGGGACCGACAACACCGTGACCTCCGACAAGGTCGCGGACGCGCATATCAGCTACTCCGGGAAAGGCGTCATCAACAGCGCCAACAGCATGGGCTGGCTGGCGCGCTTCTTCAACTCGGTTTTC
This sequence comes from uncultured Steroidobacteraceae bacterium, assembly GCA_964657945.1. Taxonomy (GTDB): domain Bacteria; phylum Pseudomonadota; class Gammaproteobacteria; order Steroidobacterales; family Steroidobacteraceae; genus Bog-1198. The sequence continues at coordinate 4,159 of CAZZWM010000028.1, forward strand.
GCCCCCTACTGATCATGAACACCAAACAGTTCACGACATTGATGTTCGCGGCGGCTGGCGCCCTGCTGGCCTTGAGCGAACCGGTGCATGCCGAACGCATCAAGGACATGGCGCAGATTCAGGGCGTTCGCACCAACCAACTCGTCGGCTACGGCTTGGTGGTGGGCTTGGACAGCACCGGCGACCAAACCAGCCAGGCGCCCTTCACCGTTCAATCGCTCAACAACATGTTGGCGCAGCTCGGCGTCACGGTGCCGGCCAATGTCACGCCGCAATTGAAGAACGTGGCGGCGGTCGCGGTGCACGCGGTGTTGCCGGCATTCGTCAAACCCGGTCAAACCATCGATATCACGGTCAACTCGATCGCGAATGCGAAAAGCCTTCGCGGTGGCTCGCTGCTGGTCACGCCGCTGCATGGACTCGATGGACAGATCTACGCCATTGCGCAGGGCAATCTCATCGTCAGCGGCTTCGGCGTGGAAGGTACCGACGGTTCCAAGCTCACGGTCAATGTGCCCAGCTCCGGCCGCATCCCGAATGGAGCCACGGTGGAGAAGGCGGTGCTGTCGCAGATCGCGCAGGGCGATTCTGTGACCCTGAACCTGAACGATCCGGACTTCACGACCGCGACCCACCTGGCGGCGTCGATCAACAAGGGCATGGGCGAGGACATCGCCACCATCATGGACGGCGCCTCGGTGAAGGTGCGCGCGCCGCTGGATGTGTCGCAGCGGGTGGCCTTCCTCTCCACCATGGAAAATCTGCAGGTCGAACCCGGCGCAGCTTCCGCCAAGGTCATCATCAACTCGCGCACCGGTACCGTGGTGATCAGCAGCAATGTGATCGTGACCCCGGCGGCCGTGTCCCACGGCTCGCTGTCGGTCACCGTCAAGGAAGAGCAGACCGTCAGCCAACCCAACCCACTCTCCAAGAACGGCCAGACGGTGGTGCTGAGCAATTCCACCATCAAGGTGGACCAGGGCACGAATCGCATGTTCCTGTTCAAGCCGGGGGTCGAGCTGGAACAGATCGTGCATGCAATCAATGAAGTGGGAGCGGCACCAGGCGATCTGGTGGCGATTCTCGAAGCCCTTAGAGAGGCCGGGGCACTTCAGGCCGAGCTGATCGTCATATAAATGACTGTTTCGATGCCAACGACGGGTTCCATGCCGCTGCGCGACACCTCCGGTGTCGCCACCGGCGGCACGCTGTTGCCGGGGGCGGCAACGCCGGACACCTCGGCGGCCACCACCTATACCGATCTCAACGGTTTGGCGGCTCTGAAACGCGATCCCGATTCGCCGCAGGCGATCAAGGCGGTTGCCGAGCAGGTCGAGGCGATGTTCCTGCAAATGATGCTGAAGAGCATGCGTGATGCCAGCGCGTCCGAGGATCCGGATGGCAATGAAATGGGCATGTATCAGGACATGTTCGACAAGCAAGTGGCCCTGACCATCAGTCAGCATGCGGATCTTGGCATCGGGCGACTGCTGAAGCGCCAAATTTCCGGCAAGCCTGCGCCGGTTCTCCCGAAATCTGCCGCGGAAAGCGGGTCCATTGCCGCGACGCCGGCTGAATTCATCCATCGCATGATGCCCTCGATCAAGTCCGCAGCCAGCACACTCGGCGTTGATCCCATGGGGTTGATGGCGCAAGCAGCCTTGGAAACCGGCTGGGGCCAGCGCATCCCGCGCAATGCCGATGGCAGCCCCAGCTACAACATGTTCGGCATCAAAGCGGGAGAGGGCTGGACCGGACCCAAGGCCGTCGCCGACTCGATGGAGGTGACCAACGGGGTCGCCGCACCGAAGCGTACGGCTTTCCGCTCGTATGGTTCCATTGCGGAAAGCGTCAATGATTTCGCGGCTTTACTGAAGAACTCGCCGCGCTACAAAGAGGCCTTGGCGGCCGGCGCAAATGCCTCAGCCTATGTGGCCCGCATCGGCAGCTCGGGCTATGCCACCGATCCCGACTATGGCAATAAGTTAAATGAAATCCTGCGCGGCGACGCCATGCAGTCCGCGTTGAGCCCCCGGATAGCCAAGCTATAGAAACTCGTTGCGGTGCCGATAACAGGCTCGGTAACGCGGAGAAGACACCTTGTCAGATGTTTTTGGAATCAGCGTATCGGCGCTTCAGGCCTTCCAACAGGCTATCAACGTCGTCAGCAATAACGTTGCGAACGCGAGTACGCCGGGCTATGACCGCGAAACGGTAAACCTGACCGAGGCGTTGCCGCAGTCCAATGGCGCAACCACCGTCGGCGCGGGCGTGGTGGTCTCAGGCATATCGCGCGCTTACAACCAGGCTGCCGCCAGTCAACTCAATACCTCGCAGAGTTCGCTCGGCCAGCTCAACGCGCTGCAAAATTACAGCACGCAGATCGACAATCTGTTCGGCACCACCGTCGGCGGCTTGAGCACCACGCTGCAGAGCTTTTACAGCGCATTTTCCGATGTGGCCAACAACCCCACCTCGACGGCCTCGCGGCAGGCGCTGCTTGGCGATGCGCAAAATGTGGCCAGCAGTTTTCAGAACGCCAGCGGAGAACTGAACTCGCTGAACACGGACGTCAACAATCACATCACCCAGGATGTCACGCAGATCAACTCGATCGCGACATCCATTTCCACCTTGAATTCACAGATCGTGGTCGGCTCGGCGTCGGGCGGGAACGCGCCGCCGAACGAACTGCTGGATCAACGCGATCAGTTGGTCTCCAGCTTGTCGCAGTTGGTCGGCGTTACCACCACCACCGAGGCCAATGGGTCCTTGAACGTGTTCATCGGCAATGGCCAGCCCTTGGTGCTGCAGGGGCAGGTCACGAAGCTGGTGACTTTGCCGAATCAGTTCAACGCCTCGCAGCTCGAAGTGGGAACCACAGGCTCGAGCGTGCCCTTGAGCAACGAAATCACCAGCGGCGATCTCGGCGGCCTGCTGGCGGCGCGCAATCAAGTCATCAACCCCGCGCTGAACCAGCTCGGACAGGTTGCGACGGCGTTCAGCCAGACGGTGAACGCACAACAGGGCGACGGTTTGGACCTGAGCGGCAATCTGGGCGCCAACATTTTTTCCGTGGGCGCACCGCAGGCGACACCCTCGGCCCACAACACCGGTGCCGCCACCGTCGCGGTGAGCGTTCCCGCTTCCGGCTTGGGCGCGCTCACATCGGACAACTACGTGCTGTCGTTTGCGGGCGGCGCACCGCAACTTCAGGATCAAACCACCGGACAGCTGATCACGCCCACTGCAACCGGCACGCCCAACACCTATACGGCGGCGGGCTTCACTTTCACGGTGACAGGCACGCCGGCTGCCGCAGATCAATTTCTGCTGCAACCCACCTCGACCGCCGCGAACAGCTTGAAGGTCGTGTTGACCGACCCGTCGAAGATCGCCGCGGCCGGCGCCATCAAGACCACCGCCGCGGCGGGCAATACCGGCGCGGCCAGCATCAGTTCGGGCACCGTGCTCGACGGCACCAATCCGGCCTTGCAGCACACGGCCACGATAGTGTTTGCAAACCCGCCGACCAGCTACTCCATCAACGGCCAGCCGGCGGTCGCTTATACCACCGGCGGCAACATCGACTTGAATGGCTGGCAGGTGCAGATCTCCGGCACCCCCGCGGCCGGCGACACCTTCACGGTGAGCAGCAACGCCGGCGGCACCGGCGACAACCGCAATGCGCTGGCGGCGGCGAATGCGCAATCTACCGGCGTGCTGCAAAACGGCACGGCCAGCATCACCAGCGCCGTCAGCTCGCTGATCACCGGCATCGGCAGCCAGGCGCAGCAGATCAACACCTCTCAAGCCGCGCAGTCCGCGGTCAACAGCCAGGCGCTCACCGCCGTGCAATCGGCGACCGGCGTGAATCTGGATGAAGAGGCCGCGAGCTTGCTGCAATGGCAGCAGGCCTATCAGGCGGCAGCACAGGCTTTGACCATCGGCAACAGCCTGTTCACGACTTTGATCGATTCAGTGAACGGCACGTACAGTTAAGGACTCAAGCCATGCGCGTCACGCAAACCATCAGTCAAACGCAGTTCCTGACCTCGATCAATGCGCTGGAAAGCAGCATCAACGACACGCAGAACCAAATCAGTTCGAACAAGTCGTTTACCACGGCTTCGCAAGATCCAACGGCGGCCGGCAGTGTCAACAATTACACCCAGGCCTTGGCGCAAAGCCAACAGTTCGACACCAATGCCAGCAGCGCACAGACCAACCTGCAAACCGAAGATAGCACTCTCTCTCAGGTGCAAGACCAGCTCAACAGCCTGCGTACTCTGACGTTGGAAGCCGGTAACGGCACCCTGTCCAGCAGCGATCGAACCGCGATCGCGACCCAGGCCATTCAGATTCAGAACAGTCTGCTGGCATTGGCGAATACGACCAATGGCAACGGCGAATATATTTTTGGCGGCTACACGGCACAGACTCAGCCCTTCACGCTGACTTCCACGGGGGCCACGTATAACGGTGACCAAGGGCAACGCCAGGTGCAAATCGCGGCTGGGCAAACGGTCGCGGATGGCGACAACGGCGACACGGTCTTCAATCAGATCAAAACCGGCAACGGCACATTTCAAGTCACCGCCGAGACCGGCAATACCGGCTCGGCATTGATTGGCGCGACGACGGTGACGAACCCCGCCAGCTATGTCGCCGGCAACTACAAAATCACTTTCGCGGATGCCACGAATTATACCGTGACCGATTCGGCGGCACCGCCCAATACGGTCGCTACCGGCGCGTACACCGACGGTTCGAGCATTACTTTCAACGGTCAGCAGATCACGTTGAGCGGTACGCCGAACGCCGGCGACACCTTCGACGTATCGCCCAGCAACACGCAGAGCATTTTCGCCACCGTACAAAACCTGGTCACCGCGCTGCAAGCGCCGGCCTCGAACGCGTCCAGCGCCTCGACCGCGCTCAACAACGCGCTCGGCAACAGCATCAACAACTTGGATCAAGCTCTGAACAACATCTCGAATGTGCGTTCCAGCGTGGGCGGCCGTCTGAATTCCATCACCACCCAGCAGTCGGTGGCGGGCAGCCAGCAGGTGCAGCTGCAAACCTCCATCTCACAACTGCAGAGCTTGGACTACGCGTCGGCCCTTACGACGTTGACTCAGCAGCAGACCACGTTGAGCGCGGCGCTGCAGTCGTTCCAATTGACTCAAGGTTTGACGCTGTTCAAATTTCTCTAATGGTGATGGCCGCCTGCCCCGTGCACGTGGCCATGCTCCAGTTCTTCTCGAGTCGCGTCGCGCACGCTCACCACTGTCACATCGAAATTCAAGGTTTTATCGGCCAGCGGATGATTGCCGTCCAAGGTGACCATGTCGCCCATGATGCCGGTCACCGTAAACAGACGCATGCCATCGTCGGTTCGCGCCTGAAACTGCATGCCCTTCTTGATCTCGCCGGCGCCTTGCATCGAGCGCTTCGGCACGCGCTGAATCAATTTCGCGTCGAACTTGCCATAACCTTCCTCGGGGGTGACTGAGACGACGACCTGGCTGCCGTCCTGTTTGCCCTCCAGCGCTTTTTCCAAACCCACGACCAGATTGCCGTGGCCTTGAATGTAGGCCAGCGGTTCGCCGCCGTCCGAGCTGTCGATGACGGCGCCCGCGTCGTCCTTGAGGGTGTAGTGAATCAGAACAACTTTGTCTGCGGTAATTTCCACGGGAGTCTCCGAAAAATAGGTGCCAGGCACCGTTACGATGGATTGATCAATCGGGCGTGGAGATCATAGTCGCCGGCGGCCGTAATCTTCACGTCCACCAGCGAACCGACGGTCAGCTTCTGCAAATCCCGCTTGAGCAGTGCGATATTGACTGTGCCGTCGATCTCCGGCGCATCGGCGCTCGAGCGCGCCACGGCGATGATGTTGCCGCCGTCCTCGGCTTCGATGCGGTCGATCAAAACCGGCATGCTGCGGCCGACTTTCTGGGCGAGGCGGGCGGCGCTGATTTGCGCCGACAATTCCATGAAGCGCGCGCGGCGTTGCGCCTTGACCTCATCGGGCACGATTGATTCCTTGAGCGCATTGGCCGCTGCGCCTTCCACCGGCGAATACTCGAAGCAGCCCACCCGGTCGAGCTGCGCCTCGCGCAGCCACTCCAGCAGCTCGGAAAATTCCTGCTCGGTTTCGCCCGGAAAGCCGACGATGAATGTGCTGCGAATCGCCATATGGGGTGCAATGCGCCGCCACGCCGCGATACGCTCCAAAGTGTTTTCCGCGGCAGCGGGGCGCTTCATCAATTTGAGGATGCGCGCATTGGCATGCTGAAAAGGGATATCGAGATAGGGCAGGATCTTCCCCTCCGCCATCAGGCCGATGACTTGATCGACGTGAGGGTAGGGATAGACGTAGTGCATCCGGATCCAAACGCCGAGTTCGCCCAACGCTGCGCTCAGATCGTAGAACTTCGCGCGGCGTTCAAGGTTGCGCCAGGACTGTGCGGCGTACTTTAGATCGACGCCGTAGGCGCTGGTGTCCTGCGAAATGACCAGTATCTCTTTGACGCCGGCGCGCGCCAGCTGTTCGGCTTCGCGCAGCACGTCGCCGATCGGGCGGCTAACCAGATCGCCGCGCATCGAGGGGATTATGCAGAAACTGCAGCGATGGTTGCAGCCCTCGGAGATCTTCAAATACGCATAGTGGCGCGGTGTCAGCTTGACGCCCTGCGGCGGGACCAGATCGACAAAGGGCTCATGTTTCGGCGGTAAATACTCGTGGACGTGGGCTACCACTTCCTCATAACGCTGTGGACCGGTGATCTTCAGCACCTGCGGATGGCGATCGAGGATCTTCTGCGGTTGCGCCCCCAGACAGCCGGTGACGATGACTTTGCCGTTCTCCGCCAGGGCCTCGCCGATGGCATCCAGGGATTCATCCACCGCCGAATCGATAAACCCGCAGGTGTTGACCACGACCAGGTCGGCTGCCTTGTAGGAGGCCGCCACTTCATAGCCTTCGGCGCGCAGCCGCGTGAGGATGCGCTCGGAATCGACCAGTGCTTTTGGACAGCCGAGGCTGACAAAGCCCACTTTCGGGCTTCTGCGTTTGACGGTGTTCACGCTTTTCGGGGGAGTGGCAGGATCGGGGGTGAATTGTACTCCAAAAACGCGCTTTCCTGCCGATACGGTGTGCGGAAGGGGTGGTTCCGGCATGTCCCAATCTCATCCCAACTGTCAAATACAAATCGCCGGAATTGGGACTTGGCGCAAACAAAAGCCCCTTCCGCCGCTGACCTTAAGCCTAAAGAAAACCCCGCTTCGATCCGATAAAGACTTTGAATGTGTCACCGGTCCGCCCTGCTGGAGGGAACGTGCACACAAGGTGGGCCTAAGAGGGGCCGGTGTTAAAAACTTCAGGAGTTCACAATGTCATTAGTCTTAAATACGAATATTGGTTCTTTGAACGCGCAGAACAATCTGTCGGGTTCACAGGCTTCACTGGCGACTTCGTTGCAGCGACTGTCCTCCGGCTTGCGCATCAACAGCGCGGCGGATGATGCCGCCGGCTTGGCGATCAGCCAGCAATTCACCACGCAGATCAACGGTACCAACCAGGCCGTCAGCAATGCGAACGACGCCGTGTCGGAAACGCAAACCACGGCCGGTGCGCTCAACACCATCGTCAACAACCTGCAGAGCATCCGCACCCTGGCAGTCGAATCGGCCAACGGCTCGAACAGCTCGTCGGACCGCGCGGCGCTCAATCAGCAGGTGCAACAGCAGATCGCTGAAATCACCCAGATCGCGCAGCAGACCCAGTTCAACGGCCTGAGCGTGTTGAACGGCTCGAGCGGCAACCAGACCTACCAGGTCGGTGCCAACGTCGGCAACACCATCTCGATCAATCTCGCCCAGGGCGTCGGCGCCAACCAGATTGGTCAGACGGCCACCTACGCGCCCACCGCACCGGTCACGAATGCGTCGACCTCGGGTGCCACTGGTGCACTGACCATCCAAGTGGGTGGCAACCCGGCTGTGAGCATCGGCGCCAGCCAAAGTTACGCCACCGGCGTCGCCTGGCAGCAGGGTGACTCGGCCTATGCCAAAGCGGCGGCCATCAATGCGGCGGGCATCTCGGGCTTGACCGCCACCGCCAACAACACCGTGACCGACACCGGGTTCGCGGCCGTTACCAATACCACAGGCGCAGCGGCAACCTACACGTTGGGGATCAACGGTCAGACGATCATCAGCCAGTCCGTGGCCGCCACCACCGGTACGATTTCCAAAACGGCCATCGTGGCCGCGATCAACCAATATTCCACTCAAGACGGCGGCGTGACCGCGACGCTGAACTCATCCAACCAATTGGTACTGAATGCAGCCGACGGCAGCAACATCGCGGTTACCCAGACGCTGGGCGCAAACACGGGCGGACTCAGCACGATCGCGACCGCTGCGACCAATTACGGCAGCGTCGCGTTGGTTGCCGGCGCGAATATCAGTGTCGCCGGCACGAGCACTGCAGACATTGCGGCGCTCGGCTTTACCGCGCAGACCACCGCGTTGACGGCAGGCTCGACCCTCGCGCAGCAGAACGTGAGTACAGTGGCTGCAGCCAACTCCACCATCGAGTCGGTCGACTCGGCGCTCTCCACGGTCAGCGCTTTCCAAGCGCAGTTGGGCGCCATTCAGAACCGCTTCACGGCGGCGGTCAGCAACCTGACCTCCACCGCGCAGAACCTCACGCAGTCTCGCAGCACCATTCAGGATGCAGACTTCGCGGCGGAAACGGCGAATTTGACCCAGTCCCAGGTGTTGGAGCAGGCCGGCATTTCGGTGCTTGCGCAGGCCAACCAACAGCCGCAATTGATTCTCAAGCTTCTGCAGTAATTGCCGACATAGTAGGCATAGACGGAAAATCCACGGCTCGACCGGTAACGGCTCGAGCCGTGGTGTTCGTGAATCGATCGATGGTTTCAGGAGTTTTGAGCGACCCACGCTAAGTAGACAGGTGTAAAAATGGCGAACGATGGACAGCCGGTACAGATACCGGCAACGAGCCTCGTGCACGGAAGTCAGGCGCCGACCACAGTCAAGATTCAGCGAGGCGGCAACCCGGTGCCGCAAAGCGGCAAGGATTTGCAGTCCCTGGCGGTTGCTGCCGCATCCGCGGCCAAGGCGGTGGCTGCGCCGGTCGTATCGGCCGCCCAGGCGGCTGCCGTTGACCAGCCGGCTGCATCCCCGAAGAACGACGCTGCGGCCCAAGTCGCGTTGCTCAACAAGTTCTTGAACGATTCGGGCAGGCCGGTCCAATTTCGGCCATCCCAGGACGACAAATCCATACAAGAGATCAATCCGGCCAATGGCGCGGTGATTGCCGAGTATTCGGCCGCCGAGTTCGCCGCCCTGGCACGCAGCGTTGGAATTTCCGGCGCCCTGGTCAACGAGCGGGCTTGACGCTGGAGCGAGTTTTGGTATGGGGCTTGCTTAAGTCTGGCTGACTGGAGCCGATAATTTAAGCAACTTCACAGGAATTCAAGATCATGAGTTCAAACATTGCATCGACCGGCAGTTCGGCCGCGACCAACACGTCTTCCACCAGTACGCCTGCGGTCACCTCGCTGATCACCTCCACGGGCATCGGGTCGGGGCTCGATATCAGCGGCATTGTCTCCGCGCTCACCACCTCTTTCGGGGCGGCGCCGAGCGCTCAGTTGGATGCGCAGCAGACGACGCTCGATTCACAGGTTTCGGCCTACGGCACTTTTACCAGTGCGGTCGATGCGTTGCAGGCTTCGCTGTCCGCGCTCGAGACCACCAGTCAGTTCGCGGGCTACGACGCGACCGTCGGGGACAAAACCATCGCTTCTGCGACCACCACATCGAGTGCGGTTGCAGGCCAATACTCGCTGTTGGTGACTCAGCTGGCTACGGCGGACACCCTCACCTCCCAACCCGTCGGCGCCACGGCAGCGGTCGGCACGGGAACCCTGCAGATATCCGTCGGCGGCTCATCCTCGTCGATCAACATCGATTCGACCGACAACACGCTGGCGGGCATCGCGGCGGCCATCAATGGCGCGGCAGACAATCCCGGTGTGACGGCGAACGTCATCACGACCACGGATGGCTCACGCCTGGTGCTCACCGGAACGGCCACCGGTGCGGCCAATGCGATCACCGTGACGCAGTCGGGTGGCGATGGGGGCCTGTCCGCCTTGGCGTACGACCCCGCGAATGGCGTCACCAATCTCACCGACAAGCCCGCCCAGGATGCTGTGTTTTCGATCAACGGATTTCCGGCCAGCAGCAGCAACAATCTGGTAACCGGCGCGATCACCGGTGTGACGATCGATTTATTGCAGCCCTCGGCGGACGCGACGCCGACCACTTTGACCGTCACGCCTGATTCCACGAACGCGCAAGCGGCCGTGGATAAATTCGTCACCGCGCTCAATGCCACGATCAGCGCGGTTCAAACCTTGACTGCCTACGATCCGTCGACCAAGACCGCGGGTGCATTGAACGGTGACCCGACGCTCGAATCATTTCAGAACCAGCTGCAAAAAATCTTGGGCACCATCACAGCCGGCGGCACGACGGGGATCCAATCCCTGGCGGACATCGGCATCAGCGCCAATACCGACGGCAGCTATGCCGTCGACGACACGAAACTCGGCAACGCCCTGACCTCGAGCCTTGCCGGCGTGGCCAATCTGCTCGGAGGCACCAACGGCATTGCGACCCAGCTCGATAAAATGATCACGAGCTACACCGGAGCGGGTGGCCTGCTCTCCACGATCAATCAAGGATTGCAGAGCAGCCTCAAGAGTGTCGCCGCGCAGCAAGCCGCGTTGACGGCGCAGCTGGCGACCTATTCGGCCACCTTGACAGCCGAATACAACGCCATGGATACGGCCGTCGCAAAATTGAAGGAAACGCAGCAATACCTCACGGCTGAATTCAATTCCAGTTCTGCCGGTTCCTCCAGTTCCTCGACCAGTAGTCTCGGCAGCGGGAACCTGAGCACATGATGCCCTCGCAACAGCGCGGCGCGGCCCGTTATCAAGCGGTGCGTATGGAGGGTCTGGTGGCCGATGCCAGCCCGACTCGTTTGGTGCAAGTGATGTTCGAGCAGATCCTGGCGCAACTGGCCATCGCCGGCGGGTGCATGCGCAGAATCGACAACAACCTGCCCCTTGCCGATGTGGTCGCTAAAGGCAACGCGCTCGGCAAGGCCATCCGTCTCATCGACCACCTGAATGCCAGCCTCGACATGGAGCGCGGGCAGCAAGTCGCGGCGAATCTTCGCGCACTGTATGTGTACATGTTGGCGCGCCTGACAGCCGCCAACGTAACCAACGATGCCGGTATCGTGGCCGAGGTCAGTGGGCTGATCCAAAAGATCAAGATCGGTTGGGATAAAATCGTTTCGGACAAAACCTTGAACACGCGATGAGCGACGCTGCGGTCAGTCTGGCATTGGTGCGGGCACTGGAGATTTCCCACGAGTTGTTCGCCGCGGCTGAGAAAGGCGATCTCGAGTCGCTTGCATCGCTCGACGCAGATCGCCTACAGCTGTTAAAGTCTTTTCGACTGGGCGCCAGGCAAATCGCCGGCGGCGACCACGCCATGCTGGGGCAAATTGCCCTGCTGAACGATCGCACCATTGGACTGCTGGAGCACCGAAAGCGCGGCAAAGGCCGCGAAATGGACATGGCGGCGGTGGGTCGACGGGCAATCGTGGCTTATTCGAGCAATCGACTGCAGCGCTAGACAGCCCAATCTCAGAATTCGTGAGGGGAGCCATGCCGGACGGATTTCTGGGCGATGGTTTGATATTCGAAGAGGCGTTGCCGGTGACCTGGGCGTCGGGTCCGCTGCCTGACGGCCTTGGGCTTGGCCGTCTGAACGCCGACAATCACCAACTGTTGGGTGCCGAAGCCTCCTTGGATGAGGTTCGGGTGCACGAGGCGCTCAAGGATGAATCCCAAGCGCTGCTGAACGAACTGCAACGCCTCGAGTACAAGGTCAACATTCTGCTGCGTCTCACCGCTGAACTGGCCATGCGCAGCAGTGGATTGCCGGGCCCGGCGCGAGTCAGACTATCCTCGCAAGGGCTGGAATGGTTTGGCGACTCGAGGCCCATCGTTGGCGAGACCGGATTGCTGTCTTTGTACATCAATCCGGCACTGCCGCAGCCGCTGAAGATCGCTTGCGCCGCGGCCGGCGAGCGCGTCGACCTGGGTGTGCGTGTGGTGCAGTTGCGCTTCGCCGGCCTCAACGAGCAGGTCATCGACATGCTGGAGAAGTTGATTTTCCGCCACCACAGACGACTGGTGGCGGGAGCACGACTCGCATCGAGCTGACCAATCCGCGCTCACCGCGGACCCCGCCCCTACACGCCGCTAAGAAATATCCTGCGTATATTTTGCAGGGATACCCTTACTAACGTTGCGGGGGTTTGCCAACTACTTTTGTCTCAAGTTTCTCAGCTAGGATGCAACCAGACCCGAGATCGATCTTGAGATATGTCAAAGGGTTACGAGCGAAACTTAAGACGGATTTGTGGATTTGTTAACTCCGTCACACTTTCTACCGGGAAGGAGCCCCGTTTAGTGTCAGAAGCTAAAGTAATTGTGATCGAACCTACAGAATCTGAAGCGAGCTCGCTGCAGACACTGTTGCGTTTTTTGGACTTGGATCCCATCCATGTCCGCGATTTGGCGGACCTGCGCCGCTCGCCGAGCACATTTTCCCAGGAATGCCTGGCAGTCATCGTCGCCGAGCATACGGTGGCGGCGCATGGAGAAGCCTTGATTGCGGCTTTGCGCGCCATGCGTCAGCCGCTGCCTGTCATCTACTTGAGTGCCGTAGGGCTGCCCAAGATTGCGGAAGCCAGTGGCGACCTGGCTTGGTTCCACTTGGAGACTCCCGTCAAGCAGCGACGCCTTTCCGCGGTGTTGAACCAGGCGCAGAACGTGCGCAGCGGTCATCCCACGCAGCCCGGCGCACATAGATTTCGTCCCAGCGGCGCCTCGCGCCCCATGCGCGCCATCCATCGGCTGATTGAGCAGGTCGCGCCCTTCGACACCAACGTGCTGATCCTGGGCGAGTCCGGTACCGGCAAGGAAATGGTGGCGCGCCACATCCACGAACTCTCCGGCCGCGCCGGGCACCCGTTCGTGCCGGTCAATTGCGGCGCGATCCCGGCGGATCTTCTGGAAAGCGAGTTGTTCGGCCATGAAAAAGGCGCCTTCACCGGTGCACTGAACACGCGGCTCGGGCGCTTCGAATTTGCGGAAGGCGGCACGCTGTTCTTGGACGAGATCGGCGACATGTCGCTGCAAATGCAGGTGAAGCTGCTGAGGGTTCTGCAGGAACGCAGCTTCGAGCGCGTCGGCAGCAACAAGACCATCCGCTGCAACGTGCGCATCATCGCCGCCACTCACCACGATCTGGACGCCGCCATCGTCGGCGGGCGTTTTCGGGAAGATTTGTACTATCGGTTGAATGTGTTTCCCTTGCAGATGCCGCCGCTGCGCGAGCGCCTCGACGATTTGCCGGTGTTGATCGACCACTTGGTGCAGCGCCAGAGCACCGGCGCAGGCAAGAGCATTCGCTTGGATCCCTCGGCGATGGCGTGTTTGATGCGCAATCGATGGCCTGGAAATGTGCGCGAACTGTCGAATCTCATGGAACGGCTGGCCATCCTGTTCCCCGGCCAGACCATCACTGACCGCGATTTGCCGGATCGCTATCGGGGCGCGCCGTCGGTGGGCTGGCTGGGCAGCGAGGGGCGCATCGACGCGCGACCCGAGCCGCTGTCCGAACCGTTGGCAGCGCAAATCGCCGCAGCCGAAGAGCCGGCCCCCGTCGTCTATGAAATGGCTGCGGTCGGTGTCTGCGCGCGGGATCCCTTGCCGCGCGGCGGCATCGATTTGAAGGATCATCTGTCGGCCATCGAGATCGGATTGATCCGCCAAGCGTTGACCGAAGCCGACGGCACGATTGCCGGCGCGGCGCGGCTGTTGCGCATGCGCCGAACGACCCTGGTCGAGAAGCTTCGCAAATATCGTTTGAGCGCCTGACAAAATATTGACGCCGACATCTTCTGCGGCGTGGGATTTCATCGTAACTGATTGATAGGCGGGACAAATACCGCCAAGGCACGGATGTTGCTTCATCTCCCGGCATGGCAGCCAACAAACCAGAGCTGATCGAAAATCGTCGCTCCGAACTTCAGGCAGCGTTCCTTGCCTTTGGCTCGGTTTCGGAACAATTGTCCGGCGCATTCGAATCGCTGCGCGGACAAGTGGCGCAATTGCGCGGCGAACTGCTCGAGGCGCATGCCGGCCGGGACCACTTGGCGGCTCGCCTGTCCGCCTTGATCAAGGGGCTGCCCGGCGGCGTGCTGGTACTCGACCACCGCGGTGATATCCAGGAGTGCAATCCTGCCGCCAGCGCATTGCTCGGCGAACCCTTGGTGGGAATACAGTTCAACATTGCGCGCACCCGCGCCGCGGTGGATTTCGCCGGCATCGGCGAGCACACCGAATTGCGCAGCGGCAAGTTCGTGAATATCTCGCGGCGGGAATTGGAGAATGGCGGCGAGGTCGTGCTCATCACCGACGTCACCGAATCGCACCTGATGCAGGTTTTTCTCACCCGTCAACAACGCCTGCTCACCCTGGGCGAGCTGGCGGCCGGCCTGGCGCATCAGATCCGCACGCCGCTGGCGGCGGCGCTGTTGTACGCCTCGCAAATGTCGCTGCCGGAGCGCCATGCCGCCGATCAGGCGCGCTGCGCTGAAAAAACCGTGCATAGCCTGAAGCAGCTCGACAAGCTGGTGAACGACATGCTGGCCTTCACCCACGGCGGCGCCGCCCGCGAGGCGGTCAGCGTGAGCGCGCTGCTGGAGCAGGTGGCTCAGTGGCTGCGTCCGGCGTTGCGCGAGGGCGTGCGTCTGACGATTAGCACCCAGGCGCCTGCGTTGATGGTGCGCGCCAACGCGCCTTCGCTGGTGTCCGCAGTGCTGAACCTGGCCACCAATGCACTGCAAGCCGCCAATGGCGATCTGAATCTGGAATTGCTGGCGCGCCGCACGCCGCAGGGCAACGCGCAAATTGTCGTGAGCGACAGCGGCCCCGGGGTACCGGCCTCGATCAGGGAGCGGATTTTCGAACCTTTCTTCACCACCCGAGCCCGCGGCAACGGCATTGGTCTTTCGATCGTCAAGTCCGTCATCGAAGCGCACGGCGGCAACATTTATTTGGCTGACTCGTCCCGCGGGGCCACCTTCGTGATCGAGCTGCCGGCAGAGGAGAACGCATGACAAACTTGAATGATTCGGTTCTGGTCGTTGAGGATGACGCCGCGTTGCGCGAAGCATTGGTCGATACCTTGCGGGCCGCGGGCCTGATGGCGCTCGCTGCCGAGGACTCATCGTCGGCACTGCGATTGCTGGCCAGCGAAGAAATCGCCCTGGTGATTTCGGATGTGCAAATGCCGGGTGCGAATGGCTACGAATTGCTGGCCTCGATCAAGCGCCTGCGGCCCTACCTGCCGGTGGTGCTGATGACTGCCTACGGAACCGTTGCCCAGGCGGTCGCCGCCATGCGCGAGGGCGCCACCGACTACATCGTCAAGCCCTTCGACGCGCAGGCACTGATCGACATGGCGCGGCGTCAATTGGCGGCGCGAGTCATGCCCAACGAACTGGTCGCCGCAGATCCGGAATCCAAGCGCCTCGTGGCGCTGGCACGCAAGATCGCGGAGAACGACGCCACCGTGCTGATCACGGGCGAAAGCGGTACCGGCAAGGAAGTCTACTCACGCTTCATCCGCGACAATTCTTCGCGGGCGTCCAGCCCCTACGTGGCCATCAATTGCGCTGCCATTCCCGAGAATATGCTGGAAGCCAGTTTGTTCGGCTATGAGAAAGGCGCCTACACCGGCGCGCTCAGCGCGCACGCCGGCAAATTCGAGCAGGCGCAGGGCGGCACTCTGCTGCTCGACGAGATCTCGGAAATGGACCTCGGACTGCAGGCAAAAATCCTGCGCGTGCTGCAGGAGCGCGAGGTCGAGCGGCTCGGCAGTCACCGTACGTTGAATTTGGATGTGCGGGTCATAGCCACCTCGAACCGCGATCTGCCGGAGGAGGTCCGTGCCGGGCGCTTCCGAGCCGACCTTTACTACCGGTTGAATGTCATGTCGCTGCGACTGCCGGCCTTGCGCGAGCGGCGCGGCGACATCATTCCATTGGCACAGCGCGCCATGCTGGCTTGCGCGCGTGCCGGGCAGGCGGCGCTGAGCCTGTCGATCGATGCCGAGCAGAAGCTGTTGCAGCACGACTGGCCGGGCAATGCGCGCGAACTGACCAACATCGTGCAACGTGCGGCCTGGCTGGCGACGGGTGGAAGCATTGCGGCCAACGATCTCGACATCGTGAGCTTGACGGACGGCACGCCGGTTCCGGTGGCGGTGCCGATCGCCGCAGCGCCGCCACAAGATGCAGGCCTGGGCCGCGACTTGAAGGCCCGCGAACGCGAATTGATCCTGGCCACGCTGCGCGTCACCGGCGGCAGCCGCAAACTCACCGCGCAGCGCCTCGGGATCAGCCCGCGAACCCTGCGCCACAAGTTGCAGCAACTGAAAGCCGCCGGCGTCAATGTGCCGCGTACCTACGATCATCAATTGGCGAGTGCCTGACATGAGCAACATGCAAATAACCCAGGTACTGGCAGAAATGCGCGCGCTGCAAGCGCGAGCCTCCGGTGGAATTGCCGAGGCGCCGACCGCGTCCGCGGCCGCGCAGCCGTCCGATTTCGCCAATCTGATGAAAGGCGCGGTCGATCACATCGCCACCATGCAGAACCAGGCGACTTCACTGGCCCAGGCCTATGAATCCGGCGACAAGGACGTCGACCTCACCCGGGTGATGCTCGAGGTGCAAAAGGCCGGTTTGGCCTTTCGCGCCATGACCGAAGTGCGCAACAAGCTGGTCGATGCGTACCAGCAAGTAATGAACATGTCGGTCTAGCCGACGAGGATTGATTCATGGCTGACAACGTACCCATTGCAGTTCCCGCGCCGGCGCGCGGATTGGCGGACATTCCCGGCCTCAAGCAGGTTGGATTGCTGGCCGGCGTCGCCGCGGCGGTGGCGGCAGCGATCTGGCTGGTGTTGTGGTCGCAGGGCCAGAACTACACTGTCCTGTACGGCCAGTTGTCGGAGCGTGAAAGCGGACAGGTCATGGACGCGCTGACGGCAGCCGGTGTCGAGTACAAACTCAGCCCCTCCGGCGCCGTGTCGGTGCCCGAGTCGAAGGTGCAGGAAGCCCGCATCCGGCTCGCCAGCCAGGGATTGCCGCAGAGCGACTCCATGGGCATCGAAATGATTCAGAAGGAATCGGCGCTCGGCACCAGTTCCCTGATGGAGAGCGCGCGCTATCAATCGGTGTTGGAGACCGAGTTGGCACGCACCATCATCAAGGTGCAAGGCGTGCAGAGCGCGCGAGTCCATCTGGCATTGCCCAAGCCCTCGGTGTTCTTGCGGGATGCACGCAAACCCACCGCGTCCGTGATGCTGCAGCTGTATCCCGGCCGGCGCCTGGAGCCCGGCCAGGTCGCGGCCATCGTGCACTTGGTTGCCTCGAGCGTGCCGGAATTGGGCGCCAGCGACGTGACGCTGGTGGACCAGGCCGGATCCTTGCTCAATTCGCCCGACGAGAACGCCGAATCGGCCGCCAGCACGCGGCAGTTCGAGTACACCCGCAAGCTGGAAGAGAGCTATCAACGCCGCATCATCGAGCTGCTCGAGCCCATGGTGGGCGCGGGCCGGGTGCGCGCCACCGTGACAGCGGATCTCGACTTCACCGTGACCGAGGAGACGCGCGAGAACTACGATCCGCAGAAAACCGCAGTGCGCAGCGAACAAACCAGCAAGGAATCGCGCAAGGGCGGCGACGGCGCCGAAGGCATTCCCGGCGCGCTCAGCAATCAGCCGCCCGGCACGTCGGGAGCGCCCAACATTCCGGGCGCGGCAACACCGGGCAATCCGGCTCCGGCGCAGACCACCGCGGTCGCCAGCGGCCCGAGCTCGAATGCCGAGCGTGCCACGCGCAACTTCGAAGTGGATCGCACGCTCTCCTATACCAAGCAGCCGGTGGGCAACTTGAAGCGGCTCAGCGTGGGGGTCGTGCTCGACGACTGGCAGAAGGTGGATTCAGACGGCAAGGTGAGCACGACGCCGATGAACGACACCGACATCAAGCGCTTCTCGCAACTGGTGAAGGAATCGATCGGTCTCAAAGACGATCGTGGCGACCAATTGAACGTCTTGAATCAGGCCTTCAAGGGCGCCGGTCCCATCGGGCCCGTCGAGGGCGTGCCGCTCTGGCAGCAACCCTGGATCACTTCACTGGCGAAACAGATCGTGGGTGCCGGTCTGGTGCTGGTGGTCGCGTTCCTGGTGCTGCGGCCCTTGATGAAATCGCTCACAAAGCCTGCGGGACGCAAGTCGGCGGCAGGGGATGAGGACGATATCGCGGGTGATCGCGTCAGCCTGTCCGGACAGAATGCCAATGCCATCAAGCTCGCACCGAGTTTCGAGCAGCAGATCGCGGCCGCTCGAACCCTGGTGGGGCAGGATCCGCGCCGTGCAGCACAAGTCGTGAAGGATTGGGTAGCGGCGGATGGCTAACACACCGGATGATCTTGCCGGAACGCAGCGCGCCGCCATTTTGTTGATGAGCTTGGGCGAACAGGATGCCGCCAATGTTCTGAAACAACTCGATGCGCGCGAAGTGCAGAAGATCGGCATCGCCATGGCCGAGCTCAAGGAAGTGTCGCGCGAACAGGCCACCTCGGTGCTTGAAAAGTTCATCGGCTTGGCCGACGGCAAGGCGAATATGGCCAGCGGTTCGACCGAGTATGTGCGGCGCGTGTTGACGCAGGCTGTCGGCAAACAGAAGACCGACATGTTGTTGGACCGCGTCTCGACCGGACAGGCCGGCCAAGGCATAGAGCAGCTGAAGTGGATGGAAGCCAAGGCCGTGGCCCAGATCATCGGCGGCGAACACCCGCAGATAGCCGCCATCGTGCTGTCGCATCTGGAGCCTGAACAGTCGGCGGCCATCATGCCTTTGCTCAGCGATGACTTTCGCACCGAGGTGCTGATGCGGATCGCGTCCTTGAACGAGGTGCCGCAAACCGCATTGACCGAACTGGATCAGTTGGTGGAGAAACAGGCCAACGTCAAACCGCCGGCGCCGCTGCGCAAAGTCGGCGGCGCGCGCACGGTCGCCAACATCTTGAACGCCATGGAGAAGGACAAGAGCGGCGAGGAGATGGGCAAGATCGAGAAGTCCGACTCCGCCATGCACCAGCAGATCAAGGATTTGCTGTTCATCTTCGACAATCTATTGGACGTCGACGACCGCGGCATTCAAGCGCTGCTGCGAGAGGTCGGCTCCGACACGCTTTCAGTTGCATTGCGCGGCGCCGAACCGGAGGTGCAGGAAAAGATTCTGAAGAACATGTCGAAGCGCGCCGCCGAGATTCTCAAGGACGACATGGAAGCGCGCGGCCCGGTGAAGCTGGCCGATGTCGAGGCGGCGCAAAAGGAGATCATCGTCATTGCACAACGCCTGGCGGAAGAAGGCACCATCACCTTGGGCGGAAAGGGCGCCGGTGAATTTGTCTGAAGCCACTCCCAAATCGCCGAGCGTGTCGTTGTGGACGGCGCCTGACGTGCAAGATGCGCCCGCCAAACCCAGGATGGCCACGGTGGGCGGGCTCGCGGATCTGCAGGCCGAAGCACACAAGGAAGCCTTCGAACAAGGTCTGGCGGAAGGCCGTGAGGCCGGCCGCGCCGAGGTGCGCGCGCAGGTCGAGCGCCTATCGGGCATGTTCTACGACCTCGCCAAGCCGTTCGAAGAGCTGGATGTGGAAGTCGAGCGCGAATTGCTGACGCTGGCCATGGCACTGGCGCGGCAGATCGTGCGCCGGGAATTGAAGACCGATCCGACCCAAATCATCGGCATCATTCGCGAGGCGATAGCAGCCCTGCCCGTGGCGGCCCGCGACGTGCGGGTGCATCTGCATCCCGAAGACGCCGCCGTGGTGCGCGAGCATTTGGCTCCCACGGAGAGCGAGCGCGCGTGGGTCATCATCGAAGACCCCGTGATGGCGCGCGGCGGTTGTCAAATCACCAGTGCCACCTCGCGGATCGATGCACGCTTGGAAACCCGGCTGGGGGCAATCCTCAGTGAACTCATGGGAACCGAGCGCCAAGCCAGCGGACCGCGCGGGGGCACGCCATGAGCGGTGCGGCGCCACGACCGCGCACCAAGCGCTGGGTCGAGGATCTGATCAAGGCGCGCGAACGAGTCGCCAACTCAGCCGACATCGTGGTGGAAGGCACGCTGAACCGCATGGTCGGCATGACCCTGGAGGCTGTGGGCTGCGAGGCCGCAGTCGGCGGACGCTGCCTGGTCGACACCGCCGAGGGCAAGCAGATCGAAGCGGAGGTGGTGGGATTTTCCGGCGACAAACTGTTCCTCATGCCCACCGGCGATATTCGCGGATTGATGCCGGGAGCGCGGGTGATCCCGACGCGCAGCGAATCGTCGATTGCGGTGGGCGACAGCATGCTGGGGCGGGTGCTCGACGGGGCGGGACGGCCGCTGGATGGCATGGGCGATCTGCGCTGCACGGATCGCGTATCGCTCACCGGTGAACCCTTGAATCCCCTGATGCGTCGCGCCATCCGCGATCCCCTGGATGTGGGTGTACGCTCGATCAATGCGCTGCTCAGCGTGGGCGGCGGACAGCGGATCGGATTGTTCGCCGGTTCCGGCGTCGGCAAATCGGTATTGCTGGGCATGATGACGCGCTACACCAAGGCTGATGTCACCGTGGTCGGACTGATCGGCGAGCGCGGCCGGGAAGTGCAGGATTTCGTCCACAACACCCTGGGCCCCGACGGCATGCGCCGCGCCGTGGTGGTCGCCACGCCCGCCGACAATCCGCCGCTGATGCGCCTGCACGGCGCCTGGTTGGCGACGGCCATCGCGGAGTATTTTCGCGACCGCGGCATGAAGGTGTTGTTGCTGCTCGACTCCCTCACGCGCTTCGCGCAGGCGCAACGCGAGATCGCCCTGGCCATCGGCGAACCGCCCGCGACCAAGGGCTATCCGCCGTCGGTGTTCGCGCGTCTGCCGCAGTTGGTGGAACGCGCCGGCAACAGCGATCGCGGCGTGGGATCGATCACCGCCTTCTATACCGTGCTTGCCGAAGGCGACGATCAAAACGATCCCATCGCCGATGCGGCGCGGGCGATTCTGGACGGCCACATCGTGCTGTCGCGGCGCCTGGCCGAAAACGGCCTGTATCCTGCCGTGGACGTGGAAGCCTCCATCAGCCGCGCGATGCACCAGATCGCGACGCGCGAGCAACTCGATCTGGCCAATCGATTCAAGCAGGTGTATTCCACTTACCAGCAGAATCGCGATCTCATTACCGTGGGAGCGTACCGCCGCGGCGCCGACCTGCGCGTGGATCTGGCGGTGGATCAATGGCCCAAAATGCAGGAATTCCTGCGTCAGGATATGTATGAACCGGTGGGAATCGAGCGAAGTTACGCGGATCTGAAGCAACTCGTGACGCAGTTCTCGGCGCCGCAGGCCGCAATCGTCCGATAGTGCACCGCCCATGATGAAATCGAAAAGATTCGAGCCGATTCAGGAAATCGCGTCCACCTCGGCGAAGGGCTTGAGCCGGGCCATGGGCGAGGCGGGCCGCAAAGTGGCCGAACTCGAGCGAAAGTTGCAACAGCTGCAAACCTACCGCGACGACTACGGCAAGAATTCCTCCCAGTCCGGATCCTCCATGGATGCGGTGAAACTGCAGAACTTCCGCTCCTTTCTCGACCGTCTGGGCGATGCCATGCGGCAGCAACAGAAATTGCTGGAGCATGCCCGCGCTGAGTACGAAAAGGCGCGCGCGGATTGGAGCGAAAAGCGCGTCGAAGCCGAATCGCTGGGCCGCGTGGTCGAGCGCTTTCGCAAAGAAGAACAGCGGGCGGTCGACCAGCGCGAACAGCGAGAAGGCGATGATGCCGCCATGCGACTGATGCTGGCCGCGGGCAACTCGCTCGACTGAGGCGCCGTGCTATCGTCGCCGCGATGAATCGCAGCGAGGATCAGAAGTGACGGGACCCAGCATATGGGTGGATGCCGATGCCTGCCCCGGCGTCATCAAGGAGATTCTCTTCAAGGCAGCGCAGCGCACGGGCGTCGCGCTGACTCTGGTCGCCAATCAGCCGCTGCACCTGCCGCGGATTCCCAGCGTGCGCCAGGTGCAGGTTTCTTCGGGATTCGATGTGGCCGACGCGGAAATCGTCAGGCGTGCGGCCGCGGGCGATCTGGTCATCACGGCCGATATTCCCCTGGCGGCTGAAGTCATCGCCAAAGGCGCCCAAGCGCTCAATCCGCGCGGCGAGCTTTACTCGCCTGATACCATACGCGGCGTGTTAGGCATGCGAGACTTCATGGATACGATGCGCGCCAGCGGCAATCTCGGCGGCGGTCCACCGCCGCTCAACCAGGCCAATCGCAATGCCTTTGCCGGCCACCTCGATACCTGGCTGGCGCGCCGGCCCGCGCCTTAAGTGGAATCCCCCGCCGAACCTGTCGTCGTTCCGTATACGGAGCTTGCCGCGGATCTGTTGCACGCAGTGGTGGAGTCTTTCGTGCTGCGCGAGGGCACGGATTACGGCGAAAGAGAATTGTCGCTCGAGGCCAAGGTTGCGCGGGTCATGGCGCAGCTGCACACAGGCGAAGCCGAAATCCTGTTCGACCCTGAATCCGCAAGCGTCACCATCGTGAGCCGCTGATGCCGGTGTTCAAGGTCTATCTGCGCGTGATTTCGCTGCTGGGACCGGAGAAGCGGCTGGCGGCCACGCTGGCGGCCGCCAACCTCGGGTTGGCCGGGATCTTGCTGCTGGAGCCCTGGCTGTTTGGGCATGTCATCGATTCGTTGGTGCAGCAATCGCGTGGTCTTGCCTGGCGCTTCATCGCCTATTGGGCCGGCTTCGGGCTCCTGGGGATTGGCGCCGGTGTGTGGGTATCGCTTCAGTCAGATCGGCTCGCGCATCGCCGCCGGCTGGCGGTGATCACAGAATTCTTCGAGCACGCCATCGGTCTGCCGCTGGCATTTCATGGCGAGCACCACACCGGCCGCTTGCTGCGCATCATGCATTCCGGCAGCACCAGTCTGTTCAGCATTTGGCTCGGCTTTCTGCGCGATCATCTGGCCACGTTGCTGTCCATCCTGGTGATGCTGCCGCTGGCGATCTCCATGAATTGGAAGCTTGCGATGTTGATGACCGGCCTGATGCTGAGCTTCGCGCTGTTCAATGCCTTCGCCATGCGCCGCACCGACAAGGCGCAGAGTGAAATCGAGCATCTGCACCAGGCCATCGCCGAGCGCACCGGCGACGTCTTGAGCAACGCAGCCGTGGTGCAGAGCTTCACGCGCGACGAGGCCGAGGTGAACGACATCCGCGCCCTGACCCAACGGGTGCTGGCGGCGCAATATCCCGTGCTGCGTGGTTGGGCCTGGATATCCGTGGCGACCCGGGCAGCCAGCACGCTGACCATCGTGGCCATCTTCCTGCTGGGCGCATCGCTGCACGGCAAGGGCGAAGTCACGGTGGGCAACATCGTGACTTTCTCAGGTTTCGCGATGACGTTGATCGGGCGGCTGGAGCAGTTTGCCGGTTTCATTTCGGCCTTGTTCTTTCAGACGCCGTCGCTGCGGGATTTCTTCGGCGTGCTCGATACGCCGTCGGCATTGAAGGAATCGCCGGATACGCCGCGTCTGCCCGCCGTGACCGGCGAGGTGGTGTTCGAGGACGTGGGCTTCGGCTACAGCGCCGCGCACCCTGCGCTGCACGGCCTGAGTTTCCGCGCGGCCCCCGGCAGCACCACGGCACTGGTCGGGCCCACGGGAGCCGGCAAGACCTCGGCGCTGAGCCTGCTGTACAGGGCTTACGACCCCAGTCACGGTCGGATCACGGTGGACGGTATCGACATCAAGACCGTGAGCCTCAACTCCTTGCGCAGCAACATTGCGGTGGTGTTTCAAGACCCGGGGCTTCTGTACCGCTCCATTGCGGACAACATCCGCCTGGGCAACCCCGGTGCCACGCAGGAACAGGTGGAGATGACTGCGCGTGCCGCCGAAGCGCACGATTTCATCGTGGTGAAACCCGAAGGCTATGGCACCTTGGTGGCCGAACGCGGGCGATCCTTGTCCGGCGGCGAGCGTCAGCGTCTCGCCATCGCGCGCGCCATGCTGAAGGATGCGCCCATATTGATTCTGGATGAGGCCACCAGCGCCTTGGACAATGCCACCGAGGCGCGCATTCAGCGAGCCCTGAAATCGCTGACGCAGGGGCGCACCACCTTCGTGATCGCGCACCGCCTCTCGACGGTGCGCGACGCCGATCAGATTCTGGTGATGAAAGGCGGCGAGTTGGTGGAACGGGGCAGGTTCGATGAACTGATGCGCAACAACGGGCTGTTCGCCGAACTCAACAATCAGGGTCAGTTCGTCGCGGACGCCGTCGACAATATGCGGCCGGCAACGGCTTGACGCCGCAAGGTCCGATTGATGCCCAAGGCGAGCGCATCTGCTTTCTGAAAGGTCCGGCAGAGCTGCAGATTTCGTTTCAATCGGCCGCCAAAGTTTGATGGAGATTTCATGCAATTTCGCCGCTCGCCTCTCATTGCCGTAGTCAGCTTGTATGTCGGCCTCATGCCGGCCGCCCGTGCAGCGACTCCGAGCGAACCTTCAAAGGAGCCGGTACAGCACGAGTTCGTGATGAAGAATTTCAAGACCGAGAGCGGTACGGTTCTGCCGGAGGCGCGAATCGTTTACGGCACCTACGGCAAACTGGATGCCAAAGGCGACAATGCGGTTTTGCTGCCGTCCCATTACATGGCGGAAATGCATGGCTACGGATTCGTGATCGGTCCGGGCAAGGCTCTTGACCCGACAAAGCTGTTCTTGATTGCCAGCGAGTTGTTCGGCAACGGCCGCTCTTCCTCTCCCAGCAACACGCCCGAGCCATTTCACGGCCCGCGCTTCCCGATCACGACCATCCGCGACAACGTCGAGGCCGTGCATCGGATGCTTACCGAACAACTGCACGTGAAGCATCTGCGTGCCGTCATCGGATTTTCGATGGGCGCACAGCAGGCATTTCAATGGGCCGTGAGTTACCCGAATTATATGGACCGCATCGTCGCGACCTCCGGCACCGCCAAGACCTATGGGCACGGTGTCGTGCGATTGGAGAGCGAGATCTTCGCGCTCGCCACGGATCCCGTCTTCAAAGGCGGCGACTATACGGAACAACCCACCCGGGGAATTCAGGCGTTTTCCATCGTCTGGACGGGCTGGCTGTTTTCGCAGGAGTGGTGGCGCCGGGAACTGTGGCGCTCGGACGAGTCGATGGGCAAGACCTTCCAGGAGGTCATGGACGGCCTGCGGACCAATTTCATTCCGGACGCCGACGCCAATAATCTGATCCTGCAAATGCGTACCTGGGAGGGGCATGACGTCGGCACCACGCCGGGGTTTCACGGCGATGTAGAGGCTGCGCTGCGCTCCATCAAGGTTCCTGTGCTGTACATGCCCTCGCAGACCGACCTGTACTTTCCGGTGGAAGACGCCACCTATGAGGCGGCATTCATTCCGCAGGGCACCCTCGATGTGATCCCCTCGTTATGGGGCCATCCGGCCGGAGCGGGCGCCTCGCCCGCGGATGCACAATATCTGAACGAGCATATCGCCAAGTTTCTGGGCATACAGATGCAGCAAGAATGACCGCACCTGCATCACAAATCGATTTTGCGG
>CAZZWM010000028.1:30159-33200 GCA_964657945.1 uncultured Steroidobacteraceae bacterium
GGGCATACAGATGCAGCAAGAATGACCGCACCTGCATCACAAATCGATTTTGCGGTTGCGGAAGCCAGAAAGCCGGCTATCAAACTGCGCATCGACTTCGGGAAGGAGATCGGCATCAAGAAATCCAGCGCCCAAATCACCCGCCACTACGAACCGGCCACCCTCATCGGGCGTCAGGTTGCCGCCGTGGTGAATTTTCCGCCGCGACAAATCGGCAAGTTCATGTCCGAAGTGTTGACTTTGGGATTTCCGGACGAAAACGGCGAGGTGGTGTTGTTCAAGCCTGACATCACGGTTCCCAACGGCGGCCGCTTGTTCTGACTTGCCAATGACCTTCAAGACCTGGCTGCTTTTTCTGGTCATGGAAATGGCGCTTTCGCTGTCGCCGGGCCCGGCGGTGTTCTATGTCGTTTCTCAAGGAGTACGCGGCGGTCTGCGGCGCACCCTGCCTGCCGCTGCGGGCATCTTGAGCGCCAATGGAATTTACTTCACCCTGTCGGCGACCAGTTTGGGGGCCCTCATCGCCGCCACCGGACGATTCTTCGTGGTTGCCAAATGGCTGGGCGCAGCCTACCTGATTTTTCTCGGCATCAAATCGCTGCTCGAGGCGGGCGCCGGCAAAGCCGTCTCGCTCAGCGGCGGCACACCGCAGAGCGGCGATCGGCGTCGGGTTTACCTGGGTGCGTTGACGCTGCAACTGGCGAATCCGAAAGCGCTGTTGTTTTTTTTGGCGCTATTACCGCAATTCATCGACACCCGTGCAGCCGTCATCCCGCAAATGCTCATCCTCGCAGCCACCTCCATGATCCCGGAACTCTTTATACTCATGGGCTATGGTTGGCTGTCGCATCGCGCAGCACATGCCTCGGCGAGGTTCGGGGTCAGCGGCGGCATGAACCGCTGGCTTTCGCGCATCGAAGGGGTGGGGCTGCTGCTTTGCGCCACGCTGGTGCTGAGATTCAATCGCGGCTGAAGGCCGCTACAACGGGGTATGGAAAGACATGTCGAAATCTTCGAAGTGCATGGTTCGTGTGGTGGGCTGCGCCTTTGCGGCGCTGTCGTCAATGGGCGTGATTCAAATCGCAGGCGCCGCGGACGTGGCTCCTGCGAAGCTGCTGCATCGGTTTCGCGAAGTTCAAATCTCGCCCAACACCCTATACGTCGCATCGGTCGAAGGTGATTCCTCCGCAAGCGGCGGCACGCCCACCGTGCGGGATCTGGTGATCCGCAGCGTCAGGACCGGCGCGGCGAGCACAATCAGCATGCCCTGCGGCCGTGTCGTGCAGTGCTGGCCCGGCTCGCCGACCTGGAGTCCCGATGGCAAGCACCTGAGCTTCACGCTGCGCACCCCCGGCAGCCATTCGCGTTCGATCTACAGCGTCGCACCCGACGGCGCCGGCCTCACCAAGTTGCTGGAATTCAATGGCACCATCGAAAACCTGCGCTACATGCCGGATGGCCGCCTGGCGATGTTGGCCATCAAAGATGCGAAAAAGGAAGTCGGCGCCACGGAGGCGGGTGCGCCGGTGGCCGGCGATCTCGATGCGGCCCCGGCCGAACAACGCATTGCGGTGCTTGCCGATGGCGCGCTCACCTGGATGTCGCCGCCGGATTTGTTCGTCTATGAATACGACTGGCGTGTGGGCGGCAAGGGCTTCGTAGGCACCGCCGCGCCCGGCGATGGCGACAACAACTGGTGGACCGCGAAGCTCTATGCGTTTCCGGAGAATGGTCCTGCCAGGGTGATCTACACGCCCATCGACAACCGGCAGCAACTGGCCGTGCCCAAGGTGTCTCATGATGGCTCGACAGTGGCTTTCGTGGCGGGAATCATGAGTGATTTCGGATCGACCGGCGGCGATGTCTACGCGCTGAATCTGGACGGCGGAACGGCCATCAATCTCACGCCCGACATGAAGGCATCCGCCAACTCACTGGCCTGGCGCTGCGACGGCAAACTGCAGGCCGAATTGCTGGCGGGTGACCAAATGCAATTCGTGGATCTCGGCAATGGCCGCCAGCCGGCCAAAGTCAGGGTGCTGTGGAGCGGCGCCGAATCCTTTGGCGACCGCGAGGACGGAATTTCCACCGCCTGTCCGTCCTCGGTGACTGCCGACGTGCACGAGTCCTTCACCCTGCCGCCCGAGATCGAAGTGGGTGTCATCGGTCATTGGCGCAATATCACCGCAACCAATGCCGGCATGAGTGCGCCCGCGCGCGTTCAAAGCGTGTGGTGGAAGAATGACGGCTTCGACGTGCAGGGCTGGTTGCTGTTGCCGCTGCAAGGGCAAGGCAAGTTGCCGATGATCGTCCAAGTGCACGGCGGTCCGGCCGCAGCGGTCACTCCGACCTACATCGGTCCCGGCACTTTCACCGCCATGCTGGACCGCGGCTACGCGATTTTTCTTCCCAACCCGCGCGGCAGCTTCGGTCAGGGCGAAAAATTCACCCAGGGCAATGTGCGCGACTTTGGCTATGGAGATTTGCGCGACATCCTGACCGGTGTGGACGCAGCCGCCAAAGCTGCGCCCATCGATACGACGCGACTCGGGTTGACCGGCGGCAGCTACGGCGGTTTCATGACCATGTGGGCAGTCACGCAGACGAATCGCTTCAAGGCGGCGGTCGCGGCGGCAGGCATCAGTGATTGGCTGTCCTACTATGGCGAGAACGGCATCGACGCCTGGATGATTCCGTTCTTCGGCGCCTCTGTTTATGAAGATCCGGCCATTTACGCCAAGTCCTCGGCCATCAACTTCATACACAACGTGAAAACACCGACTTTCGCCTATGTCGGCGAGCGCGACATCGAGTGCCCTGCGCCGCAGACCCAGGAATTCTGGCACGCCATGAAGGCCATGAACGTGCCCACCTCGGTGATGATCTATCCCGGCGAAGGCCATGGCTTGCGCGATCCGGAGAATCTCGCCGACGCCATGCAGCGGACCTTGGCCTGGTTCGACAAGTATCTGAAATGACCTAGCCTCGAGTGTTTGGAGTGGCGCGGCGCTGGCGCCGGGCGCGGGGCTGGCGCGGCGCTG
>CAZZWM010000029.1:0-32893 GCA_964657945.1 uncultured Steroidobacteraceae bacterium
TGGCGACCGATGGGGCCGCGCGCTTTGCGCGTGTGGGCAGCATTTTCCTGGGCGAGCCGCTGCCGGCGGAGACCGTGGAGATCGTTGACCTGTAGGTCAGGGGCTCGGCTGCGAAGCGGGCGCGTAGGGCAGCGGCAACAGTGTGGCGGTGACCGCCGAGCTGGGCGGCGTCTCGGCATCCGCGCCGGGTTCCAGATTGAGGACCGCCAGGGCTTCGGCCCCTGCGCCCGTGGCGATGACTTCGACGATGCGTCCCTGCCGACCGTCCGTCAGTTGCAAAGGCTGGCCCACCCGCCAATCGCCGTCAGGCAACCCGAGCCGGAAAAGCCGGCGCTTGATCCGCCCCAGATGCTGGGTGCGAGCGATGATTTCCTGACCGGTGTAACAGCCCTTGGTGAAGCTGATGCCATCGAGCAGATCCAAATTCAGCATTTGCGCCACGAAGATTTCGCTGGTACTCGAGTACACCTGCGGCAAGCCGGCGTGAATATCGGCGAGCCGCCAATCGCGCTCGACTTGCGCGGCGGCGGGGCTGCCGGGGGTTGGCGCCGCAAGCGCTGCAGCGGAGGCGGGGCCGATCACCCAGTAGCGATGCTCTGTGCCTACCGCAGCGACACCGATGCCATTGTGCTCGACGTAACGTCCAGGCGCGTCGGGTATCGGTAACCCCAAGTTGCGCAGGGCCGCCTCGCTGTTGCACCCGGCGACCACCCAATCGTCACCGGCATCTTCGATTTTCACCTTTGCCCGCAGCACGAACTTTTTCAGGCGTTCCAAGGTCGAGGCGAGCAGCTCTCGCGGCACGATGCCGGCGATGCCACTGGAGTGCGGCAGTAGATATATGAGCGCCAGCACGCGACCTTGAGGACTTGAATATGCGGCAAACAAAGAGCTGCCATCCGCCAGACGGTTCGTATCGTTGGAGATTTGTCCTTGCAGGAATTTCAGTGCATCGGGCCCAGAAAATCGCAGGATTCCAAGATGCGAAAGACGTCCGGAGGCCGGAGCGGCGGAACTGGTCATGCGGCTATCAGTGGGTGCGCCGCCCATGAAGTCAACCCCCAATGCATCAGGTAAGCGGACGCGATTTCTGGCAAAATTCACCCGTGACGCCGATTTCCGAAGTTAAGTATGCCAGCGAAGCTGCACCGCCCGAAGCTGCGCCGACCACCGAAGCGCCGCGTCCCGCCGCCGAACAGAAGCCCCGTGAAGTGGGTGGCCGCGAAGGTCCGGAGCCAACCCGTTACGGAGATTGGGAATTGAAGGGCCGCTGCATTGATTTCTAAGTAGGATCCCATGCCCGCACGCCCCCGGCCCACCTCGCCACATTTGCTGATTTATCGCTGGCAAATCGGCAACACGCTGTCGATCTTGCACCGAATCACCGGAGCCGCCCTGGCGGTCGGCTTGCTGGTCCTGACTTATTGGCTGCGGGCCATCGCCGCCGGTCCGCAAAGCTATGCCGGCGCGACGCGGCTGCTGAGCAGTCCGATCGGCATCTTTTTTCTCGTCGGCTGGAGCTTCGCCTTTTACTTTCACTTGTTGAATGGCGTGCGCCATCTGTTTTGGGATGCCGGGCGCGGATTCGAAAAAACCCAGCGCCACTTGAGCGGCTGGTTCGCGGTCTTCGGTGCCCTGGTGCTGACGGCGGGCACCTGGGGCTGGATGTGGAGCCATTCGTCATGAGCCTGCGCAGCCCATTGAGCCGGGTGGAGGGACTGGGGTCCGCCAAACAGGGCACGGCACATTGGTGGTCGCAGCGGGTCACGGCCGTTGCGTTGATCCCGCTCACTCTGTGGCTGGTGGTCTCCTTGATCTCATTGCCCGCCCTGGACTACGACACGGTGCGCACCTGGTTGTCGGTGCCCCTCTGCGGATTCCTGGCACTGCTGTTGGTGGCCGTCACCGCCTATCACTCTTATTTGGGCACCACGGTGATCGTCGAAGACTATGTTCATACCACCGGCATGAAGGTGCTGACGTTGACGACCTTGAAATTCCTTTACGTGCTGTGCGCGGGGATCGGCATGTTCGCCATCCTGCGCGTGGCGCTCGGATTCCCGCGCCTATGAGTGATTACAAGTTTACCGACCATACCTACGATGTGGTGGTGGTGGGCGCAGGCGGCGCCGGATTGCGCGCAACTTTCGGATTGGCAGAGGCCGGTCTGTCGACCGCTTGCCTCACCAAGGTATTCCCCACCCGCAGTCATACCGTCGCGGCTCAAGGCGGCATCTCGGCGGCGCTCGGCAACATGGGCGCCGATGACTGGCGCTGGCATATGTACGACACCGTCAAGGGCTCCGACTGGCTGGGCGATCAGGATGCCATCGAGTTCATGTGCAAGGAGGCGCCCGCGGCTGTCATCGAACTGGAGCACTACGGCGTGCCGTTTTCGCGCACCGACGATGGCCGCATCTATCAGCGGCCATTCGGCGGCATGACCACGCATTACGGCAACGGCATTGCGCAGCGCACATGCGCCGCGGCGGATCGCACCGGGCATGCCATGCTGCACACCCTGTATCAGCAGTCGCTGAAGCACGAGGCCACCTTCTTCATCGAGTATTTTGCGCTCGATTTGATCATGGAAAATGGCGAATGCCGCGGCGTGATCGCGCTGGATATGTCGGACGGCACTCTGCACCGCTTCCGCGCGCACAACACCATCCTGGCGACCGGCGGCTATGGACGCGCCTGGTTCTCATGCACCTCGGCGCACACCTGCACCGGCGATGGCGGCGGCATGGCGCTGCGCGCCGGGCTGCCGCTGCAGGACATGGAGTTCGTGCAGTTCCATCCCACCGGCATCTACGCCGCCGGCTGTCTGATCACCGAGGGTTCGCGCGGGGAGGGCGGTTATCTGACCAATGGCAATGGCGAACGCTTCATGGAGCGATACGCGCCGAACGCCAAGGACCTGGCTTCGCGCGATGTGGTCAGCCGCTCGATGACCGTGGAAATTCGCGAAGGCCGCGGCGTGGGCAAGCTCAAGGATCACATCGATCTGCATCTGGAACACCTGGGTCCTGCCGTCATCAAGGAGCGTCTGCCGGGCATTGCCGAAACCGCGCGCATTTTCGCCGGCGTGGATGTGAACAAGGAACCGATCCCGGTGCTGCCCACCGTGCACTACAACATGGGCGGCATTCCATGCACCGTGCATGGCGAAGCGGTGACCCGCATCAACGGCAGCGAGGCGCTGGTGCCGGGGCTGATGGCGGCGGGCGAAGCGGCCTGTGTGTCCGTGCATGGCGCGAACCGGCTGGGCTCGAACTCATTGCTGGATCTGGTGGTGTTCGGCCGCGAAGCGGCGCGGCATTGCGCCCGGGTGTTGAAACCCAACACCTCGCATCGGGCCTTGCGCGCCGATTCATCCGCGCCCGCCATCGAGCGCCTGGATAAATTGCGCAATGCCAAAGGCTCGCGGCCGACGGCGGACATCCGCCTCGACATGCAAAAGGTGATGCAGAGCGATGCGGCCGTGTTTCGCACCGCCGATACCCTGGCCGATGGGCGGCGCAAGCTGTCGGAAGTGTTTGCGAGTTTCGCCGAGGTCAAGGTCAGCGACCGGTCCTTGATCTGGAACACCGACCTGATCGAAACCCTGGAGCTGGACAACTTGCTCGGGCAGGCGGTTGCGACCATGCACTCGGCGGAAAACCGCAAGGAGAGCCGCGGTGCACAGGCACGCGAAGATTTCCCCAATCGCGACGATCAGAACTGGATGAAGCACACGCTGTGCTGGGTCGACGCCTCCGGCAACACGCGATTCGAGTACCGGCCGGTGCATTTGAACACACTGACCGATGAGGTCGAATCCATCCCGCCGAAGGCGAGGACCTACTGAGGAGCATCGATGGCTGAGTTCAGGTTGCCGCCGAATTCGCGGATCCGCAGGGACGGGCATGTGCACAAGGCGCCCGCCGGGTCGAAGAATGTGCGGGTGTTCAAGATCTATCGTTTCGATCCCGATTCGAACGAAAACCCGCGCATCGACACCTATGAGGTGGACATGGAAAATTGCGGGCCGATGGTGTTGGACGCTTTGATCAAGATCAAGAATGAGGTGGATTCGACCTTGAGTTTCCGCCGCTCCTGCCGCGAGGGTATCTGCGGTTCCTGCGCCATGAACATCGATGGCAAGAACGGGTTGGCCTGCATCAGCGCGTGTTCCGATGCGAAGGGCGACATCAAGATCTACCCCTTGCCGCACATGCCGGTGATCAAGGACCTGGTGCCGGACCTCACCAATTTCTATGCGCAATACGCTTCGATCAAGCCCTGGCTGCAGACTCGCACGCCGGCGCCTCCGGACGGCGAGCGTCTGCAATCGAAGGAAGACCAGGAAAAGGTCGATCGTCCCTCCGCCTGCATCTTGTGCGCCTGCTGTTCGACCAGCTGTCCCAGCTATTGGTGGAACAGCGACCGCTACCTGGGACCCGCGGCGCTGCTGGCGGCCTATCGCTGGATCGTCGACAGCCGCGACGAGGCCGTCGGCGAGCGCCTGGACAATCTCGAAGACCCGTTTCGTCTGTACCGCTGCCACACCATCATGAACTGCACCGAAGCCTGCCCCAAGGATCTGAATCCGGCAAAGGCCATCGCCGAAATCAAGCAGCTGATGGCCCATCGACGCCACTGAGCATGGACTCGCTGCAACCGGGTCAATTGCGCTGGCGTTGCCGCCGCGGCATGAAGGAACTGGATGTCTTGCTGGAAAGGTATGTGGACACCCGCTGGCCGAGCGCGCCCCCCGGCGAGCGTGCCGCCTTTCTCGGTCTGCTCGAGGCGCAGGATCCGGTGATCTACGGCTATTGCTTAGGCTCCATCCCGGCGCCGGCCCATCTGAAGGCGCTGGTCGAACATATAACCACTCACGGCGGCGAGCGATAACGCGGTCTGAAGCCGCTGCTAGAATCCGCCTGTGTGCGCAACCTCACGTTTAATGGTCCTGCCGAGGGAATTGTCGAACTTTTCCCCGGCCGGTCGGTCTATCGCGACAGGCTGGCTCATATGCCTGCCGGTTTGGGATCACCGATGAGCGTCGAAGAAAGTGACCTCAAGCTGGTAGAGCGGGTTCAGCGCGGCGAGCGCGCGGCGTTCGATTTATTGGTCCTGCGATACCAGCACAAGGTGCTGAAGCTGATCATGCGTTACGTGCACGATGCAACTGAAGCTGAAGATATCGCCCAGGAGGCCTTCGTCAAGGCGTTCCGCGCCCTGCACTCGTTCCGCGGCGACAGCGCCTTTTACACCTGGCTTTACAGAATCGCGATCAATACGGCGAAGAACGCGCTGGTGGCGACCAAGCGGCGACCGATGGATTACGATTTGGATTTGCAGGACCCGGAGCAATACGATTTGCACGCGCGGCTGGCCGAGTCGGAAACGCCTGAGGGCTTGCTGTTGACCGAGGAGATTCGCGATACGGTGAATCGCGCGATCGAGAATCTGCCCGAGGACCTGCGCACCGCCATCGTGTTGCGCGAATTGGAAGGACTGAGTTACGAAGACATCGCGCAGACCATGGATTGCCCGGTGGGCACGGTGCGCTCGAGAATCTTTCGGGCGCGCGAGGCGATTGACAAGAAGCTGAGACCCATTTTTGATGGCGGCCTGGGCCGACCCGAGGACACATGAGCGAACAAATTCGTGAACAAGTTTCGGCATTTCTCGACGGTGAGCTGCCCAACACCGAGACCGAACTGTTGTTGAAGCGTCTGACCCGGGACGCGGAGCTGCGCGAAAGCTTCGGCCGCTATGCCCTGATCGGCGAGGCTCTGCGCGGCACCAGCCCCGGCGTGTTGAGCAAGAGCTTCGCTTCGCGGGTCAATCGTTCCATCGATGGCGAACCGATGCCGGCGGCCGCGCCGCCGCAGAGCGCGAAGCGTCCCCGCTGGTGGCGTCCTCTGGCAGGCGTCGGCGTGGCGGCGGGCGTCGCCGCGGTTGCCATCGTCGCCCTGCAACAACGCGCCGGTTCCCCCAGCATCGCGCAGGTGCAGCCCGCCGCCATCGTCAAGGTGGCGCCCGGCATGCCGGTGGCGGATTCCGGCCTCAACGCCCCTCCTGCCGCGCTCACGGCCCAGAATCACGAAGCGCTTTCCTATACCGTGCCGGCAACCGCGGATGGCGCCTCGGCCATGGCGCCGGCGCGCCTGACCAATTATGTGTTCGCCCACAGCAAGTATTCTTCCGGCCTGGGGCAACGCGGCGTTTTGGCAGACCTGTTGATCGAGGATGATGCGCCACCGGCCGACGTGTCCCCACCTCCGGCCACACACGCTGCGCAATGACCCTGTCGCCGCGCCATCGCGCCAACTGGTTGGCACCATGCGCCGTGGTCGGGGCTCTCCTGACTGGTTTGCCGCTCTGTTGCTTCGGCGCGGATGACCCGCGCGAATGGCTGGAGAAGATGAATCAGGCGCTGGCGACGCGCAATTACGATGGCACCTTCTTCCACTTGAGCGAGGGGCGCGTCGAAACCATGCGCATCGTGCATCGGGTGCGCGGCGGACGGGTGACCGAACGTCTGCAATCGCTGGACGGCTCGGGCCGCGAATTCGTCCGCAACAACGACGAACTCACTTGTTATCTCCCGGATCAGCACACCGTGCTGGTGGAGCCGCGCCAGGATCACGGCCCATTCCTGGGATCGTTGCCGCAATTCGGCGCGGCAGTGAACGATTTCTACCGGATCGAAGCCTTGCCGGCGACCCACGTGCTGGGCCGGGCCGCGCGCGTCATCGCCGTGAACCCCAAGGATCAATTCCGCTTCGGCTACCGCCTGTGGCTGGATGAGAAGACCGCCATGCCGTTGAAGACCCAGCTGTGCGATTCACGCGGCCAGGTGATCGAGCAGATTTTCTTTGCGCGCCTGGATATGCCGGAGAATATTCCGGACAGCGAACTGCAGCCCGCGGTGCGCACGGAGGGCATGCGCTGGGTACGGCAGGGGCCCGCGCGCGACACCGCGTCGGCCGCGCTGTCGGCGTATCGCGCCGCCGAGTTGCCGCCCGGCTTTCATTTGACCGTACAGGGCGCGCAAACCCTGGGCGGCGCGTCGGTTCCGGCCAGCCATCTGGTTTATTCCGATGGATTGGCAACGGTGTCGGTGTTCGTCGAGGCGGAACGGGACCCGGCCCAAGCCCAGGCCCAAGGCGGTGGGTTGAGCGGCGCGCCGCAGGACGCTCCCATGCAGGGCTTGGCGCGCGTAGGGTCGGGCTATGCGTTTTCCACCGTGATTCAAGGCCATCAGGTCACGGCGGTCGGCGAAGTGCCGGCGCAGACCGTCGAAGTGATCGCCCATTCCGTCAGGATAGTGGTCGGCAACGAGGCACCCAATCAGTAGCCGCATGCCGAGCGCAGCGCGGGGATTCCTGCTGTATTCACGCGCCGGCTGCGGCCTCTGCGACGAGATGCTGAGCGAACTGGCGGCAATCCCCGAGGCAGCCGCAATCGGTGTCGAGGTGTCCGACGTCGACGCGAATGCCGCCGCTCGAGGCCGTTATGGCCACAAAGTCCCTGTATTG
Source organism: uncultured Steroidobacteraceae bacterium (assembly GCA_964657945.1). Classification (GTDB taxonomy): domain Bacteria; phylum Pseudomonadota; class Gammaproteobacteria; order Steroidobacterales; family Steroidobacteraceae; genus Bog-1198. Next base: position 7,533 of record CAZZWM010000029.1, read on the forward strand.
CTGCTGGACGGCGAGCTGGTTTGCCATGGCCGCCTGGATCTGGAAGAACTGCATAAGGCCCTCGCACACCACCGCCGACCGGTATAATCGCTGGTTTGCCCATTCCTGGCCTTAGATGAAGAATATCCGCAACTTTTCCATCATCGCGCATGTCGATCACGGCAAGTCGACGCTTGCCGATCGATTCATCCAGGAATGCGGCGGTCTGGATGCACGCGAGATGCAGGCCCAGGTGCTGGATTCGATGGATCTGGAGCGCGAGCGCGGCATCACCATCAAGGCGCAGAGCGTGACGCTGGGATTCACCTCCGCCAGCGGCGAACTGTATCAACTGAACTTCATCGATACGCCGGGCCACGTCGACTTCTCATACGAAGTGTCGCGTTCACTTGCTGCGTGCGAGGGCGCCTTGCTGGTGGTGGACGCCGCTCAAGGGGTGGAAGCCCAGAGCGTCGCGAATTGTTACACCGCATTGGAGCAGGGGCTGGAAGTGCTGCCGGTGATCAACAAGATCGACCTGCCTTCCGCGGACCCCGCGAAAGTGATCCACGAAATCGAGGAGATCATCGGCATACCGGCCGAAGATGCCGCGCTGGTCAGCGCCAAGACCGGTCTTGGCGTGCAGGAACTGCTCGAACAGCTGGTCAAGCGCATCCCGGCGCCGAAGGGCGATCCGCAGGGTCCGCTGCAGGCCTTGATCATCGATTCCTGGTTCGACAACTACGTCGGGGTGGTGTCTCTGGTCCGGGTCATGAACGGTGCCTTGCGCACCGGCGAGAAAATCCGCGTGATGTCCACCGGACGCAGCCACAACATCGACAAACTGGGACGCTTCTCGCCCAAGCCGGTGACGCGCGAATCGTTGGAGACCGGGGAGGTCGGCTTCGTCGTCGCCGGCATCAAGGAGATCGACGGCGCGCCGGTGGGCGACACCATCACGCTCGAGGCCAATCCGGCCAAGGAACCCTTGGCCGGGTTCAAGCAGGTTCAGCCGCGCGTGTTCGCAGGGCTGTTTCCGGTCAGCTCGGACGATTACGAGCAATTCCGCGACGCCCTGAAGAAGCTCAAGTTGAACGACTCCGCGCTGCACTACGAGCCGGAAGTCTCGACCGCCCTGGGATTCGGATTTCGCTGCGGATTCCTCGGACTGCTGCACATGGATATCGTGCAGGAGCGGCTCGAACGCGAGTATGGCCTGAATTTGATCACCAGCGCGCCGACGGTGATCTACGAGGTGCTGCTCACCGATGGGTCGGTCGTGAATGTCGACAATCCGTCGAAATTGCCGCCGCAGGACCGCATCGAAGAACTGCGCGAGCCCATCATCACCGCCAACATCCTGGTGCCTCCCGATCATGTGGGCGCCGTGCTGACCTTGTGCAGCGAGAAGCGCGGCGTGCAGAAGAAGATGCTGTTCCTCGGCAGCCAGGTGTCGTTGCAGTACCAGTTGCCGCTGGCGGAGGTGGTGCTCGATTTCTTCGACCGTCTGAAGTCCTCGAGCCGCGGCTACGCCTCATTCGACTACGAGTTCAGCCACTTTCAGGCCGCGCCGCTGGTGAAGCTCGATGTGCTGATCAATGGCGATCCGGTCGATGCCTTGTCGCTGATCGTGCATCGCGACAACTCATACAACCGCGGCCGCGAGCTGGTCGACAAGATGCAGGAGCTGATTCCACGGCAGATGTTCGATATTGCCGTGCAGGCGGCCATCGGCAGCCACATCATCGCGCGCGCCAGCGTCAAGGCGATGCGCAAGAACGTGCTGGCCAAATGCTACGGCGGCGACATCACGCGTAAGCGCAAGCTGCTGGAGAAGCAGAAGGCCGGCAAGAAGCGCATGAAGCAGGTCGGCTCGGTGGAGATTCCGCAAGAGGCGTTCCTGGCGGTATTGCGCGTGGGAAAAAAGAGTACTTGAGTTCCAGGATGGGGGTATTTCGTGACTGAGACGGATCATGTTTTCGTGGCGCTGCTGTGTGCGGCGGCCGCTTGCGTGCTGGTGATCGTGATCGACGGATGGTTCATTCGTCCGGGCCGCGATCCCGGCGCCAGCGGCGCCGAGGAGCCCATGTTGCCCAAGCTGGCCGGCTACGCCTTGGTGGCTTTCTCGATCGGTTTGCTGTGGCGCCTGTTTCGCTACGAGGCGGTCGATTTCAGCCTGATGTTGGTGGTGGTCGGCGGGTTATCCGGTCTGATCTGGCTGTCGGACGTCGTGCTGTTTGCGGGCCGGCGGCGGCGCACGGCTGCCGCGGCCGGTACCCCGGCCGAGCGGGTGCGCGAACCGCTTGCGGTGGAATACGCGCGCTCATTCTTCCCGGTCATCATCCTGGTGCTGGTGATCCGTTCGTTCCTGTTCGAGCCATTTCGCATTCCGTCCGACTCGATGATGCCCACGCTGTTCGACGGCGATTTCATCTTCGTCAGCAAATACTCCTATGGACTGCGGCTGCCGGTGGCCAACACCCTGATTTTCTCGACCGGCACCCCGAAGCGGGGCGATGTGATCGTGTTCCGCCTGCCGCCGAATCCGAAGGTGAATTACATCAAACGGCTGGTCGGCCTGCCCGGCGACAAGATCCGGGTCGATGAGAACAACAATCTGTATGTGAACGACAAGCTCATGCCGCAGGAGCCGGGCCCGAAGTACCAGGGCCCGAAGCAGGACCTATGGACCTACACCGACGTGCCGACGGCCTTCGAACAGCTGGACACCAAGCGCCACGCCATCATGTTCTCCAAAGGATCGGTGAAGCCGGGGGAGTGGCTGGTGCCGGAGAAGCATTACTTCTTCATGGGCGACAATCGCAACAACAGCAAGGACAGCCGCTGGCTGGACGAGCCGGATGCCCCAGGGTACGTACCAGAAGGCAATTTGGTCGGAAAAGCCGTGTTAATCTGGCTCAATCTCGATACTCGTGACGGACCTCTCTGGAAAAGAATTTTCAATAGGATTGAATAAGGCCAATTTAGGGAGGCTTTTATGGGCAATCGCCAACGGGGCATGACATTCATCGGGTTGCTGTTCGTGCTGGCGATGGTCGGCGCCATCGGCTACGCCGGCATCCGCTTGGTTCCGGTGTACCTGAACTACATGAAGGTCTCCAAGATCATGGACGCCACCGCCACGGAATTGCAGGGAGCTGCCAACGATCCGGGCAACATCAAGCGCACCCTGGAAAAGCATTGGCAGATCGACGATCCTTCCGCCCCTGATCTGAAAGACATCGAAATCACCAAGGACGATTCGGGCGCCGCCATCCATGTCGCCTATGACGACTCGGTTCCCTACATCGCCAACGTGTCGCTGTCGGTGCACTTCGATAAGACCGTGAAGGTGAAGTGATTCCATTGCGCAAGTCGGACGACCTGGCGCCATGGGTCGAACGCTCATTCGGATACGTGTTCATCACGCCGGCCCTGTGCCAAGCGGCGCTGACGCATCGAAGCGCAGGCGCCGCCCATAACGAGCGCCTGGAATTTCTCGGCGATTCCATTCTCAATTGCAGCGTCGCGCGGCTGCTGTACGATGCCCACCCCGAAGCCGATGAGGGAGCGCTGTCGCGCCTGCGTGCATCGCTGGTCAGCGGCGAGACCCTGGCGCGGATCGCGCTGGAATTGGGCCTGGGCGACTACCTGAGCCTCGGGTCCGGAGAGATGAAGTCGGGCGGCTTTCGGCGCGCCTCCATCCTGGCCGACACGCTGGAGGCTGTGCTCGGCGCCATTTATCTCGATTCGAATTTCGACTCGGTTTTCGCGGTCATCTCGCGGCTCATGTTGCCGCGCATATCGGAGCTCCCTGCGGCCGAGGCATTGAAGGATCCGAAGACGCGGCTGCAGGAGATACTTCAGGCCCGCGGACTGCCGCTGCCGGTGTATGTGTTGACCGCGGTGGCGGGTGATCCGCATGCGCAGTCCTTCACCGTGACCTGCGAAGTGCCGGTGTTCCGTGCCATGGCGGTCGCGGAGGGCGCCAGCCGCCGGCGCGCGGAGCAGCTGGCCGCGGCCAAAGTGCTCGAACTGTTGCCCGCTGAATTGCGGAAATCGCCGTGAGCGAGCTCAAGTTTCGCGCCGGACACGTGGCCATCGTCGGCCGCCCCAACGTCGGCAAATCGACGCTGGTGAATGCGCTGGTGGGGCGCAAGGTCACCATCGTCACCGCCAAGCCGCAAACCACGCGCCACCGCATACTGGGTTTGGTCAACCGGCCCGAGGCGCAATTGGTGCTGGTGGATACGCCGGGCCTGCACGAATCGACCCGCCGGGTCATGAATCAGTACATGAACCGTGTGGCCATTTCCTCCTCGCAGGATGCCGACGTCATCCTGTTCGTGATCGAGGCCATGCGCTTCACCAACGAAGACAGCTGGGTGTGGGAGCGGGTGCGCGGCCTGAAACAGCCGCTGTTCCTGGTGGTCAACAAGGTGGATCAGGTGTTCCCGAAAGACAAGCTGTTGCCATTTCTCGAGGAGATGGCCGAGCGGGTGCCCGCCTCCGGCATCATCCCGATTTCGGCGCAGCAATCTGATAACCTCGAGCGATTGGTCGATCTGGTCGGCTCCCGGTTGCCCCTGTCGCCGCCGCTGTTTGCCGCCGATGTGATCACGGATCGGGATGAGCCGTTTCACGCGGCCGAGATCGTGCGGGAGAAATTGACGCTCAAGCTGCGCGAAGAATTGCCTTATGGCATCAACGTGCAAATCGAGCGCTTCGCCGATGAAGACAATCGCATCATGATAAATGCCGTCATCTGGGTGGAGCGGGCCAGTCAGAAGGCCATCGTCATCGGCCAGGGCGGCGAGCGCCTGAAGGAGATCGGCCGGCTGGCGCGGATCGAATTGAACGATCTGTGGCAGCGCTCGGTGCATCTGGAATTGTGGGTCAAAGTGAAGGAAAATTGGGCTGACAGCGAGATGGCACTCCGCCAATTCGGATACGACACGTTGTGAAGACCCTGGGCCGCCCGCCGGCGCGGCGTGTTTGGCTCGCGCCCGGCTACATACTGCATCAGTACGCTTACCGCGATACCAGCCGGATCGTCGAGGTGTTTACGGCGGAGCATGGCCGCCTCACCTTGTTCGCGCGCGGCGCCAACGGACCGAAGTCCAGGGTCAAGGGAATATTGCGGCCGTTCCAGCGCCTGCTGCTGTCCTGGTCGGGAAAATCCGAAGCCTGTCAGCTGGTCACCGCCGAGGTCGACGGCCAGGTCACCGGTTTGCCGGCGCAGCGGCTGATGAGCGGCTTCTATTTGAATGAGTTGCTGCTCAAACTGACCGAGCGATGCGACCCTCACCCCGAGATCTTCTTCTCCTACGCCGCTTGCATCGAATCGCTGTGCGCGGGCGGTGCCGTGGAAGCGGCCCTGCGCCGCTTCGAGAAGCGCCTGTTGAATGACCTGGGCTACGGCCTGGATCTGGCGCAGACCTCCGAGGGGCAGCCGGTCGAGGCGGATCGTTATTACCGCTTTGCGCTCGAAAGCGGCGCTCAGCCATGCGTCGCGGAAGCACCGGGCGCCGTGTACGGGCAATCCCTGGCCGATTTGCAGGCCGAGATTTTCAGCGATGCCCGCTCGCTGCGGGATGCGAAACGATTGCTGCGCGCGGCGATCGATGTGTGCCTGGATGGACGCCTGCTCAAATCCCGCGAGGTCATGCTGGCCTTGCGTCAATTGCAACCCGCCACGCCGGCGGCTTCATGAATCAGCCCACGCTGCATGCCGGCATCGCACTGGGCGTGAACATCGATCACGTGGCGACACTGCGCCAGGCGCGCCGCATCAGTTACCCGGATCCCCTGCTGGCGGCCTTGATGGCGGAGGAGGCGGGAGCCGACAGCATCACGCTGCACCTGCGCGAGGACCGGCGCCACATCCAGGATGGCGATGTGTTCGCGATGCGCGCAGCGCTGCAGACGCGCATGAATCTGGAAATGGCGGTGACCGAGCAAATGGTGGCCATCGCGCAAAAGGTCCGGCCGCAGGATGTCTGCCTGGTGCCCGAGTCGCGCCAGGAAATCACCACGGAGGGCGGCTTGGACGTCGCCGGCCTGGGCGCGCGGGTTGCCGATGCGGTGTCAACCCTGGGTGCGGCCGGCATTCGCGTGTCGCTGTTCATCGATCCGGAGCCGTCGCAGATCGACGCGTCACGGCGCGCCGGCGCGCCGGTGGTCGAGTTGCACACCGGCGCCTATGCCGAGGCCCTCGGTGCGGCGCGGGCGCGCGAGTTCGAGCGCCTGCGCACCGCGGCCAGACACGCGGCGGAGGCGGGCCTCACCGTCAATGCGGGGCACGGCCTCAACTATCACAACGTCCAGCCGGTCGCCGCCATTGCGGAAATCATCGAGCTGAACATCGGTCATTCGATCGTCGCGCGTGCCGTGTTCGACGGACTGGCAAAGGCGGTGCGCGACATGAAGCAGCTGATGCGCGATGCGCGGGTCGGCTCGAGGACATGAACACGCTGGTGTTCGACATCGAGACCGTGCCCGACATTGCGCTCGGCCGGCGCCTGTACGACTTGCGTGACCTCTCGGACGAACATGTGGCGCAGATCATGTTCACCAAGCGCCGGCAGGAAACCGGCACCGAATTTCTGTCGCATGAGCAGCAGCGCATCGTCGCCATTTCGGTCGTCATGCGCTCGCGCGATTCGCTCAAGGTTTGGAGCCTGGGGGATGAGAATTCGGGCGAAAAAGTTCTGATCGAGCGCTTCTTCGACGGCTTGGAGAAATTCTCGCCGGAACTGGTGTCGTGGAACGGCGCCGGCTTCGACTTGCCGGTGCTGCATTACCGCAGTCTGCTGCACAGCGTGCCTGCCGCGCGCTACTGGGAAATGGGGGAGAACGATTCGAGTTTCAGATTCAGCAACTATCTGTCGCGTTTCCATTGGCGCCACATGGATTTGATGGACATTCTCTCCGGCTTTCAGGGCCGCGGACGCGCCAGTCTGCAGGACATCGCCTCGCTGCTGGGTTTCCCCGGCAAACTCGGCATGGACGGCGCCGCCGTCTGGCCGACCTATCTGCAAGGCGGTCTCGCCAAGATCCGCGCCTACTGCGAAACCGATGTGCTCAATACCTATCTGATTTATCTGCGCTTCGAACTCGTACGGGGCCATTTGGGAGCGGCCGAACACGCGCACGAGGTTGCGCGGGTGCGTGCGCTGTTGGATGAGTCCACGGCCGGGCATCTGAAGGAATTCGCGGCAGCGTGGCCCGCGGCTTGAACGCCGGAGAGATCCAGGAAGGCGACGTCGTCGACCTGACGCACGACGGACGGGGTGTCGCGCGACTCAACGGCAAGGCGGTGTTCATCGACGGCGCGCTGCCCGGCGAGCGGGTGCGCTTCCGCGTGCACAAGCGCCGCCGTTCCATGGACGAAGCGGGCATGGTGGATGTCTTGAGCGCTTCCCCGGATCGCGTCACGCCGCGCTGCGCGCACTTCGACATCTGCGGCGGCTGCTCGCTGCAGCACTTGTCGGGTGAGGCGCAACTGGCCGGAAAACAGAAACAATTGCTCGAGGACTTGGAACGCATCGGCAAAGTGCAACCCCGGCAGGTGTTGCCGCCATTGCGGGGGCCGGCGTGGGGGTATCGTCGCCGCGCGCGGCTCGGCGTCAAGTACGTGCACAAGAAGGGCCGCGTGCTCGCCGGATTCCGTGAGCGCGAGAAACCCTACTTGGCCGATATCAAACGCTGCGAAGTGCTGCTTGAACCGCTGGCCCTGCTGCCGCAGGAATTGGCGGCGCTCACGGAGACTTTGAGCATTCGCGAGCAGCTGCCGCAGGTGGAATTGGCGGCCGGAGACACCGCCATCGCCCTGGTGTTTCGCCTCATGCAGGCGCCGACGCCCGAGGATCTGCGCAAGATCGCCGAATTCGGCACGCAACGCGGGCTGCAGATATTCCTGCAAACCGGCGGCTTGGACAGCATCCGGCCTCTGCGCGAGGACTACGCGCCCCTGACCTATTCGGTCGATGGCGGCGCGATCACCTTGGAATTCGTTCCGGTGGATTTCGTGCAGGTGAACCGTGCCATCAACGTCTCGATGGTGGATGCGGCCATCGCCCGGCTGCAGCCGGGCCAGACCGATCGCGTGCTCGACTTGTTCTGCGGCTTGGGCAACTTCACGCTGCCCTTGGCGCGGCGCGCGCTGCAGGTCACCGGCGTGGAAGGCGATGCCGCCTTGGTGGCCAAGGCTCGCGCCAACGCAGGGCGCAACGCAATCGGCAATGCGGACTTTGCAGTCGAGAATCTTTTCGAGCCGGCCAGGTTCGGGTCCTGGGCGCAGCAACGCTTCGATCTGGTGTTGCTGGATCCGCCGCGCGCCGGCGCGGCCGAACTGCTGACCCGCATGCCGACCTGGCAGCCGCGGCGGGTCGTGTATATTTCCTGCCATCCGGGGAGTTTGGCGCGCGATGCGGGAATCCTGGTGAACGAACTTGGCTTCTCGTTGAGCGGCGCAGGGGTGATGGATATGTTTCCGCATACGACGCATGTCGAATCGATTGCCGTGTTCGAGGGTCGGCCATGAGCTTGGGCCCCTTGATGGTGGACATTGCCGGACTGGAATTGACGCCCGAGGACGTGCGCGTGCTGCGCCACCCCATGGTGGGCAGCGTCATTCTGTTTACCCGCAATTATCGCGACGTCGCGCAGGTCAGCGCCTTGACCGCCGCCATCCGCGCGGTGCGAAGTCCGCATTTGTTGATCGCCGTCGATCACGAAGGCGGCAGGGTCCAGCGCTTTCGTGACGGCTTCACGCGCCTACCGCCGGCACGGCTGCTCGGCCGGCTTTACGACCGGGATCGACGCGAGGCGCTGGCCTTGAGCCAGTCGGTCGGTTGGCTGATGGCAAGCGAATTACGCGCGGTGGGCGTCGACTACAGCTTCGCCCCCTGCTTGGACCTGGAGTACGGGGTCAGCGAGATCATCGGCGACCGGGCCTTCCATGCCGATCCGGATGCGGTCTCGGCGCTCGCCGGGGCTTATATGGTGGGGATGCGGGACGCCGGGATGGCGGCGGTGGCCAAGCACTTTCCCGGTCACGGGGCGGTGATTGCCGATTCCCACGTGGCTTTGCCTGTGGATAAGCGCGATTTCGTCGACTTGGAGCCGGATATCCGGCCTTATCGACCCCTCATTGCCAACAATCTGGCGGGGGTGATGGGGGCTCATGTGGTGTTCCCTGCGGTCGATTCCTTGCCCGCCAGCCTCTCCAAACGCTGGATCGACGGCGTGCTGCGCCGCGACTTAGGCTTCCATGGCTGCGTGTTCGCCGATGACCTGACCATGGCCGGCGCAGCGGCTTTCGGCGGGGTAGTTGAGCGTGCCGAGCTGGCGTTCGCAGCAGGTTGCGACGTCCTGCCCATTTGCAACGATAGACACGCGGTACAGTCTGTGCTGAGCCATTTCGGCGCCGAGGTTGGCTCTCCGGCGTCACAGGCAAGGGTGGTACGAATGCGCGCCCGTGGGGAGGCGCCAATGAATTTGGGAGCGGATCGGCAGTGGCAGCAGACGGTGGAGAACATCGCGCAACTTTCGGCAGCACCGCCCTTGGTGTTGACGGAGGGGAGTCATGACGGGATTTGATACGGACATGTACCGGCGCCTGGTCGAAACCATGACCGAGGGAGTCGTGTTGATCGATGCGCGCGGCAACGATCACCCGGTCCTATACGTAAACCCCGCATTCGAAGCCCTGACCGGTTATGGCTCCGCGGAACTGTTGGGACGCAATCTGCGCCTGCTGCAGGCCGATGACCGCGATCAGGACGGCCGTCACCGGCTGCGCGATGCAATGAACCGCGGTGAAAGCTGCCGCGTGCTGCTGCGCAACTACCGCAAAGACGGAACCTTGTTCTGGAACGAGATGACGATGGTGCCGCTGAAGCACGCCGATGGCTGCGTGACGCACTATGCCGGGCATCACCGCGACGCCGGCGAACGCCTGCGCATGGATCCGAAGATGCCGAAGGACTCCCTCAGCGGCGCACAAATGCCCACCGCCGTGGCGGTACGCGACGATCGCCTCACCGGCTTGTATACGCTGCCCTATCTCGAAGAGTTGTTGAAACGGGATTGGGCGGTGGCGCAGCGCGAACAACGCAGCATTGCGGTGTTTGCGGTGGATATCGATGCTCTGGAACTCTACAACACCACCTTTGGACGGGGAGCCGGGGATTCGACCATTCGCCGCGTGGCGCACGTGGTCTCAGGCTGCCTACGACGCACCAGCGATGTGACCGCACGCATCGATGGCGGCAGCTTGATCGCCTTTGCGCCGGGACTGACCACCGAGCAGGCCTTGCGGATAGGCCAACAGATGGCAGAGCGGGTGCGCGATTTGCGCATTCATCATCCGCGTTCGGCCGTGTTGCGCTACATCAGCATCAGCGTCGGGGTCTGCGCCTCCATCCCCGAGGCGGCTGAAAATCCCGCCACCCTGATGCAGAAGGCGCAACTGCAGCTGCAGCAGGCCAAGAAGTCGGGCCGCAATCAAGCGGCATGAAAGCCGCTACCGGGGAAGCCTGTGCTTCGCCTGCCGCTGGTTCTGCTGCACGCGTTTGGGGTGGCCTTTCTGCCAACCGGCATCTCCCGAACCGCCGGCGGACGCATTGTCGGCGACGGCTGCCGACGCCGCCAGCATCACCAGCATGGCCGCGTAGCTCAAACCCCTGCGTGCCGAATTCAACATGTGGCTTCTCGATAGATTTATTGCTCTCCTTTGAGATGACGCATTTCCAGGGCGGTTTGTTTCAGCATTAACCAGAGTTAATGAAATCAACCCGCATTTGATCCAAAGGCAACTCCAAACGGTGTTGCTTGCCCGATCCGTCGGACTGCTCGCTCCCGAAATGGTCGATGAGATACGGCACGCCTTCTCCGGCAAGCATCTTCGGCGACGTGGTGACCTCGAAGTGAAGGTGCGGCTCGCGCGCATCGCCCGACGCGCCGACGCGCGCCAGTAGCTGCCCGGCATGCACGCGATCTCCGGACTTGACCCGCAAACTGCCGGGCTGCAAATGGAAGTAGTGCGCAAATTGCCCGCCGCCCAAGTCCAGGGTGATTGCGTTGCCTCCCGCGTTGTCCATGGTGACGGGCACGGCGGGATGAAAGTTCTCGAAATGACCCGGGACATTTTCCGGCCGACCGTCGATCGCCGCGATCACGCGCGCATCGGCGACGGCGAAGACCGGTTTGCCGTATCCATGGTAAGCGTTTCGATCCCGAGGGTCGCCCGAGAAAGTCGCGCCATCCTTGACCTGCTGCCAATCGATTGCATAGCGCCGCGAGATGCCAGCCCGGCCATCGACCAGGAAAATGCCGCGGCGGTGATGATTGTCAGGCGAATTGCTCGGTCCGTCGGAGCTGCGCCAACCATTTCCTTGCAGCGGCGGCAGCGCAATTAGTCTACAGATGCGGCAGATATGGGCGTTGACCTGGAACTCCGAGCGCTGTACTTATGGTACTGAGGTCTTGCCGGGAATGATGGCGGGTGTGCAGACCTAGGGGACGGGAAAGGCGACGGGCGGTATTCGGATGGGTTTGGACTCTATGGCCGCGCCTCGTTCGCGGCGATGAGGGATGCGTTGCGGGGACACCAGCTCTCGCACTACAGTGCGCCCATGAAGAAGCTCAAACATGAGGCGGAACTGTTCAAGGCAGGTCTGCTGGAAGGCGTGAAATACGCCGAGGGCCGCGGTGCGGTTGAATTCGAGCCCACCGACTCCGCCAGCGACAAGGCTTTGTACGTGTACCGTCTGCTGGTGCATGACAAGTTGATTGCGCCCATGCCCGAAGATCAAGTGAACGAAAAGAACATCCGGCACAGGCTTGCCAGCTGGTATGCGCACAAGCTTCCCAAGGGCCACCCGCTGACGCAGTAGATGCAAGTCATATCCTTCAAGAACACCGCGCTGTTCAAGCGGGGTATCTGGTTGAGCATGGCCACTCTGGTGGTTTTTGCGCTTTCACCGTTCCTGCTGGATGGCCGGCTGTGGAGCCAGCCGGCCTCGAGCTTGGTCGGCGTGGATCTGCTGATCGTGACATTTGGCCTGCTGCTATGGCGCACGCGCTTTCATCTGCTGGCCGACGAAGTGATCGACGCGGATGTGCACTTGGTGGTGACGCGGGGAAAGCACATGGTGCTGGTGCTGTTTTCCAATATCGCGGCGGTCGAGGTGATCACCTTCAGCGGCGTGCACCGTATCGTGGTGCGCCTGCACGAGGCGACGCCGCTGGGCAAACGCGTGGAATTCTTGCCGCAGGCCAGTCTGTGGTCGAACCTGCCGGCCGTGCAGAGAATCGCTGCCAGTCTCGCGAACCGCGCGACACAATTGCCGACAATGGCGAAGCGCTGATGTGCGGGCGGCTGGGAGCTGCCGCTCGATCGGCCCGTGCATGGCCTGCGGCCATCAGGGTGCAGAATCCGAGAAAAACCCGCAAAAACTTGAAGTGATGCAGATCAGACGCTGCGCGGGCGCGACCACGCGCACAGTTTTGGCCGGGAGGTCGACGCAGAATGCGCCGATGCGGTCCGAATTCGAATCCGTCAAAAACGTGCATGAAACGGCCGTCTTCGACATGGTGCAGGCGATGGCGGGCAAGTTCCCGTCCATCGGCGGCGATGCTGAGCTGCTGGCCGATGTCGCCTGCGTCGCATTGAATCGCGTTCCTCCGAGGTACATCCGCCACCTGGTGGATCTGCGCTTCTTCCAGGATAACAACGAGCGGGCTGCAGTGGAAACGGCCGTGAAGGCTGCCGTGGTGTATGCCTTCCAGTTCGTGCAGTCGCGTGAAGTCTCGAAACAGGCGGTGCATACGGCCCGGTAGGCCTGCAAGTCCGGCCAGTTTCATGCGTTAATGGGCGATGCCGGGTTCTATCATCCGCTACGCTGTCATCGGCGCCGTCGCGCTGCTGTGCGTCATGGGCTTGGGATTTGCGGGCTTGATCGCAGGGGTGGATGCGGGTCATTTCCGCGGCGTGCTGTTGGGCTATGTTGAGAGGTCCACAGGCCGCCGAATCACGGTGGCCGGACCACTCGAGGCGCATCTCTTTTCGATGCACCCGCGCATCACGGCGCAGGGGGTGACCATTGGCAATCCGCCCTGGACGCCCTCCGGGGATACCGCCCACATCGAGCGTCTCTCGTTGATATTCGAGCTGCCGCGCAAGGGGCGCCCTGCGCGAATCGATAGTCTGCGGTTGGAGGGCGCCAAGCTAACCTTGTACCGCGATGCCTCAGGTCACGCCAATTGGCAGAGGCGGGATCCGGACAAGGCCACTGGTCAGGGTCTGCCGCTGATCACCAGTCTATCCGCCGCCGATGCGATGCTGACTCTGGACGATCAGAAGCGACACCTGAGCTTCCAGGGCACTGTTTCTGCGGAGGATGCCAAGCAGCCGGACGGCGCCGCTGGATTTCAACTCCACGCAGCCGGCCAGTTGAACGGCCATGCGATGACCCTCGAATTGACGGGCGACCCGCTGCCGTCCGCGTCGCACGATCATCCTTATCGTTTCACGTTCGAAGAGAACTCCAGCGGCTCCCGCCTCAGCGCGGAGGGCACGCTGCCGCAGCCCTTTGACTTCAATTTCCTCGAGGCGGATTTCGCGGCAGCTGGGGATGATCTGAAAGACCTGTATTTTCTCGTCGGCGTGGCCTTGGTGAATACCGGGCACTATCGGATGACCGGCCACTATTCCCATGACACCAACCAAAGCCGCTTCGCCAACCTGCATCTGCTGACCGGACAGAGCGATCTGGCCGGCACGGTCGGGATAGACGTAGCCTCGGGCCGGACGCGCTCGATCACAAAAATCGTGGCCCGTGATCTGCGTCTGGCCGATTTTGGGTTGCGCGCGGCCGGACGTGAAACCGATCCATGGCCTCTGTTGCTCTCGAATGCGGCGGTGAATCCCGAAGCAATGCGACGCGTCGATGCACTGGTGGAGCTGCAGGCCCTTCGCATGGAGGTTGGCCGGCAGGTGCTGCAAGACTTTTCGGGCAAGTTGCAGCTGGAACACGGCGTCGCCACGGCGGCGCCGATCAGCGGCGACATTCTCGGCGGCAAGCTCAGCGGCAAGGTCAAGATCGACGCCAATCAGAATCCGCCGCTCGCCGACGCGGATTTATCAATCACCGATCTGCAGCTCGGACTATGGCCGCACAAGGGTGTCGATGCGCCGCTGGAGGGAGTGGCCCGCGCACGCCTGAAGATCAGCGGACGCGGCGCATCGCTGCATCAGGTGGCGGCGGCGGCCGACGGCAGCGCGACGCTGCTGTTGCCCGAAGGCACGATGCGCGCGTCGCTGGCGGAACTCAGCGGCTTGGATCTGCGTGGCTTGGGACTTGCGCTCGAAAAGAACCGGAACGACACCAAGGTGCGATGCGCGGCGGTGAATCTGCAGGCGCATGCCGGAATCTTCACCGTGCAACGCCTGGTGCTGGACACCGAACCGGTGCGCATCGATGGCGAAGGCTCGATCCGCATGGATACCGAGGCTCTCGATCTGGTGCTGCGCGGCGAGCCGAAGTCCATGCGCGTGCTGCGATTGAAGGCGCCCTTGAGGATACAAGGCACGCTGGCGCATCCATCGATCGGCATCCAGCAGGGAGACTCCAAGTTGGTGTTGGTGGATCGGGGCCGCGGCAAGGATGAGGACTGCACGGCTTTGACGGATTGACGCTGGTCGAGTCTGGCGACTCGGGCGCGCGCTACATGCCGGCACTGAGCGATTTTAGTCATACCGCCGATGCTGCCCGATGTGATGGCGCGGAGTCGGTTCCAAGCGGAAATGAGGCGTGGATCTTCGTTCCATGTCCGATGACCGACTGTATGCCGAAGCGTCCCCCGGCCGACCTCGCGCGTTCCCGCATACTGCTCAAACCAATGCTCCCCGCACCAACCGCTAGCGCGCGAGCTTCCCTGACGTCGAAACCCACGCCGTCGTCTCGAATCGACACGGTCAAGCGATCCACCGAACTTCTCAGGCGGACCAGCAGAAGCGTTCCGCGTGAGTGTTTTATGGCGTTTCCCAACGCTTCCTGAAGGATGCGAAAGCATGCGGTTGCAACGCTTGGGGTCAAAGCCCCGATCTTTGCATCCGTCTCGAAAAGGATTCTTTGATTTGGCGCCAGAGGCAGTGTCTCGACGTACGACCGCATCGCGCTGGGCAGCGCTTGATGATCGATCACGGGCTTGCGTAGCCCGACGGTGAGTGCATGGAGATGCTCCATGGCAGTCTGCACGGCCAGCGTCCAACCGCTGATCTGATCTGCGGGTAGCTGACCCCCGACATCCCCTCGTGAGGCCGCCATACTTAAACTCAAGCCAAAAAGAATCTGTTGCACATCGTCATGAAGTTCTCGGGCAAGGTGTTTTCTCTCCTTTTCCACGGCCTCCGTCAGCTTTTCTCTCAGATCGGCCAGTTGTTCATTGGCCAGGTGCAATGACGCTTTGAGGTCGGACTGTGTCGGCACCTGGGCCGCACCCGCGACGGCGTCACCGGTGGGGTTGGTGTTCGCCACGAGCCTCCTATCGCGCGACACCGAAGATTTCGGCTCGCTGCGATGGGGATGAAGGGCGCTCGGTCGAGCCAGCTAGGCTTGAGGCGCCGTGACGGGTTGCCTGTGAGTGTTGCATCAAGTTCCTTTGTATGCGTCTGCGATACTACCCGGCGCGGTCAGGATGTACCGTTCGGTAACGTACTCAAAACTTCATTTCGCCAGCTTGGTCACTGCCCGGATGTCGCGCAATCCGGACTTTCGCAGGCCTCTGAAATCGGCAGCATTGTGGATATGGCAACAATGTTTGGTTACAGTGACGCCCCCGTGCGGGCGACACCGGCTTTAGGAGACTTCGATGGCAATTTCTTTGTATGACTTTTCGGTTCCTTGTTTGATCCGCGGATTGACCAACATGTCCGCGATTTTGGACAAGGCCATCGCACACGCGGCCGCGAAGAAAATCGATTCAACCACGCTGGCGCAATTGCGTTTGTTTCCGGACATGCACCCCTTGAGCCGCCAGGTGCAAATCGCCTGCGATACGGCGAAGGGCGCGGCGGGCCGCTTGGCCGGCGTCGAGCCTCCCAAGCACGAGGACAACGAGACGACGCTGCCCGAGCTGAAAGCGCGCATCGCCAAGACGCTGGATTTTCTGAAGACCATCACCGCCGCGCAGCTCGGCGGCGACGATGATCGCGCCATCGAAATCAAATTCCCCAACGGATCCTGGAAGTTCACAGCCAGGAGCTACCTTGCCGATTTCGTGCTGCCGAATTTCTATTTTCACGACAGCATGGTGTATGCACTGCTGCGCCAGGGCGGAGTGGAAATCGGCAAGGGAGATTTTCTGGGTGCAATCGCCTGAAGCTGGTCGATCAGCTCAGCTGATCCACCAGCTGCTCGACCCGGGCGAACAGGGTCTCCTCGGTGCGCGCAATGTGAGCGAAGCGCAGCTTCAAGGGCCCCTCGAGCCGATACTCCTTGGGCTTCGCCTGAATCAATTTCAGAACCCGCTTTGGATCCACCTTGTTCTCTTGCTCGAAAATGATGTAGCCGTTCGCCGCGCCGGCATCGATCTTGCGTATTCCGAGCGCCGCCGCGCGCAGTTTGAGGTGAGCGGCACGGAACAGCGACTGGGTGAAGGGCGGCAGTGGCCCGAAGCGATCGATCATTTCCACCTTGAGCTCGTCGAGCTCCTCGCGCGTGGGCGTGCTGGCTATGCGCTTGTACAGAACCAGGCGCAAATGCACGTCTGGAACATAGTCCTCGGGGATAAGCGCCGGCACATGTAGATCGACTTCCGCACCGGCATCGGCCGGTTTCTCGAGATCGGCTTGCTTGCCGGCTTTCAAGGCGGCGACCGCACGCTCCAGCAATTCCATGTAAAGGTTGTAGCCGATCTCCTCGATCTGGCCGCTCTGTTCATCGCCGAGCAATTCGCCGGCGCCGCGAATCTCCAAATCGTGGGTCGCCAATGTGAAGCCGGCGCCCAGTTCCTCGAGCGACTCCAAAGCCTCCAGGCGCTTGATGGCATCCGCCGTCATCGCCTTGCGCGGCGGGGTGATCAAGTAGGCATAGGCGCGATGGTGCGAGCGGCCGACCCGGCCGCGCAGCTGATGTATCTGCGCCAGGCCAAACCGATCCGCGCGGTCGATGATGATGGTATTCGCCGTGGGAACGTCGATGCCGCTTTCGATGATGGTGGTGCACACCAGCACGTTGAAGCGGCGGTGATAGAAATCCAGCATCAATTGCTCGAGGTCGCGCTCGCGCATCTGCCCGTGACCGACGGCGACATTGGCTTCGGGCACCAGCTCGCGGATGGCCTGCGCGGTCTTTTCGATGGTTTCGATGGTGTTGTGCACGAAGTAGATCTGGCCGCCGCGGCGGATTTCGCGCAGCGCCGCTTCGCGCACCACGGTTTCGTTCCACTCCAGCACGAAGGTTTTCACGGCCAGCCGCTCTGCGGGCGGAGTGGTGATCAGCGACAGATCGCGCAGGCCGCCCATGGCCATGTTCAAGGTGCGCGGGATGGGTGTCGCGGTGAGGGTCAGCACGTCGACTTCGGCGCGCAGCGCTTTCAGCTTCTCCTTGTCGCGCACGCCGAAGCGGTGTTCCTCATCGATGACCACCAACCCCAGATCCTTGAACTTCACCCGGCCCTGCAGCAGCCTTTGCGTCGCAATGACGATATCCACGGTGCCGGCCGCAACGCCGGCAATGACCCCGTCGGCCTCCTTGTTGCTGCGGAAGCGCGACAGACTTTCGACCTTCACCGGCCAGTCCGCGAAGCGATCCACGAAATTGGTGTAGTGCTGCTGCGCCAGGAGTGTGGTCGGCACCAGGACTGCCACCTGTTTGCCGGCCTGCACCGCCACGAAGGCTGCCCGCAGCGCCACTTCGGTCTTGCCGAATCCGACATCGCCGCAGATCACCCGATCCATCGGTTTATCGGAGTCCAAGTCGGCAATCACGGCTTCGATGGCGGCGCCCTGATCGGCGGTTTCCTCGAACGGGAATCCGGCCTGGAAAGCGCGGTACTCGGCTTCCCCGGCAATCATGCGGTTGCCTTGGCGGGCGGCGCGGCGCGAATACAAGTCGAGCAATTCAGCCGCCACGTCGCGAATGCGTTGGGCGGCCCTGCGGCGCGCTTTCTGCCATTGATCACCACCCAGCTTGTGCAGCGGCGCGGTTTCCGCCGGCGCACCGGTGTAGCGCGACACCAGGTGAAGTGCCTGCACGGGCACATACACCTTGTCGCCCTCGGCGTATTCGACCACCAGGAATTCGCCGGTGTAGCCGGCCACATCCATGGTCTGCAGCCCCGCATAGCGGCCGACACCGTAGGATTCGTGCACCACGGGTGCGCCGATGCGCAGATCCGAGAGTTCCTTGAGAATCTTCGCCGGGTCGCGCTCGGCGCGGCGGCGGCGCCGCTCCTGCCGCGCGCGGTCGCCGAACAACTGCGCCTCGGTGAGTATCTCCAGCGGCGGCGCTTCGAGCTTGAGGCCCGCGGCTGCGGCCGACACGGTGATGCCCAGTGCTGCGCCGCTGGCAAGGAAGCTGGCGAAGCTGTCGAAGACCTTGGGCTGCACATCGCGGGCGCGCAGCAGATCCAACAGCAGTTCACGGCGGCCGGCCGATTCGGCCGCCAATAGAATTTGACCCCGGGTCGAACCGATGTGCGCGATCAGTTCCGCTGCCGGCGCCTCGGCGCGCGCGTCGATGCGCACCGCGGAGGGAGCCACGCTCGCGAAATTTTGCACCGCGCCAGGGGTTTCGGGCGGCCACGCGAAATTCTGCAATTCAACCCTCGGCCAGGAGCCATACACCTGTTGAAAATCATCGGGCGACAAATACAACTCGGCCGGGTCCAAAATGGGTCGATGGCGGTCGTGGCGCAACTGCTCATGGCGCTCGACGATTCCATTCCACAGCGCAGCCACGGACGTCGAGGCCGCGTTGATGTCCACGATCACGCTGCTCGGCGGCAGGTACTCGAACAAATGCGAGGTGCGCTCGAAGAACAGCGGCAGATAAAACTCCGCGCCGCCCGGAGCCATGCCGGCACTCACGTCGCGGTACACGGCATGCTCGGACAGATCGCCCGGGAAGCGCAGCCGGTAGCGGCGCCGGAACTCGCGCACCGATTCCGGATTCAGGGGTGTCTCGCGTGCCGGCAACAGCTGGATGCGATCCAGTTTATCGAGCGAGCGCTGGGTGTCCGCATCGAAGCGCCGAATGCTGTCGACATCCCGGTCCAGCAAATCGATGCGAAACGGCGTGTCGGAGCCCATCGGGAACACATCGATCAACGAGCCGCGCACCGCAAATTCGCCGTGCGCGACGACCTGGGTCACCGCCGCGTAACCGGCGAGGGCGAGTTGAGCCCGCAAAGCCTCGAGGTCCAGGCTCTCCCCGACGTTCACCTTGAGCGAATAAGCCTCGACGTAGCTGCGTGGCGCCAAGCGTTGCATGAGCGTGTCGACGGCCACCAGCCACACGCCCTGTCGCGCGCGCGGCAATTGCGCCAATGTCGCCAGACGCGCCGAGGTGATGTCCGGGTGCGCCGAGAAACCGTCGTAGGGTAGGGTTTCCAGATCCGGGAATACGCTGATGGGGAAGCCTGCCGGCGCAAAGAAACGAATCTCCTCAGCCAAGGTTTCCGCTTGGCGCGTATTCGGCGCGATGACGATGAGCGGGCCTGCGGCACCGGCCACCGCCTCGGCGATGGCCAGCGCGGGCGCTGATCCGTAGAGTTTTCCCCAGCGGACGATGCGTTGATCGCCGCGGGGCAGGGTAGGTGAGATTAGGGGCATTTTGGCAGTAAAAAAAGTAAAAAAACGCCCGCCGCGAAATCAATCGCGGTGGGCATTGGAGTTGTTTGATTTTACGCGAACCCTGTGCGGGTTACGCGATTTTTATCCGGCGACGACGGCGTGAATGACGTGTTCGTGCTCGAAATAGACGATGAAGCCGGGATATTCCCAACGGGAAATGGGTGGCTTGCCTACGGCAGGCACTTTGGTCGCAGGCTCGCCGAATTTGGCGGCCACTTGTTCCATGGACATGCCGCGCGACGGCGTCGCAATGTCGGATTGCTTGACCGCAATGCCGCTGTCGACCGCGATGACCTCGGCTTGCGCGAGGCCGCCGGCAAGCACCGTCGCCAGCAGCAGAATTCGATACCTCATGGCGTACCTCATATGTTACCGATATCCTATGAATACTTTGGTCCCCGCGAAACTATAACCTGCCTGAAGGGATCAATACTTGACTGAATTAACATTCTGAATGCACTGCTAAATACCGGAATTCCCCGTCCCGCATGTTTCAACCCCTTCCAGTCTTCGTGGGCCTGCGTTACTCACTGGCCCGCGAACACAGCTTTTTCGTCTCTTTCATCACCTGGGTATCGCTCCTCGGGGTGGCTGTAGGGGTCGCTGCCTTGATCACGGTGCTGTCGGTGATGAACGGCTTCGAAAGCGAGTTGCGCGGCCGACTGCTGGCTTTGTCGGCCCATGCCACGTTGAGCGCGGGGGGCGCTGCAATTCCCGACTGGCGGGCGCGGATCGAGCAGCTGCAGGGGTCGCAGGGCTTGCTCGGCGCGGCGCCGTATCTCGACACCGATGCCATGCTCAGCCGCCAACCCTCGATGAGCGGCGCCATCGTGCGCGGCATCGACCCCGCCGTCGAACCGCAGGTATCGGAAATCTCCGAGTCCCTGCGGGAAGGAAAACTCACCGACCTGAGACCGGGCTCCAACGCCATGATTCTCGGACGCGCACTGGCCTATGAACTGCAGGTGGGGGTGGGCGACAGCGTCACCGTGATGATCCCCGGCGCCTCGCCTTCCGGCTCGGAAAACTTTACGCCGCGTCTGCAGGAATTCACCGTGGTCGGCACGTTCGAGGTCGGCTCGCAGGAGCAGGACGGGGTGCTGGCGCTGGTCAACCTGGCGGATGCCGAAGCATTGCGCGGCGTGGACGGTCCCACCGGCATCCGGCTGCGCTTCGATGATGTATTGCAGGCGCCCTATCTTGCGCGTGTCGCCGCCAAGCGCTTGGGACCGGGGCTCACCTTGCGTGACTGGACCGAGGAGAACGAGGCCTACTTTCGGGCGATCGGCATCGAGAAGACCACCACCGGCACCATTTTACTGCTCATCGTCGCGGTGGCCGTGTTCAATATCGTCGCGACCCTGGTGATGGTGGTGAACGACAAGCGCACCGATATTGCCATCCTGCGCACCTTGGGGTTGAGTCCGCGCGGCATCGTCGGCGTGTTCATCACGCAGGGAGTGTTGATCGGTTGGATCGGCACCGCGCTGGGCGTGGGACTGGGTCTGGCTCTGGCATTGAACGTCGATGTGATCGTGCCGTTCATCGAAACCAATTTCGGCTTCCACATCATGGATCCGGATGTGTACTACGTGTCAGGCATTCCCAGTGAATTGCATCCGGGCGATGTGGTGCGCATTGCGCTGGCCGGCCTGCTGTTGACCTTCATCGCCACCGTTTACCCGGCCTACAAGGCGGCGCAAACGCAGCCGGCCGAAGCTCTGCGGTACGAATGATGGGGCATTGGTACGAAGGATTCATCGGCCTGCGCTACCTGCGCGCCGCGCCGCGCCGCGGCTTCGTGTCCTTGATCGCGGGCATCGCCATCTTCGGCCTGGCGCTGGGCGTCGCGGTGTTGGTCGTGGTGCTGTCGGTGATGAATGGCTTCGAGGAGGTGCTGCGCACGCGGATTTTGAGTCTCACCGCCCATGCCACGATTTCCGGGCTCGAGGGGCGCCTGCCGCATTGGCGGTCGGACATCGACAAGCTCAAGGTATTCCCCGGGATCAACGGGGTCGCTCCCTACATCGAGGAGCAGGGCATGATGATACGCGGCACGAAGTCATCGGGCGTGCTGTTGCGCGGCATCGTGCCGGAGGCAGAAGATCATGTGGTGGATTTGGATTCCCATCTGCAAAGCGGCCGGCTGGCCGACCTGACGCCCGGCGACTACCGCACCATTCTCGGCTCGGCATTGGCGGAAGAACTGGGTGTGCATGTGGGCGATCGGGTGGTGCTGCTGGTGGCGCAGGGAGATGTGACGCCGCTGGGCGTGCTGCCGCGGATGCGCGCCTTCACCGTCGCCGGCATTCTGTCGGTCGGCATGTACGAATTCGACCGGCGCATCGCGCTGCTGTCCATGACGGATGCGGCGAAGTTGTTGCGCATGGGCGATGATGTGACGGGCATCCGCCTGAGTCTGGCCGACATGTACGCGGCGCCGCGCATGGCGCATGATGCTGCGGTGGCGATCGGCGGCGGCGTGCAGGTTCAGGACTGGACCGGAGAGCATGTCAATTTCTTCCGCTCCATCGCCATCACCAAGCGGATCTTGTTCGTGATCCTGTCGCTGATGGTGGCCGTTGCAGCTTTCAACATCGTCTCGACCATGGTCATGGTGGTGAAAACCAAGCGGCGCGACATCGCCATCTTGCGCACCTTCGGCTCCTCGCCGAAGAGCGTGTTGTCGATATTCGTGGTGCAGGGCAGTTTGATCGGCTTGTTGGGTATCGCGGGCGGCGTGCTTCTGGGGGTGATCGTGTCGGTGAATTTGCAGGATTTGGTGCACGGCCTCGAGCACGTGTTGGGGTTCAAGTTCCTGGACGCGCGCGTCTATTACATGAGCGATTTGCCGGCGCGCGTGCATGTGAGCGACGTTGCGCGCATCTGCGGATTTGCCTTCTTGCTTGCCTGCATGTCGACCATTTACCCGGCGGTGCGCGCGGCGCGCTTGTTGCCTGCCGAGTCCCTGCGAAATGACTGAGTATCCCATGACCAATTCAAACGCTGTCGTGCTCGAGGGAGTGGACCTTTACAAGGACTTCGTGCAGGGGGGCGTGACGCTGCAGGTCTTGCGCGGCGCGCACATCAAGGTCTGTGGCGGAGAACGCATCGCCATCGTCGGGGCTTCGGGATCGGGCAAGACCACGCTGCTGCAGTTGTTGGGAGGTCTCGATCTGCCGACGCGCGGCACCGTCGATATCGCCGGCTCGGCGATGAATGAATTGAACGACGCCGAGCGCGGCCGGTTGCGCAACACCGCGGTGGGCTTCGTGTATCAGTTTCATCATCTGCTGCCCGAATTCACGGCGCTGGAGAATGTGGCGATGCCGCTGCTGGTGCGGCGCTTATCGCCCAAGGACGCGAAACAACAGGCGAGCGCCTTGCTGGAACGGGTCGGTTTGGGCGCGCGCCTCGAGCATCGTCCCTCGCAGCTGTCGGGCGGCGAGCGCCAGCGTGCAGCGGTGGCGCGCGCACTGGTGACGCGGCCGAAGCTGGTGTTGGCGGATGAACCCACCGGCAATTTGGACGGCAGGAACGCGGCGCAGGTTTTCGAGTTGATGTTGGAATTGAATCGCGAACTCGGCACCAGTCTGGTGATCGTCACTCACGATGAACGCCTGGCTGCCCGGCTGGATCGGGTGTTGACGCTGACGGAGGGCGCGCTAGTTGAGCGGAGCGGCGGCGTGTGATCGAGCCCTGCGGCGCCGCAGGTGATGAATCACTCGCGCACGCCATACGCATTGCGCGAGCACATAGCCGCTCAAGCCCACAACGGTGCCGAGCACCAGGGCGCCCAGCAGCAGCGGCGGCCACAGTTCACTGACGTTGTTCCAAAAAGTCTGGTGCCGGATCTCGCGCATGAAGGGCATGAAATCCAGACCCATCAGCTTGGCCCCGACCCAGAGTGAACCGGCGATCTGCGGCAGCCAGGTGAACGGGTTGCTGACGAACACCGTGGTGAACAGCACCGGCAGGTTGAGCCGAAAGTACACTCCCAGCAGTGCGCAGCACACCAGGTGCACCGGCAGCAGCGGGGTGGGAGGAATGAATGCGATGAACAACCCCAGGGCGAAAGCGCGCGTAACGCCATGGCGGTTGAAGGTCCAGCAGGCACGGTCGAGGAACAACGCCGCAAAATGTCGCAACATCCAGTGCGCTTCCAGCGTCTGGCGATCCGGCGTGATGCGCTTCAGCCAGCGGCGCATCGATGTCTTTTTGTACTTCACGAAGGGGCATTATGCCGATTTCGTGACGCATGCACGAGGGAGCTGACCGCGTGGTAAATCAACGGCTTGAAGCGGGTGGCGAAAGCGCTGTCTGAACAGTCGGCCCTCAAGTATCATGCCGTCAGTCCATATTTGACTTAAACGAGGACGCAATGTGGGAGATCATCCGCGCGGGCGGCGGCTTCATGTGGCCGATCATCATATGTTCCATCGCGGCTGTGGCCATCATCTTGGAGCGGCTTTGGACTTTACAGAGCAGCCGGGTAATCCCGCGTGATTTGGCTCAAAAAGTCTGGAACTGGATAGAAGCGGACCAGATGACCGACAAGCTGGTGCTGGCGCTGGAGCAAAACTCGCCCCTGGGCAAGCTGCTGGCCATCGGGCTGGCGAATCGCAACCGGTCGCGCGCGCTGATGATGGAGCGGCTCGAAGACGGCGGTCGTCACGTCGTGCACGAGCTGGAGCGCTTTCTCAACACGCTGGGGACCATCGCTGCCATTGCACCGTTGCTGGGACTGCTCGGCACCGTGGCCGGCATCATTCATGCCTTCAACGCCATCACCGCTCAGGGCCTGGGCGATCCTCGCACCCTGTCCGGCGGCATCGGCGAGGCCTTGATCACCACGGCAGCAGGATTGTCGGTGGCCATCCCGTCGCTGATTGCCTACCGCTACCTGCGCGGCAAAGTCGAGCGCCTGGTGATCCGCATGGAGAAGGAGGCGATGAAGCTGGTTGACGCTCTGGATGAGCGCAATGGGACGCTGGACCGATGAACCTGCGTCCGCGTCACCGCGAAGACCCGGAGATCAATCTGATCTCCATGATCGACGTGCTGTTGGTATTGCTGATCTTCTTCATGGTGTCCACCACCTTCAATCAGGAAGGCCGCGTCAAGGTGCAATTGCCGCAGTCCAGCGACCAGCCGATGCCGCGCGGGACGCGCGAGCCATTGGTGATCACCGTGACGGCCGAAGGCACTTATCGCGTCAACGAACGCAGTTTGATCAACGCCAGCCCCGACACGCTGCGCGCGGCCCTGGTGAAGGAGGCGGGATCCGAGCGGGGTCCCATCACGATTCGAGCCGACGGACGCAGCACGCACCAAGCGGTGGTGACCGCGATGGACGTCGCCGGCAAGCTGGGGTTCTCGCAGCTGAACATCGCCACGGTGCATGAGGACAAGCCGCCTTGAACGACGCCGCGGCGTCCAAGCTTGCGCCGGACGGGTGGTCCATCTATCGGCGGCTGTTCGGATACGCGAAGCCTTACCTGGGTACTTTTGCCATCGG